>JBJEKS010000320.1:11539-27099 GCA_051878755.1 Bacteroides sp. | reverse complement strand
GCCCATGCACGGTTTGATGCCACCTATCGCACCTACGAGTACTACGTCAGCACGAGCAAGAGCCCCTTCCGTCGCCACTACAGCTACCGTCTCTTCCGCACCCCCAACTTTGCCGCCATGAACCTGGCCGCGCAGCAACTGCTGCAGCACACCGACTTCACCAGTTTCAGTAAGCTCCACACCGATGTAAAGACCAACAACTGCCGCGTGATGCGTGCGGAGTGGACACCTGTAGATGAAAGTACCTGGTGCTTCACCATCCAGGCCGACCGTTTTCTGCGCAACATGGTCCGCGCCATCGTGGGCACCTTGCTGCAAGTAGGCCAAGGCAAGCTGAGCATCGAGGGATTCAACGAGATTATCCTGAAGCGCGACCGCTGCAGCGCAGGCACCTCCGTCCCTGGCGAGGCCCTGTTTCTTGTTGATATCGGCTATCCGGAGGAGCTATTTGAGGGGCCCGTGGAGAGTTAACTGTTCAGCTGTGGAGAGTTAACTGTTCAGACGTTAGCAGTTAACTCTTCACGGCAGCACTATTGACTGCTCACAGCTGCGCTATGCGTGCAATTCTTATATAAATCATTTGCGGGCATCACTTGTAGGGGCGGACCTGTGTGTCCGCCCTGAAAACCGCAGCTGAGCATAATCGAGTGCATGTACCTGGGCAGACACATAGGTCTGCCCCTACAGTGAAGTGACAGAAGCAAACTTTCAACTAAATTGAAGAAGAACCCATTAGCATTCCATGAGTTTGCTGAATTGACGGCGGAAGAGGAGATAGTAACGAAAGAGGAGCGAGAAATTGGTGCGTTCGGGGATTTCATGCAAGGTGGTGCGATGCAGGTTATCGGCACGCGAAGCGGCAAACGTCGGCTTCAGCTTGCGATAATCACAACGAGCTTGCCACACGGCCTGCGCATTGGCCCACTGCCCCTTAAGCAGAAAGGCCAAGGCTGCCAGATAGTCAAGCATACAGCGCACACGCATCACGTGTCCCAGTTCGCGCGCGGGTACATTTTTATATAGCATCAACAAGTTGTTGCGGAAATTGAGGAAGGTCTTGTTGGGGTTCTCGCGCTTCAAGGTCGCTCCACCCACGTGGAATACCACACTCTGCGGCACACAGACAATGCCACGCCCACGTGCCCTGAGTCGCCAGCAGAGGTCTATCTCCTCCATGTGGGCAAAGAAACGACCATCCAATCCACCCACAGCCTCATAGTCAGCCCAGCGGATAAAGAGCGCCGCCCCCGAGGCCCAGAAGATGGGCACCGTAGTATCATACTGCCCATTGTCCATCTCCACGCTCTGCATCAACCGACCTCGGCAAAAGGGATAGCCATAGCAATCGATGAATCCTCCTGCCGCACCGGCATACTCAAACTGCTCAGGCACCCGTTGACTCCGCAACTTAGGTTGGCAGGCAGCCACCTCAGGATGCGCGTCGAGGTAGCTGCGCAAGGGAGAGAGCCAATGAGGCGTCACCTCCACGTCGCTGTTGAGCAGCACCACATACTCCTCGTGCACCTCCTTGAGCGCACGGTTGTACCCCTCTGCAAAGCCAAAGTTCTCCTCCAGCAAAATCAGATGCACCGTAGGAAATTCACGGCAGAGCATCTCTACCGAATCGTCGGTGGAACCATTGTCGGCCACATAGACCACACCACCATCCTCCTCGGAATAGCTCACCACCGAAGGCAGGAACTGGCGGAGCATCTCACACCCGTTCCAATTCAATATCACGACAGCTACCATATTATTTTAGTTACAAGATCTTATTTAGTTACAAGCTACGAGCTACAAGTAATTGTTACGAGTTATGAGTTTTAACCACACATTTTCGCAGATTGCTATGGATGAAACACAGATTGGATAGGGACCGTCTGCCCTCACGCACAACAAGAAAGAAATCCGTGAAAATCTGTCTCCATCTGTGAAATCTGTGGTTCCTAATCACTGATCATTAATCACTAATCATTAATCACTAATCACTAAATCTTCCTCTCCCAGCAAGGCCGTTTCATCGGCGTTGAAGTTTCCTAGGCGGAGGGAGACCATCTGATTGTCGAGCGCCTCGTTGCGGGGCACCTCCACGCGGATGTAGTTGGGCGTAAAGCCGTGCATGGGCAAGCCCGGCTTGGAGCGCTCCAGCAGCACGGGCATCGTGCATCCGATGTGGCGGGCATAGAAGGCACGGGTCTTCTCGTCACTCAGCTTCAGCAGTCGCTGGCTGCGCTCGTGCTTGAGCTGGGGCGACACCACGTGGTCAATCTTCAGCGCTTGCGTACCCGGCCGTTCACTGTAGCTGAAGACATGCAGCTGTGTCACCTCCATCTCCTCCAGGAAGCCGTAGGTCTGCTCAAAGTATTCATCCGTCTCACCCCGCGTACCCACAATCACGTCCACACCAATGAACGCATCGGGCATCTGACGGCGGATTTCCGCGATGCGATGCGCAAACAGGGCCGTATCGTAGCGACGGCGCATCAGGCGCAGCACCTCGTCACAACCACTCTGCAGAGGGATGTGGAAGTGCGGCATGAAGCGCTTGCTCTCGGCAACAAAACGGATGATGTCATCTGTGAGCAGATTGGGCTCAATACTGGAGATACGATACCGCTCGATGCCCTCCACCTGGTCGAGCGCACGGATAAGGTCGTAGAAACTCTCGCCCGTGCTCTTGCCGAAGTCACCGATGTTCACGCCGGTGATTACAATCTCCTTTCCCCCTTCGGCAGCAGCCTTGCGGGCCTGCTCCACCATGGATTCGATGCTGCCATTACGGCTCCGTCCGCGAGCCAGGGGAATGGTGCAGTAGGAGCAATAGTAATCACAACCGTCCTGCACCTTGAGGAAGAAGCGGGTGCGGTCTCCCCTGGAGCAGGATGGGGCGAAGCTACGGATGTCCTTGAGCTTGGAGGTGAAGGCCTCCCCACCCTCCGTACGCTTCTGCAGCGCCCCCAGGTAGTGGAGCAAGTCACCTTTCTGCTCAGCTCCCAGCACCACATCGACCCCCGGAATGGCCGCCACCGTGTCAGGCTTCAGCTGGGCATAGCAGCCCGTCACCACCACGAAGGCCCCCGGATGCTGAGCCACGAGGCGATGGATGGCCTGCCGGCACTTCTTGTCGGCCACCTCCGTCACCGAGCAGGTGTTGATGATGCAGAGGTCAGCCTTCTCCCCCTTACGCGCCGTACGCACCCCCGCCTCGCGCAGCATCTGCCCGATGGTAGAGGTTTCGGAGAAGTTGAGCTTACAGCCCAACGTGTAGTACACGGCTGTCTTATCTTGAAAAATTGCGGTATCTATCATGCGTAAAAGTCATTTGCGGCTGCAAAAGTAGTAGAAACTATGCAAAACGCTCCATTTTTTAGCTAAAATATACACTTTTCTCCTTATATATATAAGATAATCCAAGAAGAATCACTATTTTTGCACACAGAAAGACAAAATGTGCATTATTCAAACAAACTACTTGAAAAGATGATACAAGAGAACTTCATCAAGCTCTATGAGCAGAGTTTCCGCAAGCATTGGGACCTCCCTTGCTACAGCAACTACGGCGAAAGCGAAAGTTACACCTACGGCCAGGTGGCCCGCGAGATAGCGCGTCTGCACCTGCTCTTCAAGCACTGCCAGCTGCGCCGCGGCGACAAGATAGCCCTCATAGGCAAGAACAATGCCCGTTGGTGCATTGCCTACATGGCCACCGTGACCTACGGCGCCATCGTAGTGCCCATTCTGCAGGACTTCAATCCCAACGATGTACATCATATCGTCAACCACTCCGAGTCGGTCTTCCTCTTCGTGAGCGACAACATCTGGGAGCACCTGGAAGAAGAGCGTCTCTCCGGGCTCCGCGGCGTCTTCTCACTCAACGACTACCGCTGCCTCTACCAGCGCGACGGCGAAACCATCCAGCGCTTCCTGCGCCAGGCCGACGACCTGATGGAGCAGACCTACCCCCAGGGCTTCGGCCCCGAGCAAGTGGTCTATACCGACCTGGGCAACGAGAAGGTGATGCTGCTCAACTATACCTCAGGCACCACGGGCTTCAGCAAGGGCGTGATGCTGACCGGCAACAACCTGGCGGGCAACGTCGTCTTCGGCATCCGTTCAGGACTGTTGGGACAAGGCGACCGCGTGCTCTCCTTCCTCCCCCTGGCCCATGCCTATGGCTGTGCGTTCGACTTCCTGACGGCAACCGCCGTGGGTGCCCACATCACCCTGTTGGGCAAGACCCCCTCTCCGAAAATCCTGATGAAAGCCTTTGAAGAGGTGAAGCCCAACCTCATCATCACCGTGCCGCTGGTCATCGAGAAAATCTATAAGAACGTCATTCAGCCCCTCATCAGCAAGCGCAGCATGAAGTGGGCGCTGAGCATCCCCTACCTCGACAACCGCATCTATGGTCAGATACGGAAGAAGCTGGTCGAGGCCCTGGGTGGTCGTTTCAAGGAGGTGATTATCGGAGGTGCCGCTATGAACCCCGAAGTGGAAGAGTTTTTCCACCGCATCAGATTCCCCTTCACCATTGGCTATGGCATGACTGAATGTGCCCCGCTCATCAGCTACGCCCCCTGGGAGGAGTTCGTCCTCACCTCATCAGGACGTGTGCTCGAAGGCTTCATGGAGGCCCGCATCGTCAAGGAGAAGCCTGAAGACCGTCTGGGCGAAATCCAGGTGCGAGGCGAGAATGTCATGGTGGGCTACTACAAGAATCCCGAGGCCACCAAGGAGGTATTTACCGACGACGGTTGGCTGCGCACAGGCGACCTGGGCACGCTCGACGAGCACAACAACCTCTTTATCCGCGGCCGCAGCAAAACAATGATACTGAGCTCCAGCGGACAGAACATCTTCCCTGAAGAGATTGAGGCACGCCTCAACAACCTGCCCTTCGTGCTGGAGAGCCTCATCATCGAGCAGGACAAACGGCTCGTGGCCCTAGTCTATGCCGACTACGAGGGGCTGGACACCCTGGGCCTGAACACCCCCGAGAGCATCAAGGCCATCATGGACGAGAACCTCAAGAACCTGAACAACAGCGTAGCCGCCTACGAAAAGGTGAGCCGCATTAAACTTTGGCCTTCCGAATTCGAGAAAACCCCCAAGCGCAGCATCAAGCGTTACCTCTACACGAACCTCACGGAAGGGTAGCCAAACGTACAGAAGGAGCAATCAAACGTACATAAAAAGAACAAATATTAAGAAGTCAGTCTATTCTCTCGAAGAAAACATGTTATCTAACATATTTAACCGCTACTGATTTACAGATACTTATCAAATGTTACACCAAAACCTCGAAAAAAAACTAAAAAAAATCGGGGTTTTGGTGTACAACGTATCAGAAAACTCTCTACCTTTGCAGCGTTTTAATAAAGCAATTGATTGTATTACGTTTTTAAAGGTAAAAGAAAATGAAAAAAATGGTTTTGATGGCTGCTGCAATTGTAGCCGTATCTTTCGCTTCTTGTGGTAACAAAGCTGCTGATGCTGAACAGGCTAAGGCTGATTCAATCCGTATCGCTGACTCAATCGCTGCCGCTCAGGCTGCTGAGGCTGAAGCCGCTGCTGCTGCAGCTGCAGAAGCTGCTGCTAACGACACGATCGCTGCCGAGGCTGCTCCCGCTGCTGAAGAGAAGTAAGAAGAACCAGACACAGGGTACAACTTACTGAGAGAATTGAAAGTCTGACGAGTCCCTTATAAAGACTCACCAGACTTTTTTTATGCCTACAGGAATTAACGCAAGGCTTCCACCTCGTCGGTCGTCACGGGGATGTACTTACCCAGGCGGCGCGCACCGGTCTCGGTAATCAGGTAATCTTCCTCATTGCGCAGGCCGGTGAAGTCGCGATAGGTCTGCAGCTTATCATAATTGATGAAATCAGCAAAGCGCTTCTCGGCACCCCAGTAGTCCATCAGCTCGGGTATGAAGTAGATACCCGGCTCGATGGTGAGAACGAATCCCGGCTCCAGCGGACGGACCAGTCGGAGCGACTTGCGGCCAAACTGTGTACTCTTGGGCTGACCGTCGTAGCCTACCCATACCTCGCCCAGGTTCTCCATGTCATGCACGTCGAGCCCCATCATGTGTCCCAATCCGCAGGGGAAGAACATAGCGTGAGCACCAGCCTCCACGGCACGGATGAAGGACACCGAAGGCTGCTCCTCACCGGGTTGAACATCCAGTAGACGGAACAGTTTCAGTGTATGCTCCGGACGGTAGGGAGGCAGGTAGTGTACCGCCTGGCCCTTGGCCACGGCCTTGTCGAGGTAGGCACGAAGCTCAGCCAGGGGACGTGTCTCGTTCACCCCGACGCGTTACGACTTCTCGCGCAGGGTGGGTTGCGTACCCATCCACACGATATGGTCGATGGTAAGTTCATCACCGAAGATAAATTCCTTATCTTCATCGATATCAATCACCGCAGCCCCTCCGGCATAGGACAATCCGAAGAAATAGAGGAAAGAGGAGTCCTGTCGGTAGGAATAGGTATTGTCCTCATAGTTCATGCCACTCTCCTCGTTGCCAGGAAGAGCAACAGGCCATGGCCAACGGTAGTTTTCAAGCGGTTACGCCGCTCCACATAAGTTTCTTTTGCAAACATAGTTAATGATTTAATTTGTCTGTGCAAAGATAATCCTCTTTTCTCATCCCCCAAAGGCTGCCGCACAAATAACGTACAATTCATGGATTTTTGTACTTTTTTTGCAAAAACAATTGGAGATGAGGAAATAATCTCTACCTTTGCCGAAACATTAGATTAACATAAGATTAACCTCAGTTTGAGTACCAATGAGACACAGATTGATTATCATCGCCATCGCAGCAGGATTGCTGCCTATGTTGCCCGCTGCCAACGGGTATGCACAAGATATTAAGAGCAATATATCGGACGATAGCCTACGTATCAAACCCATAGAGAGCCTATCCAGCTCGGCAGACAGGGTGACCCGCGACCGCATGAACAAGGGCTTGGTCAACAACCCCATCGAAGCCCTCAGCGGTCAGGCAGCGGGTGTCAGCGTCACGTCGGCAGGCTCCAACCCCACCGCCATGCTCAACAGCGTGCGCGTGCGCGGCACCACTTCGCTCACGGGCGGCAACGACCCGCTCGTTATCATCGACGGCGTATCAGCCGATTTGGCAACCCTGAGCAGCATCTACCCTGGCGACATCGAGAGCTTCACCATCCTGAAGAACGCCGCCGAGACCGCCAAGTACGGTTCGCGAGGTGCCTCGGGTGTCATCGAGGTGACCACGGTGAAGGGCCACGGCGAAGCCTTCCAAATATCCTATGATGTCAACATGGGTCTGCAAGCCGTCTATAAGAACATCGAGATGCTCAACGCCAGCGAGTACATCGCCCTGGCCAAGCAGGGGGACAAAGCGTGGATCGACGGTGGCTACGACACCAACTTCCCCGAGGCCATCACCCGCACGGGCTTCGTGCAGAACCATCACCTGGCCTTCAGCGGCGGCAACAAATCCTCCAACTACCGCGCATCCATCGGCTACCTGGACAACCGGGCGGTGGTGAAGAGCAACGAGTACAAGAACTTCATCGCCAAGGTGGACCTGATGCAGAAGGCGTTTGACGACCTTCTGACCATTGACCTGGGCGTGTTCGGCTCGTCGCAGAAGAGCAACGAGCTCTTTGACACACAGAAGCTCTTCTACGCTGCCGCCTCCATGAACCCCACGATGCGCTACGACAGAGACGCCTCCGGCTCCTGGAGCAAGAACCCCAACGCCTCGCAAATAGACCCACCCAATGCCCTGCTCCGCATGAAGAACGAAACCAAGATGCTCAACTTCAACACCCACATGCAGTTGGGATTCAGAGTGAGCAACGACATCAGCGCGAAGCTCTTCGGCTCCTATACCTACACCTCGCAAGAGAATGCCCAGTTCTGCCCCACCTGGGTGTGGGCACAGGGACAAGCCATCCGTGGCGAGGCCAAGAGCGACAGCTGGCTGGTCAACGCCACGCTCGACTTCGCCCACCGGTGGGGGTCTCATGCGCTGAAAGCCACCCTCATGGGCGAGTATCAGAAGGAGACGCACTCCGCCTTCTGGACGCAAGTGAAGGGTCTCTCGTCCAACGACTTCGGCTATGACAACCTGGGTGCCGCCTCCATCCGCCCCTACGGTGGGACCGGCAGCAACTACGACTCCCCCTCCCTCGCCTCGCTGATGGGGAGCGTCAGCTACACACTGATGGACCGCTACACACTGGCCTTGACCAGCCGCGCCGATGGCAGCTCGATGGTGGGCGACGACCATACGTGGGGCTTCTTCCCCTCCGTCTCGGCAGAGTGGAATGTCAAGACCGAACCGTTCATGCAAAGCGTGGATTGGCTCAGCCGCCTCGCGCTGCGTGCAGGTTACGGCCAAGCGGGCAACCTCGGCGGCGTCAGCCCCTACTACTCCATGGCCCTGATGGAGCAGAACGGCGTAGTACCGATGTTCGGCTCCCCCACCGTAACCATGACCTACCTGCGCAACTACAACCCTGACCTGAAGTGGGAGACGCGCAGCACGACCAACGTGGGCGTGGACCTGGGCATCCTCGACAACCAGCTGATGCTTACGGCGGAATACTACTATTCAAAGACCACCGACATGCTCTACCTCTACGATGTGCCTGTACCCCCGTTCACCTACGACAAGCTGCTGGCCAACATCGGCAGCATGAGCAACCGAGGCCTGGAGCTGGGACTGAGCTACACGCCCATCCGCAAGAAGGATATGGGCCTCCACCTCAACGTCAACATCGCCTGGCAGAAGAACCGGCTGAAGAGCCTCGACGGCAACTACCGGGGCTACACCCTGACCGGCCCGGGTCCCGTACCCATCGGTCAGCTCAACGGAGCCGGATTCCACGGCGGCAACAACAACATCGTCTATCAGATAGAGGGGCAGCCACTCGGTGTATTCTACATTCCCCATTGCACCGGCCTGGAAAAGAACGCTGACGGCTCCTACTACTACGCCATCGAAGACCTGAACGGCGACGGCGTGGGTGATGCCGACGACCGCTACGTGGCAGGACAGGCCACACCCAAAATGATGCTGGGCTCGAACATCTCCTTCCGCTACAAGAACGTCGATGTATCACTCCAGATGAACGGAGCCTTCGGCCACAAGATCTACAACGGCACCTCGCTCACCTACATGAACATCTCCTCATTCCCCGACTATAACGTGATGAAGGAGGCCCCCCGGCGCAACATCAACGACCAGACCGTGACCGACTACTGGCTGGAGCGGGGCGACTACCTCAACTTCGACTACCTCACGGTGGGGTGGAACGTTCCGCTGAGGTCCAGCAGGCATATCAGTTCGCTCCGTCTTTCGTGCAGCGTCAACAACCTCGCCACCATCACCTCCTACAGCGGCTTGACGCCGATGATCAACAGCCACGTGGTCAGCAACACCCTGGGTATCGACGACAAGCGCTCCTACCCCGTGTTCCGCTCCTACACCATGGCCGTAAGCATTCAGTTCTAACCCCAACAATCAGCTAACTATCGATAACATATTGACTACATATCTACTACACCTCATCATGAAGACCAAATCAATCTGTATATGGGTCATCGCGGCACTCACCCTGATGTCCTGCCTCGACGAGAAGCCCAAGACCCAGCTGACCGAAGAGCAAGCTTTCGAAAACGCCACCGCCCTCTACAAGAACACCGTGGCCACCCTCTACAACTACATCGGCGGCAACAGTGACAGCCAGGGACTGCAGGGTACCTACCGCGGAGTCTATGACTTCAACACCTTCACGACCGACGAGGCGATGCTGCCCACCCGTGGTGCCGACTGGTACGACGGCGGCTTCTGGCAGGACCTCTACCTCCACGAATGGCGCGAATACGACGAAGCGCTCTATGCCACCTGGCTCTACCTCTACAAGGTCATCGGCCAATGCAACTTCTCCCTCGAAAAGCTCGACGAATATGGCCACATCCTGCTCACCGAGCGCGAGCTCGCCGTCAGCAAGGCCGAGGTCCGTGCCCTGCGCGCCATGTTCTACTTCTACACCATGGATATGTTCGGCAGGGTGCCGCTCACCCTCACCTCCGAGCTGAAGCAGGTCGAGCAGCCCGAGCGCAGCGTCACCTACCGCTTCATCTTCAACGAATTGCAGGAGAGTGCCCCCTACCTGTCGGAGGAGATGAGTCAGCATGACGGCTATTACTACGGCAAGTTCACGCGGGGCGTGGCCTACTTCCTGCTCGCCAAGCTGGCCCTCAACGCCGAGGTCTATGCCGACGACGACTGGACGGACGGCATGCGCCCCAACGGCCAGGAGATCCGCTTCGAGGTGGACGGCGAGAGCCTGAACGCCTGGGAGACCACCCTCGCCTACTGCCGCAAGGTGGAGCAGATGGGCTACCAGCTCGAACCCGACTATCCCACCAACTTCTGCATCAGCAACGAGGTCTCGACAGAGAACATCTTCACCATCCCGATGGACAAAACACTCTACACCTCGCTCTTCAAGAACCTCTTCCGCTCGCGCCACTACAGCCACGGTGCCGCTGTGGGCACAGCCTCTGAGAACGGCTCCTGCGCCACGCTCTCCACCGTCAGGACCTACGGCTACGGCACCCCCGACGAGGATACCCGCTATACCTTCAATTTCTACAGCGACACGGTGTATGTGGATGGCAAGGTGGTGACCATGCAAGGAGGTGCTCCCCTGGTGTACATGCCGCTGGAGATCAAGCTAAACCTCACGGGCTCTCCCTACGAGAAGACTGCCGGCGCCCGGATGAGCAAGTATGAGGTGGACCGCACGGCCTACTCCGACGGCCAGCTGCAAAGCAACGACATCGTGCTCTTCCGCTACGCCGACGTGCTCCTGATGGCCGCCGAGGCCAAAGTGCGCAACGGGCAGGACGGCTCGGAAGAGCTGAACCAGGTGCGCCGTCGCGTGGATATGCCCGACCGCACGGCCACGCTCTCCACCATCCTCGACGAGCGTCTGCTCGAACTGATGTGGGAGGGTTGGCGACGTCAAGACCTGATCCGCTTCGGCCTGTTCCATCGGACCTACGACCAGCGTCCGCAGCTGCCCCGCGAGTCCAACGGCTACACCACGGTCTTCCCCATCCCCGCGCGAGCCATCTCCCTCAACGGCAAGCTCAAGCAGAACCCTGGGTACTAAGGCAGCCATTTGACGGAATTTCGTTCGGTCATTTGACGGAAATAAGTGGTTCTAATGCAATTTAGTTGAAGTCTCCAGCGTGGTGACTCCCGTAGCCATGCTCAAGGGCTTCGACAAGATAGCCCTGCAGCCCGGTGAAGAGCGTCAGCTGACATTCACCATCCCCTACAAAGAGCTGGGCCTGTGGAACGCCGAGATGAAGTACGTCGTAGAGCCTGGACGGTTCACGGTAAAGATTGGCCGTTCGTGGGATGACATCCGCCTGAAAGGCTCCTTCGTCGTTGAGTAGTTGTTGCTCTCATAAATATACTTCCCTGGCCAAGTAAGTAGTACTGCCTTGGCCAGGGAAGTATATCTTCTATCAAGTAAGTATATCTCCTTTTGGGGAGGCTATACCCTATTGCAAGTTTTGCAGCTGAGCAATCGTGGCCGCTACCCGTTGGGAGGAGGTCACGTTGCGCTCGTACTCGTTGAGGTGGACTGTACCACCCATAGATACAGCCTCATTCCGGTACTGCATGGCGCTATGCAACGTGTGGCGGGCGGAGAAGTGGAACTCACGGATGCCCGTCTCGGAGGCGATACGGAGGATGTTCTGCTCGTTCACGCCACAGCCTGCCAACAGGCGGATACGTCCTGCAGCCTGCTCGTTGAGCTGCTTCAGCAGGGGGATGCCCAGTTCGGCTGTAGCCTGCGCTCCCGAAGTGAGGATGCGCTGGCAACCCAGTTCGATGATGGCTTCAAGGGCTTCGGCAGGATTGCGGCAGACATCAAAGGCACGATGGAAGGTCACAGAGAGCCCTTGAGCCGCCTCCACCAGTCGGCGGGCCAAAGGACGGTCGATATCGCCCTGCGGCGTGAGGCATCCGATCACTACGCCATCGGCCCCACAGCGACGGGCCATCTCGATATCGCGGAGCATCGTCTCCTGCTCCACAGGCGAATAGAGGAAGTCTCCGCCACGGGGACGGATGATGACATGCAGGCGGGTGGTGGTCAGCAACTCACGGGCCATGGATATCTCGCCATACGAGGGGGTTGTACCCCCTTCGGGAATGCCTGCACACAGCTCTACACGATTGGCTCCACCGGCCTGAGCCTCTACACAACTCTCTACGGAGTTGGCACACACTTCAAACAAATATTGTTCCATGATGCTTTACTTTTGCTTGTAGGGGCGGAAATGTTCTGCCCCTACAGGTTATTCTTTGTTTCAACTAGATATTACAGGCCATGGATGGTCTTGAGCAGCTGTTCTCCCAATCCGATGGTGTAGCCCTGTGAGGCGAAGACCACGCGGTTGAAGGTATCGGCAATCAGGACGACAGGAAGTCCGCCCTGCGGGTTGAGCTTCATCCCTTCGATGGCCTGTTTGGCGATGCCATCCGTGTCGATACCGTAGATGATGTTGGCAGGCAATCCGGGGAAGTCTGCGGCCTTGTAACGACGGGCCGAGGCCTCATCGGGGAAGAGGAGCACGATGGTGCGTCCCCAGGCCTCCATATCCTGCTGAAGGGCGGCGATGTCGCGCAGGGCATGGTTGGTTGGCTCCTGAGCCACGCCAATCACGCCCACTACGAAGTAGCCACGTCCACAAGCGGCCAGCAGGGTCTGCTTCTCGCCGGTCTGCGTGCCGTCCCAGGGGGTGAAGAGCGACTCGCTGTTGAAGTTGCCGATAACCTGTACCTGGTCGCTGCTCTGCCTCATCACCAGCTCACGCTCCGTGCGTTCGCCCTGCTTGATGGGCAGCTGCTCCATGCGGGCCAATACGGCCCCCGAGGCCAGACGCGTACCCGTCACCATCAGGTAGTTGCCCACATCCATGCGGGCACCCTGCTTGAAGGTATTGAGCCACGAGGCTCCTCCGCCCATGTCGATATCGCCTTCATCGTAGTTGAGCAGCTGGAGCGTACCGTCGGACGTAATCTGCGAAATAGAGAAGTGGTTATAGTACTTGGGATTGGAGTTGACCTTGGTCGGCTGATAGCGGGCCACGAAGGTGCCCGTGGGTGAAGCTACGGGTTCTGACTCGCCAAAGCGTACATCCAGCAGCCCTTGGTCAGCCGTGAGAAGCTGTACCTTGCCCGTTACCTCGTCGATACGGGCAGGGATGCCCATGCTGCGGGCTGCGGCTACAAAGTAGATGTCGCGGCTGTGGGCATCGGCAGCCTTGGCACGCCATACGCCCTCGGGCGTGATGGGTGAAGAGCCTACGTTACAGTCGGGCACCACCTTGATTTCCTGAGCTACACGTTGTGCCCACGCCATCGGGTTGGCCCGATAGGCGGCTACCTCCTCGGCTGAGAAGGCCTGCTGGAAGAAGGACTTGCAGGTGGAGAGCGGTTCGTCGCTCACGCGCGGATTGCGTATATAAAGGCTGAAGCTGTTGTCTGCGTGCTTGCCCTCCTTCGCCTGAGCGGCCGGACAACAGGATGCCAACTGCTCAGAGCTGTTGAGGTGGTCGCGCAGCACCTCGATGGGTACATCACGCAGGTCCTTGGCCGAGATGCGGGTCAGCATGTCGAGAGCGGCTGCACGCTTCTCTGCCGTGGGCTGTTCACAAAGGAAGGTGGTGATGACGGCATGGTTGCCACGCGAGCCAATCAGCAGGCGAGCGGTCGTCTCCTCGTCGATGCCCTCCTCGCGGGCAAAGGCGCGTGCGCTCTCTTCATTATAGAAGGTGTGCGTATAGGCCAGGCGCAAGGAGTCTTCATAGACGAGTCGGCGGGTGTTCTCGGCCCGCTGCTCGTCAGTCACCTCGGGGAGTTTCACTCCTTCCACGGGAGGCACCAGGTCCCACTCCTCGGCCACGGCATCCTGGGGTGTATGGTTGAGCACCACCTGCAGTTTTTCATCCTTGCCGAAGGAGACCTTGGCGTAGCCGTAGCGGCCCGCTTTCGAGGCCCATACCACCATGTCGCCCTTGCCTGCCGTGAGCGAGCAACGGCCCTGGGCATCGGCCTGCTTGGTGGCTACGGTATAGAATTCGGCATAGTTATAGAGCTTAAACTCCACCTTGGCATCTGCTGCCGGAGCACCCTGGGCATCCACGACCTCCACATCGACCTTCGCCGTGGGGGCATAGTGGTCGGTCACATTAATCTCCGTATAGGTGGAGGCCACCTTCATGATCTCCTCCGGTCCGTTGTAGCGGCCAAACACCTTGCTGTGCATCAGCATACCGCGTGCGGCAGGGGCGTTGAACCATCCCAGGTCGAGCACGGGCTCGGGCTCGCAGGCTCCGAGGAAATGCCAGCCGTCGCCAGCCCAGGCCTCCACCCAGGCATGATTGTCGTCGGTATGTGCCCAACGGGGGGTATAGACCTGACGGGCAGGGATACCTACCGAGCGGAGGGCTGCTACGAGCAGCACACTCTCCTCGCCACAACGCCCGTAGGCCGTACGTACCGTGGCCAAGGGGGAGCTGGTGCGTGCATCGGAGGGGGTATAGGTGGCCTTCTCGTGGCACCAATGGTTCACCTCCAGGATGGCGTCACGGAGCGACATGCCAGCAACGCGGGGCTTGAGTTCGTCGTAGAAGACCACGCGCGAGCTGTCGAGCGCCTCGCGGTTGATGCGCTCAGGCAGTACGAAATGGAGGAAGAGCAGCTCAGGAACCTCCTTGCCCCAGCTCATTTCCTGACGAGCCTTGAAGGAGGCCCGCACGTTCATCAGGTGGAAGTCACCCTCGTAGTCGGCCATATCGGAGAGGGGCATATAGGCATAGAGGAACTGGAGCGCCTCGCGCTCAGCCAGGGAGAGGTCGGGGCGGTCGAGCACATCAAAGAGGGCACCTTGCGGATAGCAGTCGCGCTTCTGCTGCAGGTCCTGCTCCATCAAGGCGCGATAGGCGGCATCTGAAATCAAATGTTTCTCGGCGCAGGCCGAACAGAGCGCCACAATCAGCAGGAGGCGCAGGAGAGAGGTGGTGAGATGTTTCATATCACAGTCTGTTTTAAGGGTTCAACTTTTCATCGTGAACAGGCCTGGGTCCATTCACGATGCAAAGATAGAAAGAGGGAATGAGATATGCAAATATTTTTCTCAACCTTTTGAGCTTTTTTTCATGCGTTTGTTCCTTCGGTAAGGCTTCGGGATGAGTTCGGAATGCCTTCGGAACGAATGTTCGCTATAAGACGGACGTTTTTCGGCCGTCTCTGTCAAATTATTTGAGTATTCTGCAGTTTAGTTGATGTATCTGATAGCATGTCATCACCTGTAGGGGCGGACCTGTGTGTCCGCCCTGAATAGCGCAACTGAGCATGATCAAGTGCATGCATCCGGGCAGACACATAGGTCTGCCCCTACAGGGACTGGGACATAGGCAGGCTTTCCTTTGCTGTACGGGACTCCATTCAACTAAATTGCATTAGAAC
>JBJEKS010000320.1:0-11439 GCA_051878755.1 Bacteroides sp. | reverse complement strand
GGTCTTCAAGCTGAAGGGGGCCAGGAGCTTCTCGATTTTCTTCAGGCCGGCGCGGTTGCCTTTTGCCTCGAACTCACGGCGGAGAATCGTAATCTTCTCGTGAGCCTGGATGCCTTCAATCAGACGCTCGAAGCGGATGCAGGTGCGTGCTCCAGGATAGGCCAGGTAGGTATCGCCGGCGGCCCAGGCACGGAAGCGCGAGTCGAGCAGGGGCTCCAGGGGCCAGCTGTTGTAGGCCCAGCGTAGATAGCCGTCGAGCTGCTTCTTGGCCACGTAGAAGCTGATCCAGGCAGCCTCGGCAGGAGCGGAGAAGGTGAAGGTGTTGGGATAGGCCTCGGTGCAGCAGGTGTAGTAGGTGGTGCGCTTCTGCTCGGCCTTGCGACGCAGACGGACCTCCTCGGGGAATTCCTGCCCGATGGTGATGCAGTAGTCGTAGAGGTCGGCCTCAATCTCGGCATGGTAGTTGCCGGCCAGGGAGACCTTGAAGTCGGGGTCGGCCTTGCGGATGACCTTGAGCGTCTTCTGCATCACCTGCATGGGGCGCTCGTCCATGGCGATGGTGCAGCGGTCGAACCATTCCTTCTCCTTCAGGTGCTTGGCGAAGGAGGTGAGCATGGCCACCCACATCTCCTCGTAGGCCGGTTCGCCTGGGGCGGTCTTGATGGCCCGGAGGCTGTTGGTGGCCTGGTCGTAGTACTGGAAGGAGAGCTCCCAGGGCACCATGGAGTAGCAGTTGATTTGCTGGTCGATGCCCACGCTCATCATGAACTCCACCCAGCGGTCGAAGAGGGTGAAGTCGAAGGCCCAGGTGCCGTCAGCACGCTTCATCCAGGTCACCATCGTGTCGAAGTAATCCTCGGTCTGTCCGTTCCAGGGCTTGTACATGATGGAGGCGGTGATGATTTTCTGTCCGGCGTCAGCGAGGCGTTTCATCAAGGGGCGCATGGCCTCGAAGTGGGCCTCGCTCCAGAGCGGCACCTGATGGTAACGGGCCACGGCGTAGGGGTTCTGCCAGAGGTCGAGATGGAAGGCCCACTCGGATGGCTGCGGAAGCACGCGGTCCACCACCTCGATGGCAAGGTGGAGCCGTTGCAGCTGACGCGAGCCGTCGCTTACCAGCAGGTCACCCTGATAGGTGCCTGCTACAGCGGATTGGGGAATCCAACATTGCACCCAGATGGGCTGTACGCTCCGCGCCGGAAGCGTGGTGGCCTGCAACAGATGGTCTATCGGGTCGGCCACGAGCAGGGAGTCGAAATCCACGGGCTTGCGGTAGCCGCAGCCTCCACGTCCATCTTTGTTGAGTTCGTCGGTCATCACGTAGCGCACGAAGCCTGCCGTCAACGCCTCCTTGGGGAGCAGGTTGCCTCGCTTATCCTTGAAGTCGGAGAAGCTGAACTGCAGCTCCTTCACCTCTTCCCCACTCCATACCACGGCCTGGGCATTCACGCGCTCGCCACGCCAGCCTTTCAGGGAGTGCTGCGTGCGGAGCTTCACGGCAGGCACCTCGTGCTTGGCGTAACGCACATCAGTCGTACCCCAGGTCACCTGCGTTCCCCGGACGGCAGCCCATGCCTCGGCAGCAGGCTGCGAAGGGTCAGGCAACTCCTGGTAAGCGGTCAAGGGGAAACGGGGTTGTCCCGTAGGCGTTCCACTCTGGGTCACTCCCTGCTGGGCAAACAACGGCGTGGCACCACACAGGGCAAGGGGAAGCATACATCTCAAAGCTTCCTTTCGAAGCATAGTCATTAAATGATTCATAAGCAATATAATAAGGTTATAGAATTGAAAAAAGCATGGATTAGCGTGCGGGCAAGGTGACGGGGAAGAGCGGATTGTCCTGATGCTCGCGCCAGAGGATTTCCACCAGCTGCTTCACCTTCTCGGGATGGCGTGAGGCCAGGTCGGTATCCTCGTGGATATCCGTCGAAAGATTGAAGAGGTGAGGTACGCCACCCTCCACGTAGAGCTTCCAATCGCCGCTTCGCACGGCCATCTGGTCGGTCTCGTGAAACTCCCAATAGAGGAAGTCATGCCGGCCCTGTCGAGCCGAATCGCCCAGAAGGGTAGGCACAAACGAAAGGCCATCGACAGCCTCAACCGGACGCTTATCGCCTACACCAGCCTTGCGCTTTCCAGCTCTAGCGTTGCGCTTATCGCCTACCAGCTCGCGGCAGGTGGGCATCAGGTCGTAGAAGGCGAGCAGGTGGTCGCTATCCACTCCGGCAGGCACGTGTCCGGGCCAACGGGCGATGAAGGGGATGCGTATGCCTCCCTCGTAGCAGGAGCGCTTGAGTCCGCGCAGCTTGCCGTCGCGTCCAAAGAAGGTCGGGTCTGCCCCACCCTCCTCGTGCGGGCCGTTGTCGCTCGTGAAGATGACCAGGGTATGCTCGTCCAGCCCCTTCTTCCGGAGCTTCTCCAGGATTTCGCCCACATAGGCATCCAGGCGGGAAATCATAGCGGCAAAGTGGGCATGGGTATGCTCCACGGGGTTGTAGCGCGACGGCTTGGAGCCGCCCCAGGTCTTGTCCTCAAAGAACTGCTTCTTGTAACCATCCAGCAGGGAGTCCTCCGGCTGCGCCAGCTCGGCATGAGGCAAGGTGTAGGTCAGCAGTCCGAAGAAGGGTTGCCCCTGCTGCTGGCGGTCGAGCCAAGCCATGGCCTGCTGATGAATCAGGTCGGCGGAGTACTGCGTGCGTCGCTCATACCCCTTGCCGTGCATGGGATAAGGGATGTTCTCCTCCAGCGTGACGCGCACCACCTCCTTGTCGCCAGCCTGCTTGCTGTAGCGGTTGAGGAAGTTGGGGTAATAGAGGTGAGCCTGGAACTGGCAGATGTAGCCGTAGAACTCATCCACCCCGCGCTTGTCGGGCGTGGAGCAGGAGCCTTCGTAGCCACCGGCCCACTTGCCGAAGAGTCCCGTCGTGTAGCCGTTGCGCTTCATCACCTCGGTCAGGATGGGCAGGTCGGGGTCATAGGGTTCCTGACCCACCACGGCATAATCCATGTTCGCGCCGTAGGGAATCAGCTCCGACTGCGTCCAGTACTCGCGGTTGCCTCGCACGTGGGTATGCCCCGTGTGCTGTCCCGTCATCAGGGTGGCCCGCGAGGGGGCACTCACGGGGCTTCCGGCATAGGCCTGCGTGAAGCGCATCCCTTCCGAAGCCATCCGGTCGATATGGGGCGTCTGGATATAGGGCTGACCGTAGCATCCCAGGTCGCCGTAGCCCATGTCATCGCAGAGGATAATCAATATATTGGGCTGAGTCTGAACATTCCGCTGAGTAAGAGCCTTCTGCTGCGCCCATACGGGACAGGTGGTGAGCAACAGGCTCCCCCAGGAGGAGAGGTATTTCAAGGTATTCATAGGCACTTTCAATTTTGAAGGGAACAAATTATGGGCGTAAAGATACAAAAGTGGCACGAATATCCATGCATTTGCCCGATTATTTTCCACAATCTTAGCAAAGCACGGAGGAATCGTGCCACTCTCTGAGGGTATGAAATATTATCCTGACCCTATTTTACCTTACTTTCCTTACTTTCTCACGAGATTAGGATTCTTCTCCACTTCCGTATCAGGATAGGGAATGTAGATGCTCTCGTCGCCAGCCCACGTGCTCTTCACCACGGAGACGCTCTCCTTGGCCGTGATGCCCGGCACGATGGTGATGGGCTGGTTGGCCACACGGTAGTCGAAGTTCTCCTTGAGCTGGTTCATGCGGAACTCGTCGCTGCGGCGGGTCACCATGGCACACCAGTTGCCGGCCACTTCCCATCCATGCTCCTCCAGGCAGGCCTTGGCCAGCTGGTCGGCGCTCATGTTGTCGATGGCCACGGTCGTACCGTCCATATAGGTGAAGTTATCCACATCGTTCACGGCATTTTCGCGTACCTGCTTGAGGTAACGCTTGGCCGTGGCGAGGTCACCACCCGAACGGGCCAGGCTCTCGGCATACCACAGGAGCACCTCGGCGTAGCGGATCACGCGGTGGCGATGGCCGTTGGTCATGCCTCGGTAGTTGGGCTTGGTGTAGTCGTAGGGCGCAGCCACCTCGTTGCCGTTCTCATCGCAGTTGGTCGTGAAGATGCAGAACATGGGGTGATAGGCATCGACCACCTTCTTGCCCTCGCTGTCCAGCTCCCACCAATCCACCGTCTTCACGATTTCGCGGTCGCCATTCTCGAAGGTCACCTTCGGGGCATAGATGGCATCCTTACGCGGACCCTCGGGGAAGTTCTTCCAGAACTTGATTTCACCCCAGGCATCGCCCCAGCCACCATCGCCAAGGCCCTCGAAGCGGCAGCAGGAGGTGAGCTGTGAGTCGTGATCCCAGCTGCCGTTGATGGGCGAATAGTCGATACCCACCACGGTGGCCTTATTGTAGTTATGTCCCATGGAATAGACCTGATTCCAGGCAGGCTCCACGTAGTAACCGTAGGCCGATGCCCCGTCAATCACCTTCTTGGCCTCGGCAGCCGCCTTGGCGTAGTAGCCCTCCTTGTTGAGCGGATAGCCCGCCATCGACATATAGACGGCAGCCAGCGTGGCCTCTACACCGTGACGCGTGATGTAGGCATCCACTCCGTCGTGATGACGCGGAGCCTTGCTGTACGAGGTAGGCACGACCAGGGCCTTGTTGAGGTCATCCACAATCAGGTTATACACCTCCTCCACCGAGCTGAGCTGCGGCGTGAGGTCCGACGTGTTGGCCGAGGTGATGAGCGGCAGCGGGCCGAAGATCCGCACCAGGTAGTAATAGGCATAGGCACGCCAGTAGTGCGCCTGCCCCAGGGCGATATTCACCTCCTCCTCGGCCACGGGTGTCGAGGCAGCATTCTCAATCAGCAGGTTGGCCGCCTTGATGACCGTATAGTTGAGGTTCCAGGCAGCAGTCACACCTTTGTTGTTATTGGTCGAGCTGAAGGCATCCAGTTCTGCGCAGGCCTGCTTGTTGGAGCCTGGGTTGGCCGTGATGTCGTCACCCTGCCATTGGGGATAGTTCGGGTTGGTCCAACTCTGCAGTTGGTTCACCTTCTCGTAGAGCGCATTCACGCCCGCATCGAGCGCATCTTGCGACACGAAGAAGGAGGAGGGCACCAGCTGGCCCTTAGGGTCTTCCGTGAGGAAATCGCTGCAAGCGGTGGTCAGCAACGTAGCCGCCATCAAGCCGCTAAAGAATATTTTTGTTTTCATGATTTCTTAAGTTATTATGGTTTTTAAGTTATTGAGCTAATCAAGGCTTAAAAATTCACGAGGCTCAGAAGTTCATCCGTACGCCGAGTGAGAAGGTGCGCGGATTGGGATATGCACCCATGTCGATACCGCTGTCGGCATCCACCTTGCTGGCGCTGAATGAGGCACCTGCGGGGTCAATACCCTTGTAGCCGCTGATGGTGAAGACATTCTGCACGGAGAAGGAGAAGCGCAGGTCGGCAAACTTGGTCACCTTGCGGGGCAGCGTATAGGCCACGCTGATATTCTCCAGGCGCAGGTAGTCGGCATCCTCAAGCCACTTGCTGGAGTTACCGTAGTTCTTGGTCTCCGAGCCGTAGGTCGGCATGGTCTTGCCCACCTCGTTGAAGTAATCCTTGTCGGTCACGAACATCGAGGCACCCACGCTGGTGTTCATGGCGAAGCGCACGAGGTTCAGGCGCTGTGCGCCAAAGGCGGCGTTGAAGAAGCAGTTGAAGTCCCAGTTCTTCCAGGAGATGGTGTTGTTCCATCCCAGGGTGAAGTCGGGCGACGACTTGCCGAGCACCTGACGGTCGCCTCCTTCAGGCGTGGTCGTCACGCTGCCGTCGGCCTTGTAGTAGCTATCCACCCATTGTCCGTCGGCCGTCTGCTGCAATCCGGCCCACTTGTAACCATAGAAGGTACCGATGGCTTCACCCTCGCGGATGATGGTACAAGCCTCTACCGTACCGGGTGAGGGAGAGTCACCATAGAGCGTAGGCTCCTGGGCAGTCAGCTTGGTCACCTTATTCTTCAGGTAGCTGCCGTTCAGGCTCGAGGTCCATTGCCAATCCTTGCTCTGCAGGATACGTCCCGTGATGGAGATATCCAGACCCTTGTTGCTCACCTCGCCGGCATTCACCCAGTATTTCGTACCACCCAGGTAGTTGGCCGCCGTCTGCTGAAGCAGGGCATCAGAAGTCCTCTTGTCGTAGTAGTCCAGGCTGACGGTCAAGCGGTTGTCGAAGAATCCAAAGTCGATACCCAGGTCAAGCTGCTTCACCTTCTCCCAGGTCAGGTCGGGCGTAGCCAGGCCGCTGGCCCAGTAGCCGGTATAGTTCGTGTCCGTACCATAGTTGAACGAGGTACTGCCCATCAGTCCGAGCGTAGAATAAGGGGTAATATCCTGGTTACCAATCAGACCGTAGCTGGCACGGAGCTTCAGTTCGCTGAAGATTTTCTGCTCCTTCATGAACTTCTCGTTGGTCACGGTCCATGCGGCGGCAATCGAGGGGAAGTAGCCCCACTTGTCGTTGGTGAAGCGCGAGCTACCATCGGCGCGGAAGGTAGCCGTCAACATGTAGCGGTCTGCATAGTTGTACATCACGCGGGCCACACCCGAGAGGAGGTTCCACTTGCTGTAGCCGTTGCTCGCATCGCGCGTCTTGGCGTTCTGCACATTCCAGTAGCCCACCTGCTCGGCGGCGAGGTTATTGCCGCTAATGCCCATGGTGCGCGTTTCCGACGAGGTCGCTTCCCATACGGCCGTAGCGGTCAGCGAGTGCTTGTCCCAATGACCCATGTAGGTCAGGTTGTTCGAGCTTTGCAGCATCAGTTTGTAGCGGTCGCTGTTGCTCATCGAGCTGCTGCCCATCACCAGGGAGTTGCCGTAGCTGTAGCTCTTCGCATCCGAGTAGTCCACGCCGTTGGTGGTGGTGAAGGTCAGGCCCTTGGCGATGTTGAACTTCAGGTCGATGTGTCCGCTTACCACGCTCCGCTTACGGTCGTTCTCGTTGCCGTGCAGGATGCCGTAGGGATTCTTCTGGATGTTGTTGTAGGGGTCCTGGTTATACTGTCCCTGGCTGTTCATCATCTCCATGGTGGGCGAGTAGTTTAACCCCACCCAAAGCGGATTCGACTGGTTCTGGTTGAAGCCTGCGCCCGAGCCGTTGCTCTGCGACATGTTGATGTCGGCCGTCATCTCCAACCACTTGAAGAGCTTGGAGTGGACATTCGCCTTGACGGAGTAGCGCTCAAACTTCGTGTCGGTCACTACACCCTTGTGGCTCAGGTAGCCGCCCGACACGTAGTACTGCGTATCTTCGCTACCCTTTGAGATGGCCACCTTATAGTTCTGTGTCACGCCCGTGCGGAGCAGCTCGTCCATCCAGTCGATACCCGGATTCTGACCGCTCAGGTAGGGCTGCAAGGCCTCCTTATCCACGCCTTTATAGTCCACCAGCGCCTGGGCATACTCCTTCGTACCCATCACCTCGGGAATGTTGTAGGCGCTGCTCAGACCGAAGGTGGCATCCACTACAACCTGCGTAGCACCTACCTTACCACCCTTTGTCGTGACGAGCACCACGCCGTTGGCACCACGGCTACCGTAGATGGCCGTCGAAGAGGCATCCTTCAGAATCTGCATGCTCTGGATATCCTCGGGGCTGATGCCCTCCAGACCACTCTCGCGTACGATACCATCCACCACATAGAGCGGGTCGTTGCTCTTGTTGACCGAGCTGGTACCACGCACACGAATCTTCATGTCGCCGCCAGGGACTCCACTCGACATCACCGAGACGCCGGATACACGTCCCTGAAGCGCATCTTCCACACGCGTGATGGGTTGGTCCTTGAACTGCTTGTTGTCCATCACGGCTACCGAGCCGGCCAGGTCGGCCTTGCGCACGGCACCATAACCGATGACCACCACCTCTTCCAAGGCTTCGCTATCCTCCTGCAGTTTCACCTGTAGGCTCCTGCGCCCGTTGAGGGGTACCTCCTGGGTCTTATAACCCACATACGAGAAGACCAACGTGGCATTGGCAGCCACCTGGAGCGTGAAGTTGCCATCCACATCCGTGATGGCACCGTTGCTCTGACGTCCCTTCTCAAACACATTCACACCAATCAGCGGATAGCCTTCGCCATCCACCACCGTTCCTGTAATCTTAGCCACCTGCTGGCTTACCATAGCTACGGAGGAAGTCTCCATCACCTCGGCCTGAGCCGGCATCCCTGTGAAAAGCAATCCCAAGGCCAGCGGTAACGCTTGTGCAATAGGTCTCATTTTCATTCTTTCCATAAGTAATAAATTAAAGATAAATAAAGATAAACACACAATATATGATTAGTTTGTTTTTGTCTCTCATTATTACCCTAAGGCGATGCAAAAATAACAGGTGATAGAGCGAATGGTTTTTCAAAAACCGCTATTTTTCTTTCAAAAAAAGCTATTTCAGCTATTCAGGCATGGTGGCAAGTGCTTCTGTATCGTTATATTGCCTCTGGAGGCGCTTCAATTCCTTCATCAAGGTGGCTGTAATCTCCTCCGTACCCGGCTGACCGTAGATGTTGTGCATCTCCGTGGGGTCTTCCTGCAGGTCGTAGAGTTCCCAGACGTCGATGTCGTTATAGAAATGAATCAGCTTGTAGCGTTCGCCACGCACGCCGTAATGGCGCTTCACCATGTGTTCGGCAGGATATTCATAGAAGTGGTAGTAGAGCGCCTTGCGCCAATCCTTGGGATGCTCTCCGCGCAGCAGGGGGAGCAGCGAGACGCCATGCATCTCTTCCGGCACCTGCACGCCGGCCAAGTCGAGGAAGGTGGGGCCAAAGTCGATGTTCTGCACCAGTTCGTTGATGTCGCCCTTGGCCTCATACCCCTTGGGCAGACGCATGATGAGCGGGGTGTGCATCGACTCCTCGTACATGAAGCGCTTGTCGAACCAGCCGTGCTCGCCCATGTAGAAGCCCTGGTCGGAGGTATAGACCACCAGGGTGTTGTCGAGCAGGTTGTGTTCCTCCAGGTAGTCGAGCACACGGCCCACGTTCTCGTCGAGCGAGCGGAGCGTCTTGGCGTAGTCGCGCATATAGCGGTTAAACTTCCATTGGGCCAACTCCTTACCCTGCAGGTTGCTGCGGTAGAACTCCTCTGCAATAGGTTGATAGAAGGCATCCCAGGCAGCACGTTGCTGCTTGTTCATTCTCCCCACAAAGGCCTCGTAATTGGGGCGCAATCTGGATTGACGGTTCTCCTGATACATCTTGAGGTCGTAAATCAGGTCCATATCGCGTGCGATACGCATCTCGGCAGCCTCGGCTGCAGGACGTCCTTCATAGTCATCAAAGAAGTTGTCGGGCAACGGGAACTCCTGGTCTTCGTAGAGGGCCAGGTGGCAGGTGTCGGCCATCCAGTTGCGATGCTGAGCCTTGTGGTGTATCAAGAGACAGAAGGGCTGGTCGGGGTTGCGGCCATGCTCCATCCAGTCGATGGCCTCGTCGGTAATGAGGTTGGTAAGGTAACCCTCCTGACGAACGGTATCACCCGTCTGCAGGATGAAGCTGGGGTTGTAGTAGTCTCCCTGTCCGGGAACGATCTTCCAGAAGTCGAAACCGGAGGGCAGACTCTCCAGGTGCCATTTGCCGATAGCGGCCGTCTGATATCCGGCCTTGCGGAGCAGCTTAGGATAGGTGAGTTGGGTGGTATCAAACACGCAGGTGGTGTTGTCGAAGAAGCGGTTGGCGCAACTGTGCTTGCCGGTCAGGATGCAGGCACGGCTGGGTCCGCTCAACGAGTTGGCCACGAAGCTCTGGGTGAAGCGCACCCCGTCGGCCGCTATCCGGTCGAGGTTGGGGGTAGAGACGTAGCGTCGGTCATAGCAGCTCATCATCTGAGCGGTATGGTCGTCGGTCATGATATAGACGATGTTGGGACGGGCAGGTTGCTGCACCTGCTTGGTTGCGCAAGCGGTCAGGGAGGCCAAGGCGGTGGCGCCAGTCAGCCAAGGAAGCATGTTGGGAGTAGTAAAAGTCATAAGGTTGATGGTATTTGGTGATAAAACATGGGCAAAGGTAATTATTCTTATCGGTAAATGCTACCAGTATTATCTATTTTGCTTTCAAAAATCGCAAAAAAGGAGGATTGACGCATAAAAAAGCGGGAAAGCATTCCACGGAAAAAGAAAAAGTCCTATTTTTGCCGGGCAAAAAAACCTTATGAAACATGATCCGATACTATTCCATCCATATCCTGACCTGCGCACTCTTCCTGCTGCTCGTCAACCTGCTGCCCGCCCCGACGCTCCGCGCAGCTCACTACCACTTCACACGCATCGCCCTGCAAGCCGGACTACCCTCGACCCTCAACTGCATCTATGCAGACAGTAAGGGTTACGTATGGACGGGGACGCGTGCCGGATTGGGACGATTCGACGGTCACGAACAATACCGCTATATCTTCGAGGAGAAGAATCCCAACTCCCTGCCGGGAGATTATATCTACCAGATTACAGCCGACTCCAGCCAAAAGCTATGGATCATGACCGACCAGGGAGTGGCCTCGTACGACTATAACCACAACCATTTCCACCGGTTGCTCGACCAAGAGGGAAATCCCGTCATCGCCTTTACGGCATGTACCTATCAGCAGGGCATGCTCTTCGTCTCAGGCCAGTCCATCTACCGTTTGGACGAAGGGGAGGAGCGGGCCGTCAGATGGTACAATCTGCCCACAGACGATGAACTGCGTATCGTGCGACTATGCCTGCTGCCCAACAACACCCTGTTGATAGGTAGCCGCTGGAAGGGGATATACAGCGTGAACCTCCTGAACGGAGCCATGCAGAAAGCGCCCTACGACTGCGGATTGGAAATTACCGACATGCTGCTGGACAGCCACCAACGCCTCTGGATTGCAACCTACAACGAGGGGGTGCGCTGCTTCCATACCAACGGACAGCTGATACGCTCCTACCACACCCGGAACTCCGCACTCAGCCATGACATCGTGCTCTGCCTGGAGCAACGGCAAGGCCAGCTCTGGATGGGTACTGATGGCGGAGGCATCAACATCCTCAACCCGGAAAGCGGACAGATTACACACATCGAACATCAATCCGGAAGGAAACAATATACCCTCCCCACCAACTCCATCAACTGCCTCTACAACGACCCCTACGGCAACCTCTGGATAGGAGGCGTATATAACGGCCTCATCGGACTCTCCAAGGTCTCCATGCGCACCTATACCGATGTGCAGGCAGGTAGCCGTCAAGGGCTGAACTACCCCGTTGTGCTCAGCCTCTACCAGCAAGCCGGCAGCCAGATACTCTACGTCGGGACAGACGGAGGAGGCCTGAACAGCTTCGACCCGCAAAGCGGCGTATTCAACACCTTCGAAAGTACCAACGGCAGGAAGATAGCCTCCATCTGTGGCTTCGGGAAGGAGCAACTGATGCTCTCCGTATTCTCCGAAGGAT
>JBJEKS010000319.1:4018-6558 GCA_051878755.1 Bacteroides sp. | reverse complement strand
ACCGTGACGCACTGGGCCTGCACGAAGCCTCACGCAAGGAGGCTGCCGACGGGTCATTCATCCTGGTCTATCTAACCGACGGAGTCACCCCCTTCTGCGTAGAGCTCACCTGGCTACGCGACCATCCACAAGCCTACGAGCTAGGTGACAACGAGAGCCACCTCTGCTACCGCGTGGCTGGTGACTACGATGCCATCCGCGCCTACCACAAGGAGCACGGATGGGTGTGCTTCGAGAACCACGATATGGGGCTCTACTTCATCAATGACCCCGACGATTACTGGATTGAAATACTCCCCGCACGATGAGCATCGAGGAAGCCATGATGGGCGGCATCGTCTTCAAAGGAAAGAAGGAACGCCCCAAAGAGGAGAAAAAGGTGAAGACCAAGGCCAAGAAGAAGACCTACATCACGGGGCTTCACAACTCGGGAGCCGCAAAGATGAAGGCGGAAATCCGTCGCAAGCGGGCCAACCGTCCCAGCCAGCGAAAAGGGTAAACGCCGCTTAAGAAAATTAAACCTCCCCTGTCATGCTTCCCGAAGCAAGGCTAGGGAGGTTGTTTTATTCAATAAATTGTCTCTATTGCATAAAATGGTGCATTTTTTATGCAGTACATATTGATTATTGCATAAAAAGTAGTAATATTGCATCCGAAAAAAGTGCATATAGAAAGTCTCGTGCAAGTGTGTTATGACATGAGTAGTCCTAAGACAGAAAAACGGGAGGTGGATGCCATCATTGAATGTGCTGGCGAGCTGAAGTGTAGCAACCTTATGATAGTGACTTATCGGGATAGACGAATCATTACGAAAGAGGATTATGATATCGAAGTCGTTCCTATTGCGGAATTTTAGCAAGAGCAGGGAGGCTGCCTACTTCATCAAACTATATCCGAAAATGTACAGGGGTGTCCGATATCGGACACCCCTTTCTCCTTATCCTTTCTCATTATCAACGATTTGATTTTTTGGCACGATTTTGGCAGTTGGGAGATATACGAGCTACAAGCTACGAGTAGTGGTTGGCGTATAAACTAAGAATTTAAAGATAAAATAATAGTAATATAGTAATATAGTATGGATAGAGTAATTCCAAAAGAGGAGCGCCAGAAGGAGCGCCGGATGATGATGATGAAGTATGGTGCTGCGGCTGTGGCCGTGGTGGTGGTACTGTGGGGCCTCGTGGCTATGATGCGTACGGGGGTCAAGGAGAAGGACCTGGTCTTCTCGACCGTGACGGAAGGGACCATCGAGGTGAGCGTCAGTGCCTCGGGCAAGGTGGTGCCGGCCTTTGAAGAGATCATCAACTCGCCCATCAGCACCCGCATCCTGGAGGTCTATCGCAAGGGTGGCGACAGTGTGGAGGTGGGTACGCCCATCCTCAAGCTCGACCTGCAGAGCGCGGAGACCGACTACAAGAAGATGCTCGATGAGGAGCAGATGCGCAGCCACAAGCTGAAGCAGCTGCGACTGAGCAACCAGACCAAGCTCAACGACCTGGGGATGCAGGTCAAGGTGAGCGCCATGAAGCTGAACCGCATGAAGGTGGAGCTGCGCAATGAGCAGTACCTCGACAGCCTTGGCTCGGGCACTACCGACAAGGTGCGTCAGGCGGAACTGAGCTACAACGTGGCCAAGCTGGAGTATGAGCAGCTGCAGCAGCAACTGGTCAACGAACGGCAGGTGCTCGAAGCCGAGTATCAGGTGCAAGAACTGGAGTTCAGCATCTTCCGCAAGAGCCTGGCCGAGACCAAGCGCACGCTCGACGATGCCCAGGTGCGCTCACCCCGCAAGGCCATCCTGACCTATATCAACAACCAGATTGGTGCCCAGGTCAACCAGGGCACGCAGCTGGCCGTCATCAGCGACCTGAGCCACTTCAAGGTGGAGGGGGAGATAGCCGATACCTACGGCGACCGCGTGGCTGCCGGCGGACGGGCCATCGTCAAGATAGGCCGCGACAAGCTGGAGGGCACGGTGAGCAGCGTCACTCCGCTCTCAAAGAACGGCGTCATCTCCTTCATCGTGCAGCTGGAGGATGACAGCAACCGCCGCCTCCGCTCGGGCCTGAAGACCGACGTCTATGTGATGAACGCCGTGAAGGAGGGGGTACTGCGCATACAGAACGGCAGCTACTACGTGGGCCGCGGCGACTACGAGCTCTTCGTGCGCAGCGGCAAGGGCGAGGTGGAGAAGCGCAAGGTGCAGCTCGGCGACTCCAACTTCGAGTACGTCGAGGTAGTGAGCGGCCTCAAGCCAGGCGAAGAGGTGGTAGTGAGCGACATGAGCCTGTACAAGAACAAGAAGCGCCTCACCGTGAAGTGATGCTAATGGCTGTCATGGCACACAGATTGGGATTAATATATGCGCTATATCTCTTTAAAATAAAAAATCTGTGGTCATCAAGTCCAATCTGTGTAATCTGCGTGCCATCCGAATTTCGAAATACTTTAATAATAATATAATGAATTTATGCTGAAAGTTTATCTGAAACAAGCCTGGACGTTGCTGAAGCAGAACCGTCTCTTCAGCGGCATCT
>JBJEKS010000319.1:0-3918 GCA_051878755.1 Bacteroides sp. | reverse complement strand
TATCTGAAACAAGCCTGGACGTTGCTGAAGCAGAACCGTCTCTTCAGCGGCATCTACGTGGTGGGTACGGGGCTCTCCATCGCGCTGGTGATGACGCTGTTCATCATCTACTACGTGAAGTTCGCCCCCATCTACCCCGAATACAACCGCAACCGCACGCTGGTCATCAAGGCCATGAAGCACTACCCCGTGGAGCAGCCCGGCAACATCAGCTCCTACGGCGGTGTCTATTTCCCTGCGGTGGAGGCACTCATCAAGGAGGTGCCCCACATCGAGGCCATCGCCGGCCTGAGGCAGGACTCGTACAGCACCATTCGCCTGACCATGCCCGACGGCTCGACCGAGGATGTGGCCCCCATGTGGTGCAACGCCGCCGTCTGGAAGGTGTTCAACTACCGCTTCCTCTCGGGTCAGTCCTTTACCGAGGCTGATGAGGAGGCTAAGGTGCAGGTGGCCGTGCTGAGCCGTTCGCTCGCCATGCGCCTCTTTGCCACGACAGATGCTACCGGACGCACCATCCGTCTGGCCGGCAACGAATACCGCGTAGTGGGCGTGGTGGAGGATACGAGCAATGCCACCCCCTCATCGGCTGCCGAGCTCTGGCTACCGATTGGCTTAGGTCCATTAAATAATCCGATAAATGGTGACCCCAACAACCTGTTGGGCAACTGCCACGTCTATATCCTCGCCGAGGAGGGCTACGTGAAGGAGGTGCAGAACGACATCCGAACGGTGTTCGAACGGCGTAATAAGGGTGATAACAAGGATGTGTTCGACCCCGAGGGACAGCCCGACACCTACTGGGTGAGCACCTTCCGCGTGGTCAATGATAAGCCCGACATGAAGGAGATCTTCAAGTCGTTCGGCTACATCCTGCTGGCCCTCATCTTCATCCCCGCGCTCAACCTGGGCGGCATGATCAGCAGCCGCATGGACCAGCGCCTGGCCGAGGTGGGTGTTCGCAAGGCCTTCGGCGGAACCAACCGTGCCGTGCTCCAGCAGGTGCTCACCGAGAACCTGCTGCTCACCTGCCTCGGCGGCCTGGCCGGACTGCTCTTCTCCTACCTGATTGTCTTCACCGCCAGCGACTGGATCTTCACCCTGTTTGACACCTTCATCAACAACGCAGGTCAGCCCACAGACCTCACCTTCGAGATGCTCTTCAACCCCTGGGTCTTCGGCAGCACCTTCCTGCTCTGCCTGGTGCTCAACCTCCTCTCCGCCTACTTCCCCGCAAGGAATGCACTCAAGCACAGCATCATCCAGTCGTTGAACACGAAGAGGTGAGATTCAATTTAAAATGAATAATTTAAAGAGTATCGACAGATACGCAGATCTCCACCTGTAGGGGCTGAATAATTTCCGCCCAAAAACACCCACGGATGCGGTATGCAGGGCGGAAGATATTCCGCCCCTACAAAAGCCCGCGCAAAAGACGAAAGAAGAGGTAACTTAAATAAAAAAAGACAATGCTAAAAACCATACTTCATCAGCTTTGGAACCAGCGTAAAATGAACGGCTGGATCTTTGTGGAACTGCTCATTGTGAGCTTCTTCCTCGCTACGGTCATTGACCCCATTTACGATATCACCTCCAACCTGCTGCGGCCCAGTGGGTTCGAGATGGACCACCGCTACGTGGCCAACATCAAGATTGTGCCCAAGGGCTCGGCGGACTTCCTGGAAGAGGAGGCCGGCGACTCCATCCACACCGCCCACTTCCGCCATGTCGTGCGCATGCTGCGCGACCTGCCCGAAGTGGAGAGCTTCTGCTACGCCATGCAGATGAGCGTGCCCAGCGGCAACTCCTGGTGGGGCGGACAGGCCATGCGCGACAGCAGCGATTTCACCAAGGAGGACTACGAGAAGCTCCCCGGCTACGTCCACATCCAGCAGTTCTCCTTCTGCAAGGCCGACGGCAGCAACCTCTTCGATGTCTATGGCATGACCGACGCCATCCACGGCGGAGTGCTGCAGATGGCCGACGACCCCAAGGGCGACAAGCTCTACCTCAGCGCCTACTGTGCCCGCCGCCTCTTCGGCGATGAGAATCCCCTCGGACAGACTTTCTACACCGGCTTGGGCGATGGGTATGAGGTGGCCGGGGTCTATGACGACGTGAAATACACCGAGAGCTGGCAGCCGTACCCCATGGTGACCTGGATCAATGCCGAGCTGGAGCCTTCGTCGTGGGTTAGCTTCTTCTACCCTGTGGTGCTCCGCCTGAAGGAGGGCGTGAACGAGGAGGCTTTCCTGCGCCGCTTCAAGAGCGAGGTGGCCCCCACGCTGAAGGTGGGCAACCTCTACTGCGACGGCCTCACCTCCTTCCGCGAGCTCAACACCAGACGCATGGCCCGCATGGGCATCACCAACAAGCTACGCCTACAGTATGCCCTGGGTGGCTTTGCCCTGCTCTGCATCTTCCTCGGCATGGTGGGCACCTTCTGGATACGCTGTCAGGCCCGACGGCAGGAGATCGGCGTGATGCGCAGCATGGGCGCCTCGCAGGGCCGCATCTGCCGGCAGTTCCTCACCGAGTCGTGGCTGCTGCTCACCATCGCCTTCGTGTTGACGATACCCCTGCTGTGGCACTACTTCCAGCTCGAAGGCTTCTACCAGGTGCAGCAGAGCGGCCGTCTGGTACCCAACCCCGCCTATTGGCAGAACCAGCCCGGCACCCGCTTCCTCATCCTGATGCTCCTGGACTACCTGCTCCTGCTGCTCATCTCGCTGACAGGCACCTACATCCCAACCCGAAGAGCCGCCCGAGTCCTCCCCTGCGAAGCCCTGCGGGACGAGTGAGTGGTGTTTAGTGATTAGTGTTTAGTGATTAGTGTTTAGGTAAATCATTCCGTTCCCAGTAGGGGCAGACCTATGTGTCTGCCCGGAAGCACCCTCTGTTGCGGTATTCCATGTTGCGGTATTCAGGGCGGACACGCAGGTCCGCCCCTACAGAGGCAAGATACAGCTACAGAATGTATCTACGGGTATTACCTACGTGAAATAGGTTCCGGCCTCATCGGAGAGGCGTTAAGCGGAGAAGGGCAGGGAGGGCGTTAAAAAGCAAAAACTGTTTGAGCGAAGCGAGTTTTTTTGCTTTAGCCCGACGCCCTTCGGAGTAACCTCGGAGGTGCAGCCGGCGGGTTTTTCTTTTGCTTCTTTTCTTTTTGCCCGTGCAAAAAGTAAAAGAAGGAGTAACTTCAGAAAAGAAGAAAGATGCAGTAACTTTAAAAACAAAAAAATAAAAGAGATTATGGAAAAAGAAATTATGATTAGACTGGAGAATGTAACCAAGATTTTCCGTACGAACGAGATTGAGACCCTGGCCCTTGAGAATCTGAACCTCGAAGTGGCGAAGGGAGAGTTCCTCAGCATCATGGGCCCTTCGGGCTGTGGCAAATCCACGCTGCTCAACATCATGGGCCTGCTCGACGTGCCCACGAGCGGCACCGTCCAGGTGGCGGGCACCGACACCCACAACATGAACGACCGCGAGATGGCCGCCTTCCGCAACAAGACGCTCGGCTTCGTCTTCCAGTCGTTCCACCTCATCAACTCGCTCAACGTCATCGACAACGTGGAGCTGCCGCTGCTCTACCGCAACGTCTCCGCCAAGGAGCGCCGTGAGCTGGCCGAGGAGGTGCTCCACAAGGTGGGCATGACGCACCGCATGCGCCACATGCCCACGCAGCTCTCCGGCGGTCAGTGTCAGCGCGTAGCCATTGCCCGCGCCATCATCGGCAACCCCGAGATTATCCTGGCCGACGAGCCCACCGGTAACCTTGACTCCAAGATGGGTACGGAGGTGATGGACCTGCTGCGTCAGCTCAACAAGGAAGATGGACGCACCATCGTCATGGTGACCCACAACAACGACCAGGCCAAGCTTACTTCACGTACCATCCGCATGTTTGATGGT
>JBJEKS010000318.1:0-6607 GCA_051878755.1 Bacteroides sp. | reverse complement strand
CTTACTGATGTTGTCGCCCACCATGAAGAAGGTGGCCTTCACGCCGTAGCGGTCCAGCAGGTCGAGCACCCAGGGTGTCACCTCGGGAATGGGTCCATCATCGAACGTCAGATAGACCGCCTTTTCCTCGGGGTTGACTCGCCACAAGGCACCCGGATAGAGGCGTCGAAGCCATTTTGAGGGTTGTTCAATCAGCATCTTCTTTATATAGTTACGAGCTACGAGTTACGAGTTACGAGCTACAAGCTACAAGTTGGAACCTAATCACTAATCACTAAACACTAATCACTAAAAGAATCACTTCAGTCGCTGGATGTAGAGGTCGTAGAGTTGGTTGAGCTTCTCTTCGTAGGTGGGGGCCAGCGTTGATTTGTTCTCCCTCATCATCTTCACCTCTGCATCGAGTACGGCCCAGTGGTACTCAAATTCGTGGGTGGAGATGATGAAACGGCTGTCGTCCAGGCTGATGTAGAAGTTCATGTACTCCAGGGCTTTGTCGGCCAATGCCTTCATGATGGCATCACCCTTTTCCATCTCTCCCAGCTGGTAGTAGGCGCGGGCCATCTGGGCTGCGCCGTTCTGCCAGTCGTAGGGCACGTTGTAGGCCGGAATCATCTTCTCGGCATAGTCGAGTGCCTCGCGGGCCTTCTCCGTCTGCCCTTCGGTCATCAGCTGCTGGATGAGCTGCGAGAAGATGCGTCGGTGGGTGAAGCACATGCGCATGGCGTTCTCGTCGATGTAGATGCCCGGCTTGTCGATGCCGCCAAAGCGGAACTTGTGCATCAGGTTGTCGTACATCTTTTCTGAATCCACCTTCACACCCGTCTTGTTGGTGTCGAACGGCGTGAAACGGTAGGCCAGGCCCTCCTGGATGAAGTGGTTCTGCATACCCAGCTGCTCATCTGAGCCCACGCTGATGGCCATGTAGATGGGGCGTTCCCAGTTGGCCTCGGCCAGCATCTCCAGCATCATCAGGTCCTTCTTGTAGAGGGCGCGTTTGCCCTTGAGGGAGATGTGCATGTAGTCGGGGATGGAGTCGCCTGGGATGTACATGCCGCTGCGGCGCACCGCCTCCTTGTCCACCTTGAGCACGATGCTGTCCGTGGGAATCACCTTCAGCTCCTCATCCTTGGCGTTGCGTACCCAGTGCTTGAGGATGTTCTGCAGCTCGTAGGGGTTTTCGCCAAACTCACGCTTCACGTTGACCATCGCTTCAGGATTACCATCCAGGCTCTCCTTTTCTGCCTGGGCATAGAGCGCATCGATGCTCTTCTTGTACTCCGGCTTGACGGGGACGTATTCGTTGGTACCCTCCACGTACTCCATGCGGTCCCAGGTGATGGGGAGCGAGGGGCTGTCGTAGGCGGGTCGCTTCATCTGGTCGATGTACCAGTCGGTCTGCAGGTAGGAGAGGTTGCAGGTGCGGGTATCGGTGCGGAACCCTTCCGTCTCCTGGTTGTACCACAGGGGGAAGGTATCGTTGTCGCCGTTGGTATAGATGATGGGGTTACCCGACTCTTGGAGTGACATCAGGTAGTTCTGACCGAAGTCACGGCAGAGGTAGCGGTCGCTGCGGTCGTGGTCGTCCCAGGTCTGCGAAGCCATCTGGATGGGTACCAGCAGACAAATCAGCACTACCGCCGACGTCAGGGCCACACTCAGGTTGCTCTTTTGCTCTGCTTCCCTTTTCTGAAGCAGCTGCTTGACGCCCTCAATCACGCCTGCTACACCCATGCCAATCCAGATAGCGAAGGCGTAGAACGAGCCCGCGTAGGCATAGTCGCGTTCACGTGGCTGACTCGGAGTCTGATTCAGGTAGAGCACGATGGCGATACCCGTCATGAAGAAGAGGAAGAAGACCACCCAGAACTGCTGCACACCGATGGCATGCTCTACGAGGCGGCCCTGTGCATCAACTATCGTGCGTGTGCGGTAGGCTTGCCAGAGCAGGCCGATGATGCCGAGCAGCAGGGGGAGGCAGTAGAAGACGTTGCGCCCCTTGTTCTCGCGCAGCTCCGTGGGGAGCTTGCTTTGGTCGCCCACCAGCATCTGGTCGATGAAGTTGATGCCCGTAATCCAGTTGCCATGCTCTATCTCGCCGCTACCCTGGATATCGTTCTGCCGTCCGGCAAAGTTCCACATGAAGTAGCGCCAGTACATCCAGTTGAGCTGATAGGAGAAGAAGAACTTGATGTTCTCCCACTGCGTGGGGATATTCACCATCACCATGCTGCCACACTGGTCGTAGGGTACATCCGTCCCCTTGATGTCCTGCCAGGCCTGGTATTCGCGCACATGCAGCGAGCTGTACATACGGGGGAAGAGCATGTTCTGTGCATACTCATACTCCACGCGGCCGGGAATCTCGATGTATTGGTCCTTCTCATCGGGTGTAGCTTTCTCCTTGCGGATGAACTTCGTGCCGTTGTATTTCACGCGGGGCACGCAATAGCCATCCTCCACGTCGAGCGCCACCTTCGAGCTGAAGGCAGGTCCATAGAAGAGCGGACGCGTGCCGTACTGCTCACGTCCCAGGTATTCACCCAGGGTGAAGATATCCTCGGGTGAGTTCTGGTCCATCGGCGTGTTGGCCGTGGATCGGATGACAATCAAGGCATACGATGAGTAACCCACCACGATGAGCAGCGTGCAGAGCAGGGCGGTGTTCAGCGTACGGGCCGATACCCGCCAGCTCTCTTTCAGCTTCTTCTGCACCGAAGGAGAGAGGTAGAACCAAAGGGCTGCAATCACTACAATGCCAATCATTACTGAGGTAGCTCCGTGACCGTAGAAAGGAATACCCAGCAGGGCGATGGCCAGTACAAACGAAAGACTCATGCGCATGGGGTTCTGTTCGGTATAGCTTTCATACACACCCCAAATCAAGGCTGCGGCCAGGAAAAGGATATAGACGATCACACCGGTGTTGAAGGGCATACCCCAGGAGTTGACGAAGAGCAGCTCAAACCAGCCACCCACCTTCACGATACCCGGCACAATGCCATAGAGCACAGCCGCCACCAGTACACCACTACCTGCCAAAGCCAGCAGGGAGCCTTTGGCCGTGGCCTGCGGTACCTTTCTGTAGTAATAGACCAGCACGATAGCTGGCAAGCAGAGCAGGTTCAGCAGGTGTACGCCGATGCTCAATCCCGTCAGATAAGCTATCAGCACCAGCCAGCGGTCGCTGTGCGGCTCATCAGCCACATCTTCCCACTTCAGAATCAGCCAGAACACCACCGCGGTGAAGAGCGATGAGAAGGCATAGACCTCACCCTCTACGGCGCTGAACCAGAAGGTGTCGCTGAAAGTATAGGCCAGCGCACCTACCACACCACTACCCATCGTGGTAATCAGCTGGGCAGTCGTCATCCCCCAGCTGTTCCCCACCAAGAGTTTACGCACCAGGTGGGTGATACTCCAGAAGAGGAAGAGAATACATGCTGCACTCATCAGCGCACTCATGTAGTTCACCATCTTGGCCACGGTGGTGGCATCAGAGGCAAACTGCGAGAAGAGATTGGCTACCAGCATGAAGAAGGGTGCGCCAGGGGGGTGACCCACTTCCAGCTTGTAACCGGTGGTGATAAACTCGGGACAATCCCAAAAGCTCGCGGTAGGCTCTATCGTCAGGCAATAGACCATGGCCGCAATCAGGAAGACAATCCAACCCGTTACGTTGTTGACGGTGTTGTACTTTTTCATTGCTGTCACTTATCCTAATGGTTTTTATTCGTTAATATCAGTCACATTCAAGCTGCGAAGATAGCGATTTGTTGTCTAATTCCATGGAAAAAGCGCCAAATATTAGGATAGATTAGGAATGATGCTGAATTCGCCACTCTTCGTGGCAGGATAGTAGGTCAACTCGCGATCGACCACAGCCAATGAACGGGCATGACGGAGCAGGGAGTCGGTGTCGTGGCTCACCATCACGATGGCGCATTGCTCATTCAGCTCATCGAGTAGCTCGTAGAGTCGGGCCTCGGTGCGCTTGTCGATGTAGGTGCCCGGTTCATCCAATACGAGTACCTCGGGATTGGACACCACGGCACGGCCTAGCAATACCCGCTGCAATTCTCCCCCGCTTAAGGCACCGATAGGTCGTTGCTCCAGTCCCTCCAGTCCCATACGGGTAATTACCTCACGGGCTCTTTCCTGCTCCTCGCTGCTCCATCGGGAGAGGATAGGTGTCTCAGCCAAGAGGCCAGAGAGGATCGTGTCCCATACCGTAATCGGAAATTTCTTGTCGATGTGACTATACTGGGGCAGATAGCCAAGGCGCAGCTTCTCTTTGCCTTCGGTATGCTCTCGGGATGTTCGGAAGCGGATTTCTCCCTCTTGGGGCTTCAGCAGGCCGAGGATGCACTTCAGCAATGTGGTCTTCCCACCTCCGTTAGGCCCCACAATCCCGAGAAAATCGTTGGGAAAGATGGAGAGGCTAATGTGATGCAACACCTGCTGTTGGTCATAACCGGCGGTGAGGTCCTTTATTTCAATCAATGGGGTCATGGTGCGGTAGCGTTTTGGGTGAGTGCGCTGGCTGTTGCAATCAACTCCTCCTCCCATTGGTAAGAGAGTGGGTTGATGCTGACGATACGCGTACCGGTCTGTTTGGCGATGGCCTCGGCATTACGGCGGTCGAACTCCGGTTGGATGAAGATGACTTTGACGTCCTTTTCCTTGCAGAGCTTAGTCAGCTCCTTCATGCGGGCAGCTGAGGGCTCTTTGCCGTCGGTCTCGATGGCAATCTGCGTAAGTCCGTAGTCGCGGGCGAAGTAGGAGAGGGCGGGATGATAGATCATGAATGAGCCCGAGGCCTCTGGCTGTGAAAGCAGCCCCTTTACGATGCTGTCGCATCGGTCAATCCGCTGGCAGAGCGAATCGTAGCGCTGTCGGTAGCTTTCAGCATGCTCTTTGTCGAGTGTAATCATAGCCTTCAGCACGTTGCCAGCTATGATGCGTGCGTTGGCCGGTGAGTTCCATACATGGGGCTCCACGCCGCTTTCAGCCTCTTCTGCCTCATGACGGTGCTCCCCCTCTTCTTCTTGTTCCTCATAATTTCCGGGATGCCCCTCGTGGTGGTGGTGGTGCGCATGATGGCTGTCATAAATCAGCTCAATGCCTTCCGACATGTTCATGAAGGGTACATGGGGAGCATTCTCCGCCAATCTGCTGCTCCATACCATCTCATAACCCACATAGCCGATGCGTAGGCAAGCCTTGCTCTCGGCCAACTGAGCCAGTTGGCGTGGGGTAGGGTCGTAACTCTCCGGGCTGGCCCCATTGGGAACCAACGTCTCTACCGTCCAGTCAGCTCCAGCAATCGCTTCCGTAAAGAAGCGCAAAGGCTCAATACTTACGGTAATCACCTGTTTATCCGCCTTTTTATCACCATCCCTTTTGGAGCTGCAGCTGCTCCAGGTCACTCCTACCATCAGGCCCACGAGCAGCATCAAGGCTACGTTCATTATCTTTCTATTCATCCTATTCTTATTGTTTTGAAGTTCGCAATCCGTATAAATCACTTATCACTAAACACTAATCACTAAATAAAGGTTCACATCACCAGCTGAAGAGTCTCCTGCATGGCCCAGAGTAAGACGATGTATCGTAGCAGTTTACCCATCATCATGGAGATTGTAGTCAGCGTGATGTTACTTCGCATAAAGCCTAATGCCACAGCCAGTACACCTCCTACAAAAGGTAAGAAGGCGAAAAAGGCCATCATCGAGCCTTTTCCCTGGAGGAACCGTTGCATCCTATCCACTTTGTCCTGCTTGACGTGCAGGTAGCGTTCAATCCAATCGGTCCTTCCGGCCCACCCCATGCCATAGCATGTCATGCCGCCCAGCGTATTGCCCAACGTGGCCAACACGAGGCACACCACCGGGTTCAGTCCTAGTTTTACCAGCGTAAGGAGTACAATCTCCGAGCTGAAGGGAATCAAACTTCCGGCCAGGAAGGCAGAGAGAAACAACCCCGGGTAACCCCAGTCAATCAGCCATTGTACCAGTGTATCAATCATTGTTTCAACATATTAAAAACAAACAAAACCACCAGCCCTATCAACGTGCACAGGAAAAAGATGTTGCTGCTCTTGCTGTGGGTCAACACGAACAGGTGGCCGGCTAAGATGCTTACCCCTATCAGCAGCAACGCAATCCAGCAGGCACCATAGGCAGGGAAGATGCATACTCCAGCAAAGAGCACCACATTCAGTAGGATAAGGAACTGCAGATAGGCTCGCGTACGCAGCTTGTCCTCCAGACTGGCTAGCAGGCAATGGGCTGCACTCACCACGAAGAGTAGCGCCAGGTAAATCAGCGTCCCTATCTCCCAGGGCTTCAACACCTGAAGGGTATCACCCGTAGGTAGCCATTGCGTAGTCAGCTCCCCAAAAAGAGCCCACTGTTGCTGCCACACCACGTAGCCAAAGAGGAACCAATAAGGAAGCAGCAACCCCACGATAGATGCAAAGAAACTCTTGGGGGTCAGCGACTGAAACATGTAGCTCCCAATCCAATAGATGGGTACTAAATAGATTAACAGGGGGAAAAACAGACTGCCTATCCCAAGGAAGGTAAAGGTATGGAAGAGCGACCCC
>JBJEKS010000317.1:0-6611 GCA_051878755.1 Bacteroides sp. | reverse complement strand
CTTCTGGAGCTTGAAGGGAAGTGCTATAGTATTTCATAACTTGTAGATTATTCTTTTGAGTTCATAAAAGCTTCAATAAACTGGTCTTCCTTGAGGAGACCATAAGATCCGCTGCAGGCCGCCACCTCATCAAAGGTCTGCACCTCATCAGGGGTGATGCCCGGATGCCAAATCAAAAACGGAATAGGCTCTGCCGTGTGGGTACGGAGGGCACAGGGCGTAGGATGGTCAGGGAGGACGGCTATGGCCACAGGCTCATCCCACTGCCTGACGGCCTCGTAGATAGGCCCCACAGCACGGCTGTCAAGGTTCTCGATAGTGCGCATCTTTAGGTCAATGTTACCCTCGTGACCAGCCTCATCGCTCGCCTCGATATGCAGATAGACGAAGTCGTCGGTCCGCAAAGCCTCCAGGGCAGCGGCCACTTTGTTCTCGTAATTGGTATCATAGAGTCCAGTGGCTCCTTCAACGCTGATGCGACGTAAGCCGGCATAGTGGCCGATACCATTAATCAAATCGACAGCACTGATGACTGCACCACGCTCCACCTCAGGAAAGCGAGCAGAGAAAGGATCCATCTGCGGACGATAGCCCGGACTCCAAGGCCATATGCTATTGGCTGGATCTTTCCCCTCAGCCATGCGGCGCAGGTTGACCGGGTGATTACGCAACAATTCCTGTGAGCGGAGAATCAAATCATTGATCAGGTCGGCCGTCTGCTTGGGTGTCATACGCTCAACAGTTGCTGTATCAACCACGGAAGCCTCCTCTTCTTGTGGCTTTATCATCAAGGGAAGGAAGGGCTTGAGGGGCACGTCGTGGGGAGGCGTGCAGTCAATATGTTTGTTACCACCCTTGATGACAAGCAGATGGCGATACTGCACACCGGTATAGAAGTGAATACGCTCTGAACCCAGTTTTTCTTGAAGGAAACGAACTAACTCATCGGCTTCAGCGGTGGTGATATGTCCTGCTGAATGATTCTTGATGTGGTCACCCTCAACACAAATGATGTTGCATCGCATGGCCATGTCACCAGGTTGCAACTCTACGCCGATACTGGCCGCCTCCAACGGGCCACGTCCTTCATAGACCTTTGGAAGATTGTAACCCAAAACAGACATGTTGGCTACCTCGCTTCCAGGGTGGAATCCTGGGGCTACAGTAATCAACCGGCCATTGCGCCCCTTGCGGGCCAGTTCGTCCATATAAGGCGTATGCGCAGCCTGGAGCAGGGTACGGTCGCCGAGAGAAGGCACCTTCCAGTCGGCCATACCATCACCCAGGATAATGATGTGTTTCATCTTCTTATTCATGCATTACATGTTTAGTTGGTATTTATACATTGGCAATACTCATAATGTCGGCAAAGACACCAGCAGCGGTTACACCAGCTCCGGCACCATAGCCCTGAATCATCATGGGGTACTCATGATAGCGTTCGGTAGTGAGCAGGATGACGTTGTTGCTACCCTCCAGGTCGTAGAAAGGATGGTTAATCCCCACCTCTTCCAGACCTACCGAGGCCTTGCCGTCTTCCAACTTAGCCACGAAGCGCCAGTGTTTGTGCTCAGCTTCGAGTCGCTGACGACGAGCCTCAAAGTCGGCATCCAGCTGCGGCACCTTCTGCCAGAACTCCTCCAACGTGCCCTGGAAGAAATCGTCGGGAACGAAGAGGTGCTTCTCCACATCCTCTTGTTCAATGCGGTAACCAGCCTCACGAGCCAGGATGACAAGCTTACGAATCACATCCTTGCCGCTGAGGTCAATGCGTGGGTCGGGTTCGCTATAGCGTTCCTCCTGCGCCATGCGAATGGTGCGGCTAAAAGGCACGTCAGCACTGATGCGGTTGAAGATGAAGTTGAGCGTACCACTCAGTACGGCTTCAATCTTAAGAATCTTATCGCCACTGTGTATCAAGTCGTTGATTGTATTAATAATAGGGAGTCCAGCACCCACATTAGTCTCGAAAAGATACTTCACACCACGTTGGCGAGCCGTTTGCTTGAGCAAGCGGTAGTTATCATAAGCACTCGAAGCAGCAATCTTGTTGGCTGCCACCACGGATACATTATGCAGCAATAAATCTTGGTAGATAGAGGCAACCTCGGGGCTAGCTGTGCAATCCACAAAGACCGAATTGAAGATGTTCATGCCGAGAATTTCCTCCTTCATACGCTCCACGGTGGCTGGCTGCCCCTGTTCATGGAGTACTTGCCGGAACTGACTCAGGTCAATACCTGCACGAGTAAAGAGCATCTGCTTGGCATCCGCAATACCCACCACGTTAAGCTGCAGGCCATTCTCTTGCATCAGTTTCTGGCGCTGGCTGTGAATCTCCTCTATCAAGCTGCCCCCCACGGTTCCGATACCGCAGATGAATAGATTGAGAACCTGGTATTCGGAAAGGAAGAAAGAATCATGAATCACGTTGAGCGACTTACGCAGCCAACGACTGTCCACAACAAAAGAGATGTTGGTCTCCGAGGCTCCCTGTGCACAGGCAATCACGTTGATACCATTTCGGCCCAACGTGCCAAACAACTTACCGGCAATGCCCGGCGTGTGCTTCATGTTCTCACCCACGATAGCCACCGTGGCCAGGTTCTTCTCCGCTGAAATCGGCGAAATCTCACCCATCTCAATCTCCTTGGCAAACTCTTCATTGAGTACCTCGCACGCCAAATCAGCATCCGCATTGCGCACACCGATAGAGGTGGAGTTCTCCGATGAAGCCTGTGATACGAGGAAGACGCTGATGCCATTCTTAGCCAGCGCCTTGAATATGCGGTAGTTCACGCCAATTACGCCCACCATGCCAAGACCCTGAACGGTAATCAGACTGGTGTCGTTGATGCTGGAGATGCCCTTGATGGCCTTGGTTTGCGGCGAGCTGACCTCCTGCTTGATGATGGTTCCCGGAGCCTGAGGATTGAAGGTATTCTTAATTAAAATGGGGATATTCTTGTGGCATACGGGATAGATAGTGGGGGGATAGACCACCTTCGCACCGAAATTACAAAGCTCTGTAGCCTCCACATAGCTCAGTTCGTTAATCGTATAGGCGTTGGGGATGACACGCGGGTCGGCAGTCATAAAGCCATCCACGTCCGTCCAGATTTCCAGAGAGTCGGCATTGAGTGCCGCAGCCACGATGGCAGCAGTATAGTCACTTCCACCACGGCCCAGGTTAGTGACATCGCCCGTCAGCTTGTCAGTAGAAATAAAACCAGGAATCAGCGAACGTTGCGGCAGCTTACTGAAGGTGCTTCGCACCAGTTCATTGGTCAAATCGGTATCGAGTACACTTTTATTATGCTTCCGTTCGGTCTTGATGAACTCACGCGAGTCAAACCAGGCGGAGCCCGTCAGCTCGGCTGCAATAATGCTGGAAAGGCGCTCGCCATAACTTACTATCATGTCGCTCGTCTTTGGCGAAAGGTCCTTGATGAGGTAGATACCCTGGAAGATATTCTTCAGCTCGCAGAGCAGTACACCAACCTGGTGCTCCAAGCTGCGGCGGGCCTCCCCCTCGGGAATTACCTCACGGATCATCTCCTCGTGGCGGCGCACGATTTCGCGATACTCGCTCTCGTAGTTTGCATTACCCTCTGCAGCCATCTTTGAGGTATTAATCAGTTTGTCGGTGATACCGCCAAGGGCAGAAACCACCACAATTACTGGCTCATCCTGAGATTCAACAATCTGCTTAACATTCAAAATACTCTTCACGGAACCGACCGAGGTGCCGCCAAACTTCATTACTTTCATGATATGTCGTATCTGTTTTTAAATTCGAATTCTAGGGGAGATTGTCATACGTTACAGGCCTCCTCCCCTTGGAGAGGGCTGCATACGAAATGGAATAAAAAAGCTGATTGAAAATGCGTGTATCACGTAGAAACACAAAATACTATCCTTAACCCCGAGGGGTCATGGTACCGACGTATGTCGATGTGACGAAATGAGGATAGTAACTATTTAGCATCATTATCTCTACGTTGTTTTGAAATTCGCGGCAAAATTAAGAATAAATCTTTTCAATCTATCACTTTTTCTCACTTTTTTGCGATATTTTTTCTTGCAAGTGGTATGTCGGTTAAGATACGAGGAAAAAGACAATAACAAAATGTCGATTATTTCAACAGAAACCACTATCTTTGCAGCGGAATCACACAAATATCACGAATATGAACGCCGCCAATACTTCCATTTTGCTAATTTACACCGGAGGAACAATCGGAATGATGGAGAATCCGGAAACAGGTGCCCTAGAGAATTTCAATCTGGAGCAGCTCCAAAAACATGTGCCCGAACTGGAACGCTTCGACTTCTCCATCGATACCTATACATTCGACCCTCCCATCGACTCATCGGACATGGATACGGAAAGTTGGCGCAAGTTGGTGGAAGTGGTGAGCTGTAACTACGAGCGCTACAGCGGCTTCGTGATACTGCATGGCACGGATACCATGGCTTTTACGGCCTCGGCGTTAAGCTTCATGCTCGAAGGACTGAACAAGCCGGTGATCCTCACGGGTTCGCAACTGCCCATCGGCGTATTGCGCACAGATGGCAAGGAAAACCTGTTGACCAGCCTGGAGATAGCGGCAGCCATGCGCGAAGACGGTTCACCCATGGTACCCGAAGTGTGCATCTTCTTTGAAAATCACTTGATGCGAGGCAACCGAACCACGAAAATCAATGCGGAGGACTTCAATGCTTTCCGTTCATTCAACTACCCCTCACTGGCCACGGCAGGTATTCACATCAAATACAATCTGCCTCAAATCAACACCTGTTACCCCAGAGTTTGCTCAAAGGAGATTGAGCAGAAACTGAAGCCACACTACCTGCTTGACACCAACCTGACTGTACTCAAGCTCTTCCCTGGAATCGGCCAGGGTATCGTGGATGCCGTGCTGCACACGCCTGGACTGAAGGCCGTGATTCTGGAGACCTTCGGCTCAGGCAATGCACCCAGCAAGCCGTGGTTCCTCAACGCGCTGAGCGAGGCTACGGAGCGAGGCATCGTGGTGGTGAACGTCACGCAATGCAACGCCGGCACCGTGGAGATGGAACGTTACGAGACGGGATATCACCTGATGCAAGCCGGTGTAGTAAGCGGTTACGACATGACCATAGAAGCTGCAGTGGCCAAGCTGATGTTTCTGCTCGGACACCACTACTCCCCTACCGAAGTACGTCGCTTGATGAAGACCCCCCTGGCCGGCGAAATGACGGTCTAAAGTTTCCAGCTGATGACGTAACGGTCAAAAGTCACCGAATGGTAAACCCTGCGGTAGCCAAATGCTGCCAATAGGAGGGATAAGATTTGCTGACCACCTCGGGATGGGCTACGGTGAGCTCAGGCATCCGAAGGACAGCAGGAGCAAAGGCCATGGCCATGCGGTGGTCATCATAGGTGGCTATCACAGGGTGCTCCTCCCCGGGGCAACGCTCGCCATTCCACGAGAGGATGCTGTCGTGCTCATCTTTTATCACATAACCCAGTTTATGGAGTTCCTGCTGAAGCGCTGAGATACGGTCTGTCTCCTTGATGCGCAGACTCTGCAAACCGCTGAAACGAAAGGGAATCCCCATCAGGCAGCAGGTCACGACAAAAGTCTGTGCCAAATCAGGGATATCAACTAGGTTTTCCACTATGCGTGCCACAGGAGTTCCCAGTCGGGTTAGCCGTACCCCCTCGTCGGTAAAGGCTGTATGTACCCCCAGCTTGGCAAAGAGCTCGGCTCCACGGCTATCTCCCTGACTGCTGTTGGGAAAGAGTCCCAGCAAATCGATACAAGGATTCGTTTCTTGATTCCACAAGGCCATCATCTCATACCAATAAGAAGCTGCACTCCAGTCGCTCTCCACGGTAAAGGGCACGTCGCGGTAGCTCCCCGGCTCCACGCGGATGGTGCGTTCATCCATCCAACGGGCATCAGCACCGTAGTGAGCCATGAGGGAGAGGGTGAGGTTGATGTAAGGCACGGAGATTAAGTCACCTGTCAGATGGAGGGTCAAGCCGCTAGGTAGCGTGGGACCTATCATCAGCAGGGCAGAGATGTACTGAGAGCTGACGCTACCTGCCAGCGTAATTTCACTGCCAGGTAGCGCCTTCCCTTGAATCAACAGGGGCGGAAAACCTTCGGCTTCAGCGTAGCGGATGTCAGCACCCAAGGTACGCAGGGCATCGACCAAGAGGCGGATGGGCCGTTGCTTCATGCGGGCACTGCCTGTAAGCAGGCGACTTCCACTGCGGGTACTGAGGTAAGCCGTGAGAAAACGCATGGCCGTGCCTGCGGCATGAATATCAATCTCGGCATTATCATGCTCCAAGGCACGAATCATCACCTCCGTATCATCGCAGTCGCTCAAGTTGACGGGGCGTTGCACTCCCCCACTCAGCGCATGCAAAATCAGTGCACGATTACTGATGCTCTTCGATGCCGGCAAAGCCACGCGAGCCTGCAGCGTCGCAGGGGCTGTCAGCGTATAGGTTGGTTCCATTCCTGTTGTAGTCATCATTTGTATGTAGTTAGTTGATTGAGCAGTTCCTCAACGGCTCGACGCAGCTGGGTATCTTCACCCGTCACGATAGTTTC
>JBJEKS010000316.1:0-6638 GCA_051878755.1 Bacteroides sp. | reverse complement strand
GCGGGGCCCTATAACCAGGATTCTCATTGCAAAGCGTCACCACGTCCACCGAATGGTTCTTCTTAATCATGATGGCCCTCAGGAAAGGCGCTATGCAGAGCAACGTAATCAGCGCAGCCAACAGAGGTCCCCACACACCAGGCAACGTATGGCTGAGCAGAGGCAGCAGAAAGCGGAAAGCAATGGCCACGATGGCTGCACTCACTATACTATAGACCACCGTGATGCGCACCAAGGCTACAATCAGCTTGCGCCACAGACTCTGATGGTTGATGACCTGCGTACCGGGCGTATAGCGATGAATGAAGCTCAGCCACTTGCGAGGCAGATGGCTATCCACAAACTCCGAAGCCGGCCTAGCCAACCTAATCATATAAGGCGTGAGGAAAGTCGTGATGACCGACACAGCCACTACGATGGGATAGAGAAAGTCGGCCGTAACGTGAAGTGATACACCAAGCGAAGCAATGATAAAAGCAAACTCACCAATCTGTGTCAAGCTAAAGCCACACTGCATGGCCGTCTTCAACGGCTGACCGCTAAGCAACACGCCCAGGGTACCAAACACCGCCTGCCCCAGCACCACAGCCATCGTAATCACAAAAATGGGGAAGGCATACTCGACTATCATCTCCATATTGACCATCATGCCCACCGACACGAAAAAGATGGCCCCGAACAGGTCTTTCACCGGACTGACCAAGCGTTCGATATGCTCTGCCTCCACCGTCTCGGCCAGGATGGAGCCCATGATGAATGCCCCAAAAGCCGGCGAGAATCCCGTCTGAGCTGCGACAACCACCATACCGAAACAGAGAGCCAGTGAAACGACAAGCAGCGTCTCATCACTCATCAACCGCTTACAACGCTTCAGCAATCCGGGAATCAGGTAGATACCCACCACAAACCAAAGTATCAGGAAGAAAATCAGCTTGCCGATGCTCATCAGCATCTCTGTTCCCTCGAAGTTGTGGCTTACAGCCATCGTAGAAAGCATCACCATCAGCACAATAGCCAAGATATCCTCCAGTATCAGCACACTCATCACCAGTCCGGCAAACTGCTTTTTCAACAGTCCCAAATCACTGAAAGCCTTATAGATGATTGTCGTAGAGGACATGGCAATCATACCGCCCAGGAAGAGGCAATCCATCCTCCCCCACCCGAACGATGAACCCACACTGAGCCCCACCATAATCATGCAGAAGATGATGGTACAAGCCGCGATGATGGCCGATCCACCCACCTTGACTATCTTCTTGAAACTGAACTCCAGTCCGAGAGCAAAGAGCAAAAAGACCACACCGATATCAGCCCAGGTATGGATATTGGTCATGTCCACCACCGAGGGTGTAAATTTCACGTTGGGGCCAGCCAATATGCCGGCCACGATGTAGCCAAGCACGAGAGGTTGCTTCAATCTCTTGAAGAGCAGCGTCATCACTCCAGCGCCAATCAGTATGAGCGCCAAGTCGGCAATCAAAGGGGCAAGTTCAGACATGGTGTAGTGTTGTAATGTACGTGTAATATATGGTTAGCTAATCATTTAACGGGTTGTAATCCCATACGCTTGGCACGCTCGAGCATGAACTCATAAGCGGCATCGTGTTCATTAGGTATCACTCCATCGAGTATCGCATCTTTGATAGCACTCTTCAGTGAACCAATTTCTCGGCAAGGCTGAAGGCCGAACGTGGTCATAATCTCCTCACCATCTACGGGTGGCTGGAAGTTGCGAATACGGTCCTTCTCCTCCAGGTCCTTGAGCTTCTGGCGCACGAGGCGGAAATTATCGAGGAAACGCTGCTTGCGTTCCTGGTTCTTGGAGGTGATGTCCGCTTCGCAGAGGGTCATCAGGTCATCGATGTCGTCACCCGCCTCGAAGAGCAGACGACGCACAGCAGAATCTGTCACCTCTTCATCAGCTATCACAATAGGACGCATGTGGAGTTCAACGAGTTTCTGGACGTACTTCATCTTCTCGTTCATGGGCAGCTTCATGCGGCGGAAGATATCGGGTATCATTTTGGCCCCCATATAGTTGTGATTATGGAAGGTCCATCCTGTCTTAGGCTCCCACCGCTTGGTGCGAGGCTTGGCGATGTCGTGCAGCAAGGCTGCCCAACGCAGCCAAAGGTTCTGCGAAGCACGGGCCACATTGTCGAGCACCTCAAGCGTATGGTAGAAGTTGTCCTTATGAGCCTTACCGTTGCGCGTCTCCACGCCCTGCAGGGCTACCAACTCAGGAAAGATGAGAGGGAGCAACCCACAGCGGTCCAGCTCCACGAAGCCCTTGCTCGGCACAGGACTGAGCAGAATCTTGTTGAGTTCATCGGCAATGCGTTCACGACTGATGATGCTGATGCGTTCCTTATTGCGTTCCAAGGCATCGAAAGTCTCGTCATCGATGTAGAAGCCGAGTTGCGCTGCAAAGCGTACGCAGCGCATCATGCGCAGAGGGTCATCGCTGAAGGTGATATCAGGGTCGAGCGGGGTGCGGATGGTCTTGTCGTAGAGGTCATCGATGCCGCCAAAGGGGTCCACCAGCTCGCCGTAGCGGGAGGCATTGAGGCATACAGCCAGGGCGTTGATGGTGAAGTCGCGCCTGTTTTGGTCATCGTTGAGTGTACCATCTTCCACAACGGGCTTGCGCGAATCGTGGCTGTAAGATTCGCGACGGGCACCCACAAACTCCACCTCCGTACCCTTGTACTTCAGTTGAGCAGTGCCAAAGTTGCGGAACACGGCCACATGAGCCCCACGGCCAAGCCGCTTACCCAGCGTCTCAGCCATCAGGATGCCACTGCCTACCACCACCACGTCAATATCCTTTGAGGGTCGCTCCAGGAAGAGGTCGCGCACGTAGCCCCCCACCACATAACACTCCAAATGCAGTTCATCGGCCGTGGCCGAAATCTGCTTGAATATCTCACTGCTGAAATGTGCTTTTAATTCGTCTTTAGTCCAATCTTTCATCTTTAGTCCTTCGTTTCAGGGTGCAAAGTTAGCTTAAATTCGACAGCTTTCCATCAAAAAGCAAGAAAAAACACCTTTTATGGGTTCACTCTTACAAGAAATCACTATTTTTGCACCTGATTGATAACCATTGAACCACTGATTTCATGTATAGGATTCATCTTTTGACCAGAGGCTGCCTTATCAGCCTTGCCACACTGCTTCTCTCGGCTTGCAATAGTGGAGAGAAAGAAGCGCGTGCTTTACTTAAGCGAGCTGAGACGGCTTATGAACAGGGCCATTACCAACAGAGCATAGCCATCATTGACAGCATCAAGTCACGTTACCCCAAAGCCTTCGACACACGACGCGAAAGCCAGCTGCTGATGCGTAAGGCATCGCTTCAGGAACAGGAACAGAACGTAGCTTTCCTCGACAGTGTCATCAGGGAAAAACAAATCCTGCTCAGCGAGGTAAGCGGGCTCTATCTCTTTGAGAAAGATACCGCCTATCAGCAACTTGGCAACTATATACACCCCTCGCAGCTGTTAGAGAAAAATCTGCACCGTGCACACCTCAGCTTCCGCACCAACGAGCGAGGTGAGCTGACAATGACCAGTATCTACTGCGGCAAGCAAGCCATTCACCACAGCGGCGTGAAGGTCATAGCACCCGATGGCACCTACATGGAAACGCCCACTGCACGCGAGACGTACGAAAGCTCCGTGCTTGGCGAACAGATAGAGAAGTCTGACTTCCGTCTGGGAGAAGATGGCGGAGTGATGGAATTCATTTACCGACACGCAAAGGAGAAACTGAAGCTGGAATTCAAAGGTGACCGTTCGTTCACTACCCAGATGACACCTGCTGACTGCGAGGCACTTGTAGCCGTCTATGACCTGGCCCACCTGCTTGACTTCATCTGCGAGATGCAGAGCGAACGCGAAGCCAACTTAGTGAAAATCCGTTTCATTAAAAAACAAATGGAGGAGGGGAACGAACTTCCTAAAAAAGACTGATTGCTATGGCTGTCATCGAAATCACTTCGCTCCAACACCCTGGCGTAGAGCTGTTCAGCACCCTTACAGAAGCACAACTGCGTCATCGGCTTGAGCCGGAGAAGGGAGTATTCATTGCGGAGAGTCCCAAGGTCATCGACGTAGCCCTGAACGCCGGTTATCAGCCCGTGGCCCTACTCTGCGAAGCACGCCACATCACGGGTGACGCTGCTCCAATCATTGCCCGTTGCGGAGAGATTCCCATCTACACCGGCAGTCGGGAACTACTGGCCTCACTCACGGGCTATACGCTGACACGTGGCGTGCTCTGCGCCATGCGCCGTCCTCAACCGCCCAGTATCGAACAAGTATGCCAAGATGCGCGCCGGCTGGTAGTGATTGACAGCGTAGTAGATACCACCAACATCGGAGCCATCTTCCGCTCGGCCGCAGCATTAGGTATTGATGGTGCACTGCTCACCCCCACGTCGTGCGACCCGCTTAACCGCCGTGCCGTGCGTGTATCCATGGGGTCTGTCTTCCTGTTGCCGTGGACCTGGCTCAGCACCCCTCTCACTTCACTGCGCAGCCTGGGTTTCAAGACAGTAGCCATGGCTTTAACCCATCGCTCTGTGAGCATCGACTATCCCCCCTTGCTGGCCGAACCTCGTCTGGCCATCATCATGGGAAGTGAAGGTTACGGCCTCTCTCAGCAGACCATAGATGATGCAGACTACGTGGTGCGTATCCCGATGAGTCACGAAGTGGACTCACTGAACGTCGCAGCCGCCTCGGCCGTAGCCTTCTGGCAACTGCGTAAAACCGATTAAAAGCCGACAACCGAAGTGAAATTATGTAAAATCAGCAGTGATGTTTTGTCAATGAAATAAAAAGTTCTATATTTGCCAAACAATAAGCGAAACGTTCAAACTATAATAACGTAACACTATGGAACAAACGACTAACGATATGCCGCTGGTATTGGTGGCAGAAGATGATGAGAGCAACTACAAGTTGATTCGAGCCATTATTGGTAAACGTTGCCGCCTGGAGTGGGGACGCACAGGCGAAGAGGTCATCAACTTGTACCATCAATATAAAGATAGTGCCCGGATGATTCTGATGGACATCAAGATGCCGATTATGACCGGACTGGAAGCCACAGCTAAACTGCGTGCCGAAGGTTGCAACCTGCCCATCGTGGTTCAGACCGCCTATGCCTTTAGCTCCGATCGTGAGAGAGCCATCGAAGTAGGAGCCAATCAGGTATTGGTCAAGCCCATTACACTGATGGAGTTGCGCAAATCCGTGAAACAATACATACCCTCTGTCGAGTGGTAAGTCTGCGTTACAACCTCATTACGAGCTACCTGCTATTACTGCTTGGTATGCTGCTAACCGTTGTGCCGGTGTTCCCCCATCATCACCATGAAGATGGGCGCATCTGCATGAAGAACGACATGCAGCTACCCCAAGAGGAGCATTGCTGCGACCACAATCACGGCAACCCCACCCCTTGCGGCCATGCCACACACGGCTGCCACCACGAACAGAGCTGTATGGAAGCTGACTGCCTCACCACCCACCTCTTCCGCATTGGCAAAAGCACCGAATTCTCTCTCACAGCCCCAAAAGTCAGTGATATAAGACCTGTGGCCTTCAAAACTGGTCTTGCCGGCACCCTCTCCCTGCCTATACATTACCTTCATATCCTCCCCCGCCCCTATGTAGAGGCGCTCTACGGCGTGGACCTACACGCCATCCAGGGACTCCGAGCCCCACCTACATTCGGTTGATTCCCAATTTGCTAGTTCTCCAAAACCAGCATGCTATTATTCACTGAGGGGAGGAAATATCTTCCTTACCCATAGTGGAAGATTTAGACAACTAGAAAATTTATCATTAAGAACCAACCATGTTTAGAATTCTATTTATAAGCCTGATGGGACTATTCCTGTTGGGCAGTTGCGGGCAGTCCGCACATTCTCACGATGACCATGGCCATGAAGCAAGTGAACATAATCATGAAGCAGAAGAACATAATCACGGCGGAAGTGACGAGATTATCTTTCCGCCAGCCAAGGCACAAGCGGCTGGAGTGAAGGTAACCACTCTTGAGCCCACCACATTTCATGCTGTAATCCACACCAGCGGACAGATTCTGGCCGCTCAGGGGGAAGAGAGCTTGGTGGTGGCACCAATGGCCGGCGTGGTATCCTTCAAGAAGCAAATCACGGAAGGGATGAGCGTAGGCAAAGGCACTGCACTACTTACCCTCTCAGCACGCCATCTTGCTGAGGGTGACCCCGTGGAAAAGGCACGCATCAACTATGAAACCGCACGACAGGCCTTTGAACGCGCCGAACGACTGGTAAATGAACAAATCATCTCGCGAAGAGCCTATGAGGAGGCACGTCAGGCCTACGTGAATGCCCGCATAGCCTATGAGGGCGTTGGCGGCATACTGGCTGGAAGCGGCCAGGTAACAGAGAGACAACGTACAACACAGGGAGGTCAACAAGTGGTTGCCCCCCTGGCAGGCTTCGTAAAGAGCCTGCTTGTCAGTGAGGGTGACTACGTGGAGATGGGACAGCCTTTGGCCACCATCACACAGAACCGCAAACTCTTCCTGCGCGCCGACGTCAGCGAGAACTACTACCGCCAGCTCCATACCCTACGAACGGC
>JBJEKS010000315.1:0-6706 GCA_051878755.1 Bacteroides sp. | reverse complement strand
TGGCCAAGATGTATGAACGCATCACCAAACGGCTCAGGCAGGCCAATGACGTGGTCAACGAACTTATTGCCCTACGCGATATGCCTGCTGAGGAGATACCCTCGGGCGACAGCGTTGCCGTATGGCATCTCCGTCGTCACCAGCTCCTTACAGCCGTTCCGCTCAACAGCCGCCTCAGCTTTGAGCTCACGGCAGATACCACTTTCCACGAGCGCGACAGCCTCTGTTTCCAGCTAGGCTACCGCTACCACGGTCTTCAGCCCGATACGCTCGAGGCAGCCGTCATGGCCCTTACGCTCCATTTCAAGAACGACTCGGTGCTCCACACGTGGCAGCGGTTGCTGGCTACGGAGGAGGCGACCAACGAGCTGGTACTCCAGTCGGACACCCTGGGCGACTTGCGCACGGTGAGTGGCTTTGTCTATCTTCCCAACACACTGCAAGCCACCACCCTGCGTCTGCTCTCTGCCCGTGTGATGAGGTACCATGCCAAGGATAGCCTCAAGTTGGAAGAGAAGGTAGAGTCCTCTTCCGCTGCGACTTCCTCCGAAGTTTCGGCTAAATCCAAAGCAGACACCCTGCAGACAAAACCGGCTACTCCCGCATCCGCTCAGCCTTTGCGTGAGACGGATCGTCTCCGCCAGCGTCATATTGAAGGCAAGCCGCTGAAACCCATCAAATTGGATGACAAAAAATAGCATGAGGTGAAAAATGAAGCGAGTAGCAACCCATAGCGTCTATCTCCCCGATGGGGGATACCTGAATCGGATGGTGTTGGAGTTGGAACAAGGGGTGGTGACGGGCATCTACCCTTTGGATGGCGAGCTGGAGAACACCTCCTGGCTTCCTGGCCTCATCATCCTCCCGCTTGCAGCTGAGGCATCATGGCGTTTTCTTCCCCCTGGTCAGTTTGTTCGTTCCGAATCATCCAAGACTCATCCCGAAGCCTTGATGCAGCTGGCCTTGGGACGTAGGGCTGCCTATTGTGCCGACTTCGACTTCAGCTGTTGGCAAGCTGTCGGCGGAACTCCGCACATACAATGGCTGTAGCGATGGCTACGTTGAGCGACTCGCTCGTACTGCGTGTCGGCGGATAGTTGGGCACGAACAGTTTGCGGTTCACCATACCCCGCACCTCCTCGCTGATACCGTTCCCTTCGTTCCCCATGATGATGAGCCCGTTGGATGTCAAGGGCTGCGTGTAGATGTTCTCCCCATCCAGCAGGGTGGCATAGACCGGCACGTCGGGTAGGGCAGTAATCAGTTCCGGTAGGGAGGTGTAGTGCAACTTCACCCGAGCCAGGGCACCCATGGTGGCCTGTACGCACTTGGGGCTGAAGGCATCCGCCGTGGAGGGGGAGCAGAAGATATGCTCAATCCCAAACCAGTCGGCCAGCCGGATAATCGTGCCCAGATTGCCGGGGTCCTGTACGCCATCCAGTGCCAGGCAGAGTCCTTTGCGTGGCGCATCCAGGAGCAGACTCCCTGCATTTGTCTGCATCTCCTCCGGCAGGGAGAAGAGTGCCAGTACCTGTTGCGGACTCTTCAGCAGACTCGCCTTGGCCAGCTCCTCGGCAGTCACTTCGACCACCTCACAGGAGGGCAACTTCGGCCCCATCTCGTTGAGCCATTGTGCAGTGGCTACAATCAGTTGGCAGCGGAAGCAAGGCAGCAGCTCAGCCACCAGCTTCGGTCCCTCGGCCAGGAAGCACCCCGTCTCCTTGCGGTACTTCTTCATCTCCAGCGAGTGAATCCATTTTATTTTATTCTTGCTTATCGGCATAATGGGTAGGCATATCGTTTTAATGATGATGCAAATGTAGGTTGTTTCCCACAGAAAAACAAACTTTCCATCAAATTCTCTTCGTTCACGTTTGTAAATTCACGGGCAAGTCGTATCTTTGCCCTCATGAATGGCCATCTGAGAAAGAGATATGTGTGCCGCTGGGGCGGTGGCCTGCTGATGCTTTTGCTGCTTCAGTGGGTGTTGGCTTCGTGTACCTTGACCAAGTATGTCCCTGAAGGCCAATACCTGCTCGACGAGGTGACCATCGTCACCGACAACAAGGAGGTGAAGCCCTCCATGCTCACCCCCTTCGTACGCCAGACCCCCAATGCCAAGTGGTTCAGCCTGGTTAAGACGCAGCTCTACGTCTATAACTGGTCAGGCCCCGACAGTACGAAATGGGCCAATCGTGCCCTGCGCCGTCTGGGTGATGCCCCGGTCATCTATAGTCCTTCCGAGACGGACCGTACCTGCCAGGAGATTACCAAGGCCGTGCAGAACATGGGTTACATGGGAGCCTTCGTCACCTCCGAACGGGTTTTGAGCAAGAAACGCATCAAGCTGACCTACCGCATCTCCACCGGCCGTCCTTATCGCATCAAGTCGCTCTCCCGCGATATTCAGGATGAGCAGATTGCAGAGTTGCTTCGTTCCGACTCCGCCTCGTTGCTCTCCCCACAGATGCTGTTCGACATCAATCAGCTTGACGCCGAGCGCCAACGCATCGTCAACCTCCTGCGCAACCGGGGCTACTATAAATTTAATAAGGACTACATCTCCTATACGGCCGACACCGTGAAGGGCAGCTATGCTGCCGACCTGACGCTTCATCTGGCCAAGTACCGACAACGTGCCGGTGATTCCCTCACCAACCACCGCCTCTACACCATCGGTACCGTCAACTTCATTACCGACTACAACGTACTCGAGTCCTCTGCCCTGAGCAGCATCGAGGTGAACGACTCCATCCACTACCGCGGTTGCCCCATCTACTACAAGAATAAGCTTTACCTACGCCCCAAGGTGCTCACCAACAACCTCTACTTCCACCGAGGCGACCTCTACCGTGAGCAGGACCTCCAGCGCACCTATTCCAGCTTCAACCGCCTCGGTGCGCTGAAATACACCAACATCCGCTTCTTCGAGGTGCAGCAACGCGACAGCTCCAAGCTCAACGCCTACGTCCTGCTCACCCCCGCCAAACACCAGTCCGTCTCCTTCGAGCTGGAGGGTACCAACTCCGCTGGCGACCTGGGTGCCGCCGCCTCCGTCTCCTTTCAGCACCGCAACATCTTCAAGGGCTCCGAGACCTTTATGATTAAGCTTCGTGGAGCCTACGAGGCGGTCTCCGGCCTGCAGAGCAACCAGTATGGTAAGGACTACAAGGAGCTGGGCGCCGAGATGTCCATCAACTTCCCCCGCTTCATGTTCCCCTTCCTCACCTCCGACTTCAAACGTCGCATCCGGGCCACCTCCGAGCTCTCCATGCAGTACAACTACCAGATGCGTCCCGAGTTCACCCGCATCGTGGCCTCCGCCGGCTGGGGTTACAAATGGGGAATGCAGAATCAGCGCATACAGCATCGCGTGGACCTGCTCGATATCAACTACCTCTACATGCCCCGCATCGACCCCGACTTTGAGGAGAAATACCTCAACCAGGACCAGAGCTACATCTTGAAGTACAACTACGACGACCGCCTCATCGTACGCATGGGCTACAGCTTTATCTACAACAGCTCCGGCAGTCTCTTCCGCGACAACTCCGTGGTGGGCAACTCCCATGCCTTCCGTTTCAATATCGAGTCGGCAGGCAACCTGCTCTACGGCTTGGCTCGTCTCACGAAGATGCACCAGAATGCCGATGGCGAATATACCGTGCTCAACATACCCTTTGCCCAGTATGTCAAGATGGACCTCGACTTCACCAAGAATTTCCAGATGGATCAGCGCAATGCCCTGGTTTTCCACCTTGGTGCCGGAGTGGCCATCCCCTACGGCAACGCCCGGATGCTCCCCTTCGAGAAACGCTACTTCTCCGGTGGAGCCAACAGCGTCCGTGGCTGGTCTGTCCGTGAGCTGGGTCCGGGTAGCTTCGACAGCCCCAACAACAACTTCCTCAACCAGACGGGCGACATCAAGCTCGATGCCAACGTAGAGTATCGCACGCGCCTCTTCTGGAAGTTCCGCGGAGCCGCCTTCATCGATGCCGGCAACATCTGGACCCTCCGCAACTACGAGGAGCAGCCCGATGGCCAGTTCAAGTTCAATCAGTTCTATAAGCAGATAGCCGTGGCCTATGGCGTAGGCCTGCGTATGGACCTCGACTTCTTCATCGTCCGCCTCGATTGGGGTTGGAAGGCCCTCAACCCGCAGCACACCGGCCGTTACCGTGTTCCGTTGCTCCATCCCCGCATTGGCGACACCGCTCTCCACTTTGCTGTGGGCTATCCCTTCTAGTCTCTGCGGCTCCATGCAAAAAAATCCACCCGTTATGCAAACAACCAAACGGGGAAAATCGTACCTTTGTCCCCCGAAAATATAGGAGGACAAACAATGGAACTGGGAAAATTCAATACGCTAAAGGTAGTGAAAGCCGTAGATTTCGGCATGTATCTCGACGGTGGGGTAGAGGGAGAGATTCTTCTTCCGGCACGCTATGTACCTGCAGGCTGCAAACCTGGGGATGAGTTGCGCGTCTTCATCTACCTCGACAATGAAGAACGTTTGGTGGCCACCACGCTCACACCCCGTGTACAGGTGGGAGAGTTTGCCTACCTGGAGGTCAACTGGGTCAATCAGCATGGTGCCTTCCTGGATTGGGGGCTGATGAAGGACCTCTTCGTCCCCTTTGCCGAACAGAAGCTGAAGATGCAGGTGGGCAAGAGCTATATCGTCCATGCCCATGTCGATGAAGAGAGCTTCCGCATCATGGCCTCGGCCAAGGTGGAGCGTTACCTCTCCAAGGAGACTCCCACCTACAAGGCCGGCGATGAAGTCCCTGTTCTGGTATGGCAGAAGACCGACCTCGGTTTCAAGGTCATTGTCGATAACCAGTTTGCCGGTTTGCTTTACGAGAATGAACTGTTCCGTCCCCTCCATACCGGCATGGCGCTTACCGCCTACGTCAAGCAGGTGCGCCCTGATGGCAAGATAGACCTCATGCTCCAGAAGCCCGGTCAGGCCCATGTGGAAGACTTCTCCTCCACTTTGCTCGACTACATCCGCGAACAGGGAGGCCACACCACCTTCAACGACAAGAGTCCCGCCGAAGAGATTTATGAAACCTTTGGTGTCAGCAAGAAGACCTTCAAGCGTGCCGTGGGCGACCTCTACAAGAAGCACCTCGTCGAGCTGACCGAGGACGGCATCCAGTTGGTGAAGCAAAAGGAGTAACTTTTCAAAGATATTACCGCTATTTTTGGTTGTTTGAAAACTATTTCCTACCTTTGTCGCCGTAATAGAGTTTGCAACTCATTTAATGAATGAAGGAATAAGATGAAACCTCTCGCTGCTCCAAGGTTGGCAGCAGATGGCCAACTTTTAAGCAAAACCACCGTAACTGCTTATGTTTCACGCTAGAAGGGAAATAAGCAGGACTAAGAACATTTGTCTTAACTCATCCGTTTACATTCAGGTCAAGGTCTAAAAATGGAGTCCCATTGGTACGTGTTGCGCGACTTATCCCGTCCCAACGCCAAGAATCCCGCATACAAACAGTTGCAGGCGATGCCCGAGATGAAGGATAGCCTATTCGTGCCCCTCAAGCAGACGATTTTCCTTGAGTTCGGCAAGCGGATTGTGCGTACCATCCCTTACCTGCCCGACCTCATCTTTGTGCACAAGAGCCGTGAGGAGCTCGACCCTGTGGTAGAGCAGATAGCGTTGCTTCAGTACCGTTACGCCCGTGGCGGTCGTCAGTACGAGCCTATGACGGTTCGTCCTGATGCCATGGAGCGTTTCATGGAGGCCGTATGTCAGTCCGAGCAGGTAGAGTACTACAGCCTCCAGGAGGTCTCTCCGCGTCTGTATGGCAAGCGAGTCCGTATCATCGGCGGTCGTCTTAATGGCATGGAGGGTCGCTTGATGAGTCAGCGAGGCAGCAAGACCAAGCGCCTGCTCATCGACCTGGAAGAGTGCAACCTCACCGCCGCCGTCCAGGTAGAAGCCGAATACATCCAGTTGGTAAAGGAGGCAGTTGGCGTTACTTCAAAGGATACATAGCCAAGTATCTAAACATACTTTGCCATTTATCTTTAGATACTTTGCCGTTTATGTCAACATACTTTCATCCCCCTTTAAACACAATTATGAGCAACAAGAAAGTATTTGTGACAGGTTGTTACGACCTGTTGCACAGCGGTCATGTGGAGTTCTTCAAGCAGGCTTCGCAGTACGGCGACCTCTATGTGGGCATCGGCTCCGATGTTACCTACTTGGAGTATAAGCACCGTAAACCGATGTTCCCACAGGAAGAGCGCCTTTTCATGGTGCAGAGCATCAAGTACGTGAAGGAAGCCTATGTCAACGAGGGTAGGGGAGTCATCGACTTCGTCCCCACGCTCGACAAGGTAAAGCCCGATATCTTTATCGTCAACGCCGAAGGCGGCAGCGAGGAGAAACGCAAGCTCTGTGCAGAAAGAGGAATAGAATACATCGAATTGCAACGCACGCCAGCCGAAGGCCTCCAGGCAAGAAGCTCCAGCTCCCTGAAAGCCGCCCTGAGCCAGCAAGCCGAAGCAACCTCATCATTAATCACTAATCACTCATCACTGAGCAATGGCCTTCCAACTCGTCTAGATCTTGCTGGCACCTGGATCGACCAACCCTACGTGAGTCAGTATCATCCGGGATGGGCCATCACTATCTCCCTGGAACCTACCTTCGAGGTCAGAGACCGTTGCGGCCTCTCCACCTCCA
>JBJEKS010000314.1:0-6748 GCA_051878755.1 Bacteroides sp. | reverse complement strand
TGGCGATAGTCCTGCAGCAGGCGGAAGGCATACTTGCCCAGGAGGACAATGGCCACCAAATTGCAGAGCGTCATTAGTGCCATGGTGATGTCGGCCAGGCCCCATACCATCTCCAGCGTGGCGATGGCACCGAAGCAGACCATTCCTGCCGAGGCCAGGCGGTAGAGGTTCAGCACCCAACGGCGGCGCGTCAGGTAGAGGATGTTGCTCTCGCCGTAATAGTAGTTGCCCAGGATGGTGCTGAAGGCAAAGAAGAAGAGGGCCACGGCCACAAAGATGCTTCCTGCCGGTCCGATCTCCTGGCAGAGTGCTTCCTGGGTGAGCTGGATGCCGTTGAGCGAACCGTCGAGGGGCACACCGCTGCAGAGGATGATGAAGGCGGTGCAGGAGCAGATGAGCAGGGTATCTGTGAATACCCCCAGTGCCTGAATCAGCCCTTGCTTCACGGGGTGAGAGGTGTGGGCTGTGGCTGCGGCATTGGGTGCTGAGCCCATACCCGCCTCATTACTGAAGAGGCCACGCTTGATGCCTTGCATCAAGGCAGCCCCGATGCCACCGCCAGCCACCTGTTCCCAGCCAATGGCCTGCTTCACAATCCATGTGATGACAGCTGGCAGTTCAGTCAGGTTCATCAGCAGGATGACCAGGGCCACCAGGATATAGCCAATGGCCATGAAGGGTACGATGATGCTGCTCACGCGCGCAATACGCTTCACGCCGCCGAAGAAGACCACTGCAGAGAGCAATGTAATAGCCAGGCCCATATAGGTGTGGTTCCATCCGAAGGCTTTCTCGAAAGCGGCACAGAGCGTGTTGCTTTGCACCGAGTTGAAGGCCAGGCCGAAGGTGGCGATAATCAGCACGGCAAAGAGGATGCCCATCCAGGGCTTGCGCAGGCCCAGCTTCATGTAGTAGGCGGGCCCGCCGATGAACGACTGCTCGCTTTTTACTTTATATAACTGGGCCAAGGTAGATTCCACAAAGGCACTGGCTGAGCTGATGAGGGCGATGACCCACATCCAGAACACCGCCCCGGGACCACCCACGGCAATGGCGGTAGCCACACCGGCCAGGTTGCCCGTGCCTACCCGGCTAGCCAGTGAGATGGTGAAGGCCTGGAACGAGGAGATGTGGCCGCGCTTCACGTCGCTTGTGTCGACCAGCAGGCGCACCATCTCGCCAATCATGCGGAATTGGACAAAACGTGTCTTGAGGGTGAACCAGATGGCGCACGCCAGGAGGGTGCCGATGAGCACGTAGCCCCAGAGGAAGTTGTTGATAGCATCAATGAGTTGCATAGCGTTGTGGCTTTTATTTGGTTAGACGAATGGAGAAGCAGAAATGCTGCTCAGCATAATGGATATCGACGAGTCCATAGCGGATGAAGCGGGCCAGCAGGGGAATGAGCTGTCGGCGCGGGATGCCTGAGAGCCGGGCGCACCGGTTCAGGGTCAGGCCGTTGGGCTGCTCTCCGCTGGACTCCTCACGCTCCTCATCTGAGGCAGTGGCTAAGGTGTGGAGCAATCGCTCCTCGCGCTCGGTGTAGCAGGTCAGTTCGCCACAGGGGCGCTCTTGCTCACGCCACACCAGCAAATGCACCGGCGTAGCCAGGATGTTTTCATCCTTTACGCGCACGTAAGCCAAGGCGCGTCCCGTCTCATCGAGGGCATATACCGGCTTGTCCGGCGTTTCAGGAATATTGACAATCAGAATCGTTTTCCCCTCTGCGTGAATGCTCTGGCAGCTGAACTCCACAGCAGGCTTGCAGTAGAGCTGTGCCGCGGCCTCAATCATGTATTGTTCCTCCTCGCTGCGTATGCCTGCCAGGCGCCCGTTGTCCTTCACGCCCACGAGCAGCCGTCCGCCGTCGGTATTGGCAAAGGCAGAGAGTGAGCGCGCAATCTTCCGGGCATCGGAGATTTCGAACTTGAAGTCCTGCTGCTGATGTTCGCCTTGAGCAATCAAAGCGTGCAGGTAATCGGTGTCGGATTGTTGTTTCATGCCGGCAAAAGTAGCAAAAAATCCTTTAATTCTCCTTTTTTATTGTTTTTTTATGCTTATACAATAAAAAAAGTAGTGGCAAACATTTTTCTTTTCTAGAAACGCTGTATATTTGTGGAGGTTATTAACATGTAAACGGTAACAATATGAAAGAACTCATTGAAAAGGTAGCAGAACTTTATGCTGCATTTGAGAAGGATGCCAAGGCTCAGGCCGAAGCAGGTAACAAGGCTGCAGGTACGCGTGCGCGTAAGGCTTCTTTGGAAATTGAGAAGGCCATGAAGGCATTCCGCAAGGCTTCTCTGGAGGCTGCGAAATAAGCCCCTTGGATTAGAAGGAAAAAAAGAGAGACTGCTCCTCACTGAGGGCGGTCTTTTTTTTTGACGTTTTTTGGGCGTTTTGTTTTTTTCTTCGGATTCTTTCCCCTATATTTGCAAAATCAAACCTTTACGCATAATAGAGCTTGTTATGAGAGTATTCAATACGGCAGGTACTTGTCGCCCCAGTCAGCACTACATGGTTGACATTTCCGGGCGTTTGGCTATCATCCGTAAGATGGTGGCGCATGGGGATTATTTCTGCATTAACCGCGGGCGGCAGTATGGGAAGACGACTACGCTCGAGGCTCTGAAGTATGTGTTGGAAAGGGATGGATACACGGTGTTTTCCCTTTCATTTGAGAATCTTGGGCAGAATCTGTTCAGCACGGATGAGAAGCTCTGTGCTTCCATCTTATGGTTGATGAAAGATGCGGTAGAGAATGAACTGGTGGCGCATTTGTCAGGGCAGTCTCGCCAACTCCTGCTAAGTTCTGTCAACGATGAGATAGTTCCAGTGGAAACCATCATTTTTTCACGTATTCTCAGTAAGATATGCAAGTTCAATGCCCATCCGGTCGTATTGACAATTGACGAAATTGACAAAGCTTCCAATAACAACAGCCTGGTCACTTTCCTGGGGATTCTAAGAAATCAGTTTCTTGGTCGTAATGACAGCGCAACATTCCAGTCGGTCATTCTTGCTGGAGTCTATGACATTAAGAACCTTAAGCTGAAGATACGTCCGGATGAACAGCATCAGTATAACAGTCCTTGGAACATTGCTGTACCTTTCGATGTGGACATGAGTCTCTCTGCTGAGGGCATTGCAGACATGTTGTCAGCATACCAAGCAGACCACCAAATTTCTTTCGACTGTCAGTCTGTAGCACAGTTGATACGCGATTATACAGGAGGCTATCCGTTTCTTGTCAGCCGTCTCTGCCAGATTATTGATTCTGAAGCGTTCTCTTGGGATAATCAAGGGGTTCAGCAGGCTGTGAATGTTATCCTTATGGAGCGGAATACGCTTTTTGATAACATGATTAAAAATCTTGAAGAGTATCCGCAGCTGAAATCTACACTCAAACGAATCCTTTTCAATGGGGTTAGGGAAACCTATAATCCTGATGAAAAATACATTCAGATAGCCACAATGCTCAACTACATTGCCAACAGCAATGGACAGGTTGTAGTGGCATGTCGTATCATGGAGACCCGCCTGTATAACTACTTCCTCGCAGAACAGAAGGCAAGCAAGACATTCCTGCTGGGACAAGCTGACAAAGAGCGGTTTGTACGCAATGGTGTCATTGATATGCCCTACTTATTGGAGCGTTTTGCTCTTCACATGAACGAAACCTTCCATCTGGACAAAGAGCATCAATTCCTAGAAGATAATGGTCGGGAGATTTTTCTAACTTATTTGCGCCCTATTATCAATGGTGTTGGCAATTACTATATTGAAGCACAGACTCGCAACAACGACCGCATGGATGTTGTGATAGATTATTTGGGAATCCGTTACGTTATAGAACTCAAAATTTGGCGAGGTAATGCTTACAATCAACGTGGAGAGGAACAGTTGTGCCGTTATCTAGAGTATTTCAATCTGCAACGAGGCTACCTTTTATCGTTCTGTTTCAACAAGAACAAACAGTCAGGACTATTACCGCCAGTAGTACTCAATGGGCGTACGCTGATTGAGGTACTGGTATAATCAGATAACCATAGCGAAGGCTGGTCAGTCAATCACCCAGTTGGGGTTGTGGCATTTGGTCTGCTTGGGGTCGTAGTGTAGGCTCTCGGGATTAGGGAGATGGAGGACGTAGGAGTGGCGCAGGCGGTTGGTGAGGCGCGTGCTGCGTAGCCAGGGGTTGGCCTCCTTCAGCTGGGCGTAGCTGATGCCCTGCTTGCGGGCATAATTGGCCAGGGTGTCGATGCTGCTGCTCACGGTGTCTGTGCGGTAGGGCAGGAGCGGGTAGAGCTGCTCTTTCTTGAGCAGGAAGCCGTAGTTGCGCGGATGCTCCAATACGCTCTTGGCAGCCAGCAGGCGGAACATGTAGCGTGAGGTCTCCTCCACGAGCCACAGGTCAACGGCCTCGTCGGCCTTCTGCAGCTTGAGCTGCTGGCTGATACGGGCAGGTCCGGCATTGTAGCTGGCCGCCACGCAGAGCCAGTTGCCGTAGCGTGCATAGCTGGCCTTGAGGTAGCGGCAGGCAGCCTCGGTGGCCTTCTGCAGGTGGTAGCGCTCATCGACCTCGTTGTTCACTTCAAGTCCATACTCCTTGGCTGTGGCAGGCATGAACTGCCAGAAGCCGGCAGCTCCGGCGGGCGACTTGGCCAGCGGGTTGAGGCTGCTCTCGATGACGGCCAGGTATTTCAGGTCGTCGGGCAGGCCATTGGCACGGAGCAGCGGCTCGATGAGGGGGAAATAGCGGTTGGCCCGCTTGATGGTGAGCATGGTGGTGGAGTGCATGTAGGTGAACGACATCAGCTCGCGGTCCATCCGCTCGTGCAGGTCGCTGCGGGTCAGGTCAATAGGCTGTCCGGCAAAGGTGACCGACGTGGGCACCTGGGGCGAGGTGACGCAGTAGGGCACCTGACTTTCAGGCGCTTCGGCCGTGCGGTCGATGGAGGTGTGACTGCTCAGCAGGGGGATGGTGAGCCCGATGCACAGGGCGATGGCTGCGGTGAACAGGTAGCTGGCATAGCGTGCCAGGGCGCGGAGGGGGTGCATATGATTCATGTCAAGGCAATCGTTGCTGGGGGTTACTGGATGTTTTACTTTTTTGCAAAGATAGCTCTTTTTTTGTGAAAAAACAAATATTTCTTGCCCTTTTTCCGAAAAAACGCTATTTTTGCTCTCACGAAACCAAAAAAATGAACAACAAATGGTAACAATCAATTCTTACGACGATTTTGAGAAGCTGGTGGGTTGCACCATCGGCACCTCCGACTGGGTGGAGCTTACCCAGGAGCGTATCAACCTCTTTGCCGACGCTACGCTCGACCACCAATGGATTCACGTGGATACCGAACGCGCCAAGGTGGAGAGTCCCTTCAAGAGCACCATTGCCCACGGCTATCTGACCCTCTCCATGCTGCCCTACCTGTGGAACCAGATCATCGAGGTGAACAACCTGAAGATGATGATTAACTACGGCATTGAGAAGATGAAGTTTGGTCAGGCCGTGCTGTCGGGGCAGCGCATCCGCTTGACGGCTTCGCTGCAGTCGCTGGCCAACCTGCGTGGCGTGGCTAAGGCTGAGATAAAGTTCATCCTGGAGATTGAAGGTGCTCCGAAGAAGGCGCTCGAAGGCGTGGCTGTGTTCCTCTACTATTTTGAATAACAGGACTATGAGTAAGTTTATTGGAGCACATGTCTCGGCATCGGGAGGGGTGGAGAGCGCTCCGCTTCATGCAGAGGAGATTGGGGCCAACGCCTTTGCGCTGTTCACCAAGAATCAGCGGCAGTGGGTGAGCCGTCCGTTGACCGAGGAGAGCATCCGCCTCTTTGGCGAGCGCCTGCAGGCTGTGGGCATACGGCCGGAGCATGTCCTGCCGCACGACAGCTACCTCATCAACCTGGGGCACCCCGAGGAGGAGGGACTGGCCAAGAGCCGTGCCGCCTTTCTGGACGAGATGCAACGCTGTGAACAGTTGGGACTTAGCCTGCTCAACTTCCACCCGGGTAGTCACCTGCAGAAAATCAGCGTGGAAGAGTGCCTCAACCGGGTGGCCGAGAGCATCAACTGGGCCTTGGAGCAGACCCGTGGCGTGACGGCTGTCATCGAGAATACGGCGGGGCAGGGTAGCAACGTGGGCAACGAGTTCTGGCAGCTGCGCTACATCATCGACCGCGTGGCGGACAAGAGCCGGGTAGGCGTCTGCCTCGACACGTGCCACACCTTCACCTCAGGCTACGACCTGGTGGGGGAATACGACCGTGTGTTCGACGACTTTGGCCGCACGGTGGGCTTTGAATACCTGCGCGGCATCCACCTCAACGACTCGAAGAAGGCGCTGGCCTCGCGGGTGGATCGTCACGACAGCATCGGACGTGGACTGATTTCGATTGATTTCTTCCGCCGCTTCATGCGCGACGAGCGGTTCAACGCGATGCCCATCATCCTGGAGACGCCCGACGAAACCCTTTGGGCCGAGGAGATCGCGCTGCTGAGGTCGTTTGAGGCTTGAGCTTTTTAGGCCGTTTTTCGCAGGTTCCGTGGTGACGCAACCGTTCTGCCCCTAGATACTACGTTCCCCCGAAGGGGAACTACGTATTAGGGGCAAACGTCGTCACCACCGGAAAAATCGCTTTCTCGGACCAAGTAAACAGTTCTTCTGCAATTTAGTTGAAGTATCATTTAGCATGTCATCGCCTGTAGGGGCGGACCTGTGTGTCCGCCCTGAAAACCGCAACGGAG
>JBJEKS010000313.1:0-6850 GCA_051878755.1 Bacteroides sp. | reverse complement strand
TCGCGCTCCGTACGGTAGTTTTGGAAGAGGGAAATCATGAAGTGATGAAACACCAGCTCCTTCTTCCCCTGGGGCAGCGGAGCGAGGGGACGATTGACGTAATAAAGGTTGACGACCTCATAGAAGATGGTCTGTGCCATCGACCTAAGGATGTCCTGCATCAAAATGCGCCGCTGCATGGGTAGGGACTCTAAATCTGCCTGCTCAATACGCTGCTTCAGCGACTCAGTCAAAGTGAGCAGGTGGCGGAACTCTGCTTCACCCAGGGTGATGCAAGGAGCATGGCGCAAGTTAAGCAAATTCTCCACGCTAAGTGTACCCGTGGCCAGAGGAAGCACAAAAGAGAGTTCGATTTCCACCATGATACCCTGGGCATCCTCACTGCGGTGAAGCAGACGGACGATGGTGGAAGGTACATAGATGTACATATCCCCACGCCTCAGCCGGTAGCTCTGTTCACCAAAGAGAATCTCCACTTCACCTCCTGTACAAAGGAACATGCCGCAGCAATCGAACGTGGAGATCACGTGTCCGTCGTGCAAATCATCCACCGTACGAGGCTCCACTGGTATGAAGCGAAAAGGCAACATTTTATTCATCATTCATCGTCTAGACAAGGGGAAATCAGCCTTGCCAGTGCACAAATTAAATACAAATTTTCCAATTTACCACTATCTTAGGCCCATTTTATATAAAAATCGAACAATCATTCGCTCATATTGACCTTTCACAGTCAAATAGAGTAACGTACTTTTGCAAACAAAAAAGGAATCTGTAGTGTTTAGGGATTAATGATTAATGATTAGTGATTAATGATAATGATAATAAATAAAATATGAAACAGCTTTGTTATTTTGTGTTGCTCTGTCTGCTGACGGCTTGCAGCGGGGCGAAGAAGGAGACATCACAGCAGGTATTAGTAAAAGTTGATACGGTAATGCAGGCTTCGCAACTGTCACAGCGGCAATATCCTGGTAAGGTAAAGGCTGCCCAGGACATCAGCTTGGCCTTCCGGGTGAGTGGTACGCTGCAGCGTATCGCAGTTGAAGATGGAGCCCGTGTGCGTCAAGGGCAGCTCCTGGCCGAACTTGACCCGACCGACTACCAGGTGCAGCTCGATGCCACCGAAGCTGAGTTCCGACAGGTAAAGGGCGATGCAGAGCGCGTCATGGCCCTCTATGCGGACAGTGCCACCACAGCGAGCCAGTATGACAAGGCGGTCTATGGGCTGAAGCAAATCACTGCCAAATATCGCCATCACCAGGACCAACTCTCCTATACGCGTCTCTATGCCCCTTTCGACGGCTACGTGCAGAAGCACCTCTTTGAAGCACACGAGACGGTAGGGGCAGGTATGCCAGTACTGGCCATGATAGGTGGCGGAGAGCCTGAGGTGGAAATCAACCTCCCTGCAGCTGAGTATATACGCCGCGAGCAATTCAGCGGCTACTACTGCACCTTCCAACTCTATCCGGGCGAGGTCTATCCACTGAAGCTCATCAGCATCACCCCCAAGGCCAACGCCAACCAGCTCTATACCATGCGGTTGCTCATCGACTGCAAGGATAAGCCGCTGCCTTCACCTGGGATGAGCACCATGGTGACCATACAGTCGGAAGTGCAGGATAACGAGCTTCTCAGCGTACCCGGTACGGCCCTCTTCGAAGAGGAGGGAGAGAGCTACCTGTACCGCTACACCTCCACCGACGGAAAGATACACCGCATGAAGGCTGAACCCATACGCCCCCTGAGCAACGGCCGCGTCATCATCCGCGCCACAGGTCTGGAGGCTGGAGATGAGGTAGTGGCCAGCGGCGTTCATCACCTGAAGGAGGGTACCCAAGTCACCCCCATGTCGGCCCCCACATCAAGTAACGTGGGAGGATTGCTGTGAGAAAACTAAAAACTAAAAACTTGTAGCTCGTAGCTTGTAGCTTGTAGCTCGTAACTCGTTGCTAACAAATAATCACTGAAAAAAAATGGACTTTAGTAAATGGGCATTCAATAACCGTAATCTGATTTACTTCTTTATTGCGGTACTGGTGGTGGGGGGAGCATACTCCTGCTACGAAATGAGTAAACTGGAGGACCCGGAAATCAAAGTGAAGCTCGCCATGGTGGTCACTACCTATCCGGGAGCCTCAGCGCATGAGGTGGAGCTGGAGGTGACTGATGTCATCGAAAAAGAGATCCGCACCATGAATCACATCGACAACGTGGAGAGCTACTCCTTCAATGACCTCTCACTCATCCAGGTGGAACTCACCACTACAACGAAAGATGAGGAGGTGGAACAGTGCTGGGACATGCTGAGGCGCAAAGTGGACAATGCTGCCCTGCCCGAAGGAGCCTCACAACCCATCGTGAAGGATGACTTCGGCAATGTGTTCGGCATGTTTTATGCATTGACAGGCGATGGGCTGAGTGAACGCGAGCTGGCCGACTATGCCGAACTGATTCAACGGGAGGTAAACAACATAGAGAGTGTGGATCGCGTGGACCTCTACGGAAAACGGCCCGAATGTATCTACATCTCCCTGTTGCAGGACCGCATGGCCAACCTGGGCGTGAAGCCTGCCGAGGTACTCACCACCCTCAATGGGCAGAACAAAACCACCTACAGCGGCTACTTTGACAATGGCGAGCAGCGCATCCGACTGCACGTCACCGACAAGCTGAAGACGGTGGATGATATCGGCCAAATGCTCATCCAGGGACATGACGACGACCAGCTGCGGCTAAGTGATATTGCCCATATTGAAAAGGGTTATGAGGAGCCTACGCGTAACGCCCTCTACCGCAACGACCAGCGGGCCATAGGCATCCTGGTGGCCGCCTCGGGCGAGGCTGACATCGTGAAGGTGGGCAGCGAAGTGGACCGGTGCATCGAGCAACTGAAAGATAAACGGCTCCCTGCAGGGACCCAGGTGGAGAAAGTCTTCTTCCAGCCCCAGCGCGTGGGTGAATCACTCGGCACCTTTGTCATCAATCTGATAGAGTCGGTAGCTATTGTGGTGCTCATTCTGATGTGGGCCATGGGCTTCAAGAGCGGTATGATTATCGGTATCAGTTTGGTCATCACCGTATTGGGTTCGTTCCTCTTCCTGCTCGGCGCAGGAGGTACCATGCAACGCGTGTCGCTCGGGGCCTTCATCCTGGCTATGGGTATGCTGGTGGACAACGCCATCGTCATCATCGACGGCATCCTGGTGGACCTCAAGGCTGGCAAACCGCGCATGGAGGCACTCACGGCCATCGGTCGGCAGACGGCCATGCCACTACTGGGTGCCACACTGATAGCCATCATTGCTTTCCTGCCTATCTTCCTGTCGCCCGATACGGCGGGTGTCTATACGCGCGACCTCTTCATCGTACTGGCTGTATCGCTGCTGCTCAGCTGGGTGCTGGCCCTGCTCCATGTGCCTCTCATGGCCAACCGCAAGCTTCACCCTGCCCCTGCAGTTGCTGCGAATGACGGTGCGGCTCCCGATGCTGATGACGGCGCTGACCCAGCCTATCAAGGATGGGCCTATCGCATGCTGCGACAGTTGCTGGGCTTCGGCCTCAGCCACCGCTGGAGCATGGTAATTGCCATGGTGGGACTGCTGCTGCTCTCGCTTGTGGGCTTCCAGTTCATGCGCCAGGGCTTCTTCCCTGATATGGTTTATGACCAGCTCTACATGGAGTATAAGCTGCCGGAGGGCACCAACTCTACCCAGGTCACCAAAGACCTGCAAGAGATAGAGTGCTACCTGCGGAGTCGTAGCGAAGTGAAGGACATCACCATGTCCGTGGGAGGTACGCCTGGGCGATACAACCTGGTGCGCAGCGTGGCCAATCCCTCGCTCTCCTACGGCGAACTGATCATCGACTTCACCTCGCCAAAGGCACTTGTGGACAACATGGATGAGATACAGGATTACCTGACCTCCCACTACCCGCAGGCCTACGTCAAGCTGAAGCGCTATAACCTGATGTTCAAGAAATACCCCATCGAAGCGCAGTTCCTTGGCCCCGACCCTGCCGTGCTCCATCAGCTGGCTGACTCGGCCCGTGCCATCATGGAGCGCACCCCCGAGGTATGCCTCATCACCACCGACTGGGAGCCTCGTGTGCCCGTGCTTCACATAGAGTACGACCAGGCCGCTGCACGTGCACTGGGGCTGAGCCGCTCTGATGTCAGCATGTCGCTGCTCACCATTGGCGGAGGCATACCCATCGGCTCCTTCTACGATGGCCGCCACAAGGAGAGCATCTACCTGAAATGCCTCGACGAGCATGGACGACCCGTGGAGGAGCTGACCAATGCACAGGTCTTCTCTACCCTGCCCTCACTCCATGGACTGATGACTGAGGAGATGATGGTGAAGCTGCGCAGCGGCAATATCTCGAAGGAGGAGATGGTGGAGAGCGTGATGGGCAGTACGCCCCTCCGACAGGTGGTAAAGGAGATACGCCTCGACTGGGAGGACCCCGTGATACCACGATACAACGGGCAGCGAAGTCAGCGCGTGCAATGCTCCCCAGCCCCCGGCATCGAGACGGAGAAGGCTTGGCAGAAGGTATCGGCCCAACTGGAGCAGATGCCGCTGCCCACAGGCTACGCACTGGAGTGGCAGGGTGAGAAGAATGCCAGCACCAGGTCGATGAAGTACCTCTTCAAGAACTTCCCCCTGGCCATCATCCTGATGATAGCCATCTTGATTATGCTCTTCAAGGACTATCGCAAGCCACTCATTATCTTCTGCTGCATACCACTCATCATTGTGGGTGTGGTAGCCGTCATGCTGCTCACGGGCAAGACGTTCAACTTCGTAGCCATCGTGGGTACGCTGGGGCTCATCGGTATGCTCATCAAGAACGGTATTGTGCTGATGGACGAAATCACATTGCAACTGGGACGTGGCGTGGCACCGATAAAGGCCCTGATGGACAGTGCACAGAGCCGTCTGCGTCCTGTGATGATGGCCTCGCTCACCACCATCCTGGGTATGATACCACTGCTCACCGATGCCATGTTCGGCTCACTGGCTGCCAGCATCATGGGCGGACTGCTCTTTGCCTCGGTTATCACACTGCTCTTCATCCCCGTGCTCTATGCGCTGTTCTTCCACATAAAAACTAAAAACTAAAAGATAAAAACTAAGAATATGAATCACTTCTCATTCAAGTGGCTGAGATTGGGTGGGCTTGTTATGGTCATGTTGACAGGAAGCTCCCTGCAACTCTCTGCCCAAGAGCAATCCTTGTCCGCGGAACCTACGGCCGCGGAACAGCTCACTTTGGAGCAGTGCCGCGAGATGGCACTGAAATACAATAAGGAGTTGGCTGCCTCAGAGCAGCAGGCCCGCTATGCGCTCTTCACCAAGCGCAGCACTCGTGCCCTCTTTTTCCCTAACTTTTCGCTCACCGGTACGGGGCTCTACAGCAACCTCGATGGCTCCTTTGGTATAGCCGGTGGGAATCTACCCACTTTCTTGCCCGATGCCACAGGACAGCCGTTGCCCAATGGGGGCTTTGCCTACTTCCCCGGCGTAGAGATGGATTACAAGGTGGGCATGGTGTATATGGGTGGCATCACGGTGGAGCAACCCATCTATATGGGTGGCAAAATCCGCGCAGCCTACCGCATGGCACGCCATGGAGAACTGATGGCTAAAGCCAACCGCAACCTCACCGCCACGGAGGTCATCCTCAAGACCGACGAGGCCTATTCTCTGCTGGTCAAGGCACAGGAGATGCAGGAGGTGGCACGCAGCTACCACGCACTGCTTCAGGAGTTGATGAAGAATGTGGAGAGTGCTCACCGCCATGGACTCAAGCCGAAAAACGATGTGCTGAAGGTGCAGGTGAAACTCAACGAGAGTGAACTGAGCATCCGCAAGGCCTCCAATGCCCTCAGGTTGGCACAGATGAACCTTTGCCATTGCATAGGCCGGCCACTGCTCACGCCGGTGAGCACATCGGGACGATTCCCCGAAGTAGAAGCGGAGGCAAGTGAACTACAGACCAGCGACATCTCCCTGCGCCCCGAGGTGGAAATTCTTGACCATCAGGTGGAGATAGCACGCCAACAGCTCAAGATAACTCGCAGCGAAGCCCTGCCACAAGTGGGAGTGATGGGCAACTACAGCTACATGCACGGCATGGAGATGGACCACCGCACGCTGTTTGACAAGCCGCAATTCACGGCGCTGCTCAACGTGCAGATACCCCTCTTCCACTTTGGCGAACGAGCCAACAAAATCAAGGCGGCACGGGCAAAGCTGCAGCAGACGCAACTGGAACGCGACAACCTCAACGAGCAGATGCTGCTGGAGCTGACCCAGGCGGCCAATAACCTGGACGAGGCGCAGCTGGAGTGTGAAATAGCCGAACGCTCGCTGCAACAAGCCGATGAAAACCGCCGCGTGAGCCGCAGTCAGTACGATGCAGGCATGGAAACGCTCTCCGACCACCTAGAGGCACAAAGCCTCTGGCAGCAGGCTTGGCAGACGCACGTAGAGAGCCGCTACCAGCTTTACCTGAAGTATATAGCATACCAGAAAGCAGCGGGAAAACTTGCGGTTAGTGAGTAACGTTTAGCGTTTAGTGATTAGTGATTAATCACTATTGCTTGCTGCGCGGAGGATAAAGGTTGTGGCTCCTAAGGTGACAATGGCTCCATCCTCTATGCGCAGCCGCTCCTTGTCGCCCAGGATTTCGTTGTTTACGAAGGTGCCTGTCAAGCTCGGAGCATCGCGCAGGGTGTAGATTAACTCGCCCTGGGCGTTGCGGCGCACGTTGATAATACAGTGACGGCGGTCCATGCTCATATCATTTGTTTCGATGGGCACATCCACCTTGGTGC
>JBJEKS010000312.1:0-6876 GCA_051878755.1 Bacteroides sp. | reverse complement strand
TGTATTCTCGCATACTGGTAAATTGAAAGTGTCAACTTATTCAGTACACGTCAGTATGTATAAAAGAGCAGAATATTAGGTATTTATAGGATGCTGTTTAGTCTTTGATGCAGCCAATCGGGAGGACGTAAACGCCGTCTGCTCTTCGGTAGGCGTAGGGTCCTACAGCCGTGATGACAGCCATGAACGAAGGTGCTGGCATTCGGGTCTGATCGATGATGTTTGACAGGGCCATCAAGCTGGACGCACCCTCATTGATGCGTTCTTCGCCGCCGAGCTTCACCTCAAATAGTGCGTAGCTGCCATTACGCAGATGAAGTACCGCATCACATTCCAGGCCGTTGCTGTCGCGGTAATGGTACATCTCGCCGCCGAGTGCATCAGCATAGACCCGGAGGTCGCGTACAACCATCTCTTCAAAGAAGAGTCCAAAGGTCTGCAGGTCGCTGATTAAGTCTTTCGGGCCAAGGCCTAGTACGGCAGTGCCTATGCTTGGATCTACAAAGTGGCGTGTATCAGTGGTGCGAATGGTCGCTTTGCTGCGGATATTGGGGTTCCATGCAGCAAGGTCTTCGATGACAAACAGCTGTTTAAGTGCCTTGACGTAGTCTAGCACGGTATCTTCGTTGAGCGTAGTGCTGTCGTTGGCCAGTATATCCTTGCGTATTGTGGCATATGGTATCTGCTGTGATATATTGTGGGCGTATGAGCGTAACAGACGCTTGACACGTTCTGGATTCCTGTTTACTCCATCCACGCGCTGTATGTCGCTGTACATCACTGAATCAACGTAATCTGTTGCTTGGTCCAGTGCGATATCCTTTGGAAGTAGTGTAGCCCAGGGCCATCCACCGCGGCAGGTCAGATAAGCCACATCCTCTAATGTCAGTTTGTTGACCTGCACGCCGACTTCACTTCCCTCAAACAGCTGTTTCAAACTGACGCTTCCTGTGGATTCGCCAGACTCATATAGACTCATGGTGCGCATCTTGACATGTGCAAATCTGCCCGTTCCGCTGTGTACTGTCTCACGGGCATCGGGGAGCACGGATGAACCTGTAAGTATAAACTGCGAAGGCAATGCCCTCCTATCCACTTCGCTGCGAATGGAATCCCAGATTGGTGGCAGTGCTTGCCATTCGTCAATGAGCCGTGGAGTAGCTCCATCAAGTAGTACGGCAGGATTGAGGGCTATCATCTGTTTGCTTTGCATCAGCACCATGGAGTCACCCAGGTCGAGCACGCTTTGTGCCAGCTGCTTCGCGGTCGTGGTTTTTCCACACCATTTAGGGCCTTCGATTAATACTGCTCCCTTACCCAGCACCTTGCGTTGCAATATCTTGTCTGCGATACGATGTTTATACTGTGCCATAATCCTCTCTTTTATTCGGTGCAAAGATAAAGTATTCTCTGCAATATACCAAGGACTTAGCGAATTTTTCCGCCATTTGAGGCGATTTTACTCCGCCATTTGAGGCAGTCCGACTCCGTCATCTGAGGTGGATTTACTCCGGCGTTTGTGATTTTTCTAAACTGCTTCTTGTAGGAATGTTGACATTTGCTCTCCGTTATTCAGAACAAATCATCCAGTGTAACCTCTGAATCAACCACGCTGTAATGCTTGTTGGGCAGCACGCCAAAGGTCGTAATCATCGTGAGCTGGGTGCCGTAGCGGGTGCCTGTCTGCTCGCGGAAGATGGCCATGCGGTTGCGCAGGTGCATCTCGTAGGCCTTGTCGATGACGTAGGGCGCGGTGGAGAACTTCATCTCACACAGGTTGATGATGCGGTCGGCACAATCAATGACTAGGTCTATCTGTACAGGGCTTTCTGCGTCTGCCGAACGCCACGAGCTGCTTGTGTTGTTGATGACGTCGATATGAAGTCTGCTCTTGATTTCGTCCAGATGGAGCAGGCAAAGCAGTTCAAAGCTGTAGCCCTGCCAACTCTTTACTTGCTGCGACTGCTGTATGTGCGACCAACTGTTGCCGTCCCTGCCTTCATCACCAGCCACAAACTTATAATAGAATAAGGTATAGAAATCCTTGATTCTGTAGAGCGTGTTCTTGCTCTTGTTGCCATATTGGGTGTAGCCGAAGATGAAATCACAGCGTTTTAGGTCGCTGAGTATCTTGCTGAGCATGGAGCCACTGAAACCGCACTGCTCCATAATTTGAAATACTCTTTGATAAGGAAAGTCTTGCCTATACGGCGACGGCCATACACCGCCACCAGTTCTGAACGCGACGACTGCATACATTCAGCCAGCGTGCGCATCTCCATTTCTCTTCCGATAATCGTACCCATAAGCCTTTCTATTTTTCGCCAAATCTTCTTTTTTAACCACTTTTGGAGGTTTCTTAGGGTGCTTGCTTTGGCGTAATCCAAGTATTTGTTGTATTTTTGCTGATTGAAAACCAAGTATTAACCCTTAACGTTTGAAATGATGAGTGTATTATCTATCTCTCAGCTGATGAAGCAGGCTTGCCTTGTGGCTGCACTGCTGACCGTGTCCGTCTGTATGACGGCACAGACATATACCAAGCAAACTTCGCGCGAAGCCCAGAAAGCTGCCACGAAGTGGGTGAAGAAGGGCGAATGGCGCAACGGATTCACTGCAGCCAAGCCCGACAAGTCGGTTAACCTCGTGAAGTTTCGCGAACAGTACTTCAAGAACAAGGCGCAATGGGATGCCATGTTCCAGTGGCTTGCCTCTACCGACCTGCTTGCCATTCCCAAGGGACGTCATAAGATTGGTGACTCGGGACTGGTGGCCAGTGTGGAGGACAGCAAGAATGACCCGCTGGAGAAGCGGAAGAGCGAAAGCCATCGCCATCACATCGACTTCCAGTACGTGGTGAAGGGGTCAGAGCGCTTTGGCATCCTTGAGCACGAGAGCAGCCGACCCAGTACGGACTACAAGTCTGACATTCAGATTTATGATTACGAGTTGTCGCGTACGCGCTTCTACGACTCCACTCCCAAGGGATTCTTCCTCTTCTTCCCTGACGACTGGCACATTGCCAAGGTGATGACGGACAAGCCCGACCAGACTATCCGTGTGATTGTCATCAAGCTGGACTACGTGGAATAGAAATAATGGACAGCCGTTTGTCTGCTAAATGGGAGCGGTTAAGCATTCCGCTCAAACCATAGTGCGAAGACGGGGTCGGTGATATTGAACTTGCGCCCTTCTATCTCCACCAAATCCCTTTCCACCAGTGCTGTCTTCAGGCGTGTAATATTGGAGACGCTACCTAGGTCAAAGGTCTCGCGGATTTCTGCGTCACCGAAGTTCTCATGATGACCGGCAATGATGCACCGTAGAAAGTTCATCTGATAGGCAGTCAGTGGCTCTATCTGCTGCATGAAGAGCTGTTCCTGGCTGTTCAGCAGATTCTCGACACCTGCTTTCAGATGCCTCTCCTCTACGTTCTCCCCTTCGTCTATCAGAGAGAAGATTATCCATGAGAGCTGCTGCACGTAGGAGGAGTGGTTCTGTACCACGTTGCAGATGCTTGCGGCTTGTTCTTCAGTTATCTTGCGGTGGCGGTCTGCGAAGTGGGAGACGATGTATTCAGTCCACTTGGCTGTGGGAATCTTTCCCAGAAACTTGAAGTCCCCAAACTGATACAGTGGCATGTTCCTCTTCTGGAATACGGTCATCATGGTGTGTTTCTTACTGCCAAAGAGGCAGTAGGATACCATCTTCTGGTGTTGCCAGATGGAGCGTAACCGCTTCTGGATACTCAGACTGTCGGGCATTTCACCTATCTGTTGGAACTCATCGATACAGACCACGATGCGCTTTCCTTTGCGTTCGGCTATGGTTTCTGCCAGTTGCAGAATCTCCTCCGGTGTATGGGTCTTGGGGCTGATGCCAAGGCTTAGGGCAAAGTCACGTGCATTATCCATCCAAAGTTCAGCCTTTGAGGCGGTCTGCTTCAAGACGGCCTCAATGAGCGTGTTGTAGAATTCGTATTCCGTCTTGCATTTGAAGATATCTACAAACACCGTGATGACCTTCTCTGGGTTCACTTCGCGGCACACCCTTTTTACCAAGGAGGTCTTTCCCCATCGTCTTGGTGAGATTAGGATGGTGTTAATACCCTCTTCAAAGTTCATCCGCAATTGCCGGATTTCCTCCTCCCGGCCTATGAAGTTATAGTCGGACACGGATACTCCGAATACAAAACTCTGGTTAGTGTCATTCTTTCCCATACATGCGATATGGCCTCAATGAGTTGAAAGCCACTGCAAATATAGTGCAATTACACAAAATACACAACCTTGTGTCACACAACCTTGTGTATTTTGTGTGTTTTTAACGTCATAATCGTAGCATACACTTGCTTGTTCGCAGTTTGGCAAGAAAACATCGATTAGAAACATTTTCTTTCTCTTGTCGGTGTGGAACCTCTGAATCTACCACGCTGTAATGCTTGTTGGGCAGCACGCCAAAGGTCGTAATCATCGTGAGCTGGGTGCCGTAGCGAGTGCCTGTCTGCTCGCGGAAGATGGCCATGCGGTTGCGCAGGTGCATCTCATGGAGAATATCTTATCTACTAAGTGCTGTATTTCGTGGATTTTGTATTATCTTTGCACTGCGTAAAAATACGCACTCCACTGCGTAAAATGTAACAGTATGTATAAAAGAGCAGAATATCAGACGATTAGAGAAAGGCTTGAAGAACCAAGACGATTCATTCAGGTCGTAATGGGAGCACGACAGATTGGCAAAACAACTGTTGTGAAACAGGTGTTGAATGACATAGAAGCGCCTTATCAGTTTTTCTCTGCTGACAATGTTCCTGCAACAAGCAGTGGTTGGATATCAGATTGTTGGGCTGCGGTCCGTAGTCTGATGGAAAGCAATGGATGGGGAAATGCTGTCTTGGTTATTGATGAGATTCAGAAGATTAGTAACTGGAGTGAAGTGGTGAAGAAGGAATGGGATGATGATACATTCCATGACCGTAACATCAAGGTCTTATTGCTTGGCAGTAGCCGTGTTCTGTTAGAAAAGGGATTATCTGAATCATTGGCAGGACGTTTTGAGGAGATTCGCATGAGTCATTGGAGCTATCTGGAGATGAAGGAAGGCTTTGGGTTTTCACTCAATCAGTATCTCTTTTTTGGAGGTTATCCTGGTGCAGCTTCCTTAATCCATGATGAGGAGCGTTTTCTGCACTATATCCAGTCAGCTATCATCGAGGCCACAATCAATAAAGACATTCTGATGGACACGCCTATCAGTAAACCAGCCCTGCTTCGTCAGACATTTGAGCTTGGAGCCGCCTACTCCGGGGAGTTGCTTTCGTTGAACAAAATGCTTGGTTCGCTGCAGGATGCCGGTAATACGACAACCTTATCGGGATATATCAACTTGTTGAGTGAAAGTGGTTTGCTTTGCGGACTTCAAAAGTTCAGTATCGATGCAGCACGCAGAAGGGCGAGCATCCCGAAATTGCAGGTTTACAACAATGCGCTCAAGATGGTGTACAGTCCACTGTCGTTCGAACAGTCCATCTTAGACCGTAAGTCATGGGGCCGTATCTTCGAATCGGGCATAGGGGCCTATCTGATGAGTCAGGCATTTATTCGACATTTCGAAGTGTTCTATTGGCGCGAACGCAACGATGAGGTGGACTTTGTTCTCCGAAAGAGAGGCTCTATCGTGGCTATAGAGGTCAAAAGCAATGCAGAGAAGCGGACAGAAGGATTGGACAAGTTCAGAGAGCTCTTCCACCCTACGGCATCATTCATCGTTGGGGATGGCGGTATAGGCGCAGAGGATTTCCTGTCAATGGATTTAAATAAGTTGTTTTAATAATACTAATTCCGCTCAACCCATTGATAGTGCAAAGACAGTATCTGCAATGAATTACGCAATATACACAACCTTGTGTTATACAACCTTGTGTATTTTGTGTGTTTTTAACGTCATTTTCCGCTATTTGAGGCGGTTCTTGGGATAAAAAGAGAGAGGGACACTCCTTGCGGAATGTCCCTCTCTTTAAACGTTATATGCTAATTGTCTCAGCTGCGGATTAGAGCTTCGGACCAGCTGCTACGAGAGCCTTACCGGCTGCATTGCCTTCGAACTTAGCGAAGTTCTTGATGAAGCGGCTAGCCAGGTCCTTAGCCTTCTCTTCCCACTGGCATGCGCACTCGTAGGTGTCGCGGGGGTCAAGAATCTTGGGATCTACACCAGGCAGTTCGGTGGGCACTACGAAGTCGAAGAAAGGAATCACCTTCGTGGGAGCCTTGTCGATAGAGCCGTCCAGGATAGCATCGATGATACCACGGGTGTCGCGGATAGAGATACGCTTGCCGGTACCGTTCCAACCGGTGTTCACCAGGTAAGCCTTGGCACCAACCTTCTCCATCTTCTTCACCAGCTCTTCACCGTACTTCGTGGGGTGCAGGCTCAGGAAGGCAGCACCGAAGCAAGCAGAGAATGTGGGAGTGGGCTCCGTGATACCACGCTCTGTACCAGCCAGCTTAGCGGTGAATCCAGAGAGGAAGTAGTACTTCGTCTGCTCAGCGTTCAGGATAGATACGGGAGGCAGTACACCGAAGGCATCAGCCGACAGGAAGATAACCTGATGAGCGTGAGGACCCTTAGAAACGGGAGCTACACGGTTCTCGATGTGCTCGATGGGGTAAGATACGCGGGTGTTCTCCGTAACGCTCTTGTCGGCGAAGTCAATCTTGCCGTCAGCAGCAACGGTTACGTTCTCCAGCAGGGCATCGCGACGGATAGCGTTGTAGATATCGGGCTCGCTCTCCTTGTCGAGGTTGATAACCTTAGCGTAGCAACCACCTTCGTAGTTGAATACGCCTTCGTCGTCCCAACCGTGCTCGTCGTCACCGA
>JBJEKS010000311.1:0-6887 GCA_051878755.1 Bacteroides sp. | reverse complement strand
TCCACCTTCATGGTGGAGGGGTTGATGTGTACGTAGCCACGGTAGCGGTTGCCTTGGTAGAAGATGACACTGTCCTTCTTCACCACCTCGGGCGTGGAGGAGAGTATCTCCACCTGCTTCTTGCGAAAGAAGAGGTTGTCGGCCACATCTTCCGACTTGTAGAGTTTGACCTGTCCATCCTCCGCGTTGGCCGTGAACCAGAAGCTGTATTCCGACTGACGCAGAATCTTATAGGCCATCACCCCGAAAGCGTTGGTCACGTAGATAGAGTCGTGTACCACGCGGAAGGTGGCCGGTGCATTCTGCGCATCGGCATAGAAGATGGTGTCGCCCTCAATCTTAATCCAGGGCATGTCGTTCTCCTCATCGAGCCATACCCCCTGGAGAAGTGCCTTGGCAGTGAGGTCTTCCTTCTGCTCGACGGGAGTGCGCACTCCGCCACAGGCCGTCAACGACAGCCCTGCAACAAGCATCATGACCTTTATCCAACTTCTCATCATAAGACGTAACGGATTTAGAAACAGGGCGCTTCACTGAAGAGCATCCCCTTCTTGTCCTTTTCGGAGAGGAGCATATCCTGGGGTGCCAGGGGCCAATCCACGTTGATGGTGGGGTCGTCGAAGCGGATGCAGGCCTCGCTCTGCGGAGCGTAGGGCTGATCTACCTTATATAAAAAGAGAGCCTCTTCGCTGAGAACGCAGAATCCGTGGGCAAAGCCGCGGGGGATGAAGAGTTGCCGCTTGTTCTGCTCAGTAAGTTCCACACTGATGTAGCGACCGAAGGTAGGCGAGGAGCGACGTAAATCTACGGCCACGTCGAGCACGCGTCCCTTCAGCACCCTCACCAGCTTGGCCTGGCTGTCGGCCCCTTGCTGATAGTGCAATCCGCGCAACACGCCGTAGCTGGATTTCGACTCATTGTCCTGGATAAAGTGGACATCGCCCACCTTCTCTCTGAACTCTTCTTCTTTGAAGGCCTCCATGAAGTAGCCTCGGGCATCGCCCAGCACCTTGGGCTCAATCACCCAAACGCCATCTATCTCAGTCTCTATGTAGTTCATAATCGTACGCTTAGCTTGGTTTATCAATCATCTGTACCGCCTGCAAGCATTGCAAGCGTGTGCAAAAATACAAATAATTTTGCACCCTTTTCAACACTGAATGGCTTTTTTTTGTAATTTTGTCGCCCAAACGTTGTTTGCTAGGAACTAGTAGCTATAAGCTACGAGCTACAAGCTACGAGTGAATGGAAATTAAAACTTGAGATATTATGGCAGTAGAACTGAAAAACCTGACCAAACGAAGCGAGAACTACTCGCAATGGTACAATGAGTTAGTGGTAAAAGCCGACTTGGCCGAGCAGTCGGCCGTTCGTGGCTGTATGGTGATTAAGCCTTACGGTTACGCTATTTGGGAGAAGATGCAGCGTCAACTCGACGATATGTTCAAGGAGACGGGCCACGTGAATGCCTACTTCCCGTTGCTGATTCCGAAGTCGTTCTTGAGCCGTGAGGCGGAACATGTGGAAGGCTTTGCCAAGGAGTGCGCCGTGGTGACCCACTACCGTCTGAAGAACGACCCCAACGGCGGTGGCGTAGTGGTGGATCCCGCAGCCCGACTGGAGGAGGAGCTCATCATCCGCCCCACATCCGAGACCATCATCTGGAACACCTATAAGAACTGGATCAACTCCTACCGTGACCTGCCCATCCTGTGCAACCAGTGGGCCAACGTCTTCCGTTGGGAGATGCGCACCCGCCTCTTCCTGCGCACGGCAGAATTCCTGTGGCAGGAGGGACACACGGCACACGCCACCCGCGAGGAGGCCGAGGCAGAGGCCGTGAAGATGCTTAACGTATATAGCGACTTCGCTGAGAAGTACATGGCCGTGCCCGTCATCAAGGGTGTGAAGAGCGCCAACGAGCGCTTTGCCGGTGCGCTCAATACCTACACCATCGAGGCGATGATGCAGGATGGCAAGGCACTGCAGAGCGGTACGTCCCACTTCCTGGGTCAGAACTTCGCCAAGGCCTTCGACGTGCAGTTTGTCAACAAGGAGAACCAGCTGGAGTATGTATGGGCTACGTCGTGGGGCGTTTCGACCCGCCTGATGGGTGCGCTCATCATGACCCACAGCGACGACAACGGCCTCGTGTTGCCGCCCCATCTTGCTCCGATACAGGTAGTCATCGTACCTATTTATAAGAATGCCGACCAGCTGAAGCAGATTGATGCCAAGGTGGAAGGCATGGTGCAGAAGCTGAAGCGGATGGGCATCTCGGTGAAGTACGACAACGCCGACAACAAGCGCCCGGGCTTCAAGTTTGCCGACTACGAGGTGAAGGGTGTACCCGTGCGCCTCGTGATGGGTGGCCGCGACCTGGAGAACAACACCATCGAGGTGATGCGCCGCGATACGCTGGAGAAGGAGACGCGCACGTGCGACGGCATCGAAGAGTACGTACAGCAGCTGCTTGAGGAGATTCAGGCCAACATCTACAAGAAGGCCCTCGACTACCGCAACAGCCGCATCACCACGGCCGACACTTATGACGAGTTCAAGCAGAAGATAGAGGAGGGCGGCTTCGTACTGGCCCACTGGGATGGTACCACCGAGACCGAGGAGAAGATCAAGGAGGATACCAAGGCCACCATCCGTTGCATTCCGTTCGAGAGCTTCGTACCTGGCGACAAGGAGCCCGGCAAGTGCATGGTGACGGGTAAGCCCTCAGCCTGCCGCGTCATCTTCGCCCGTTCATATTAAAGTCATCAACAGAAAGGGCGGACACATAGGTCCGCCCTTTCTGTATCATTATGGATAAAGCCTTCAGCAGGCTTCTCGTCAAATCACCTTGTTCGTTCTCGGATCGGGGAAGATGATGCTTGGCTTGAAGGCCTTGGCCTCCTCGAAGTCCATCAGCGCGTAGGACATGATGATGACAATGTCATCGGGCTGGACCTTGCGTGCTGCGGCACCGTTCAGGCAAATCTTTCCGGAGCCACGCTCCCCTTTAATGACGTATGTCTCAAAGCGTTCGCCATTGTTGTTATCTACAATGGCCACCTTCTCACCGGCTATCAGGTTCACGGCATCCATCAGGTCTTCGTCAATCGTGATGCTGCCCATGTAGTTGAGGTTGGCCTCAGTGACCCGTGCACAGTGAATCTTCGATTTCAATACTTCAATCATCATCTTTCAAATAGGCTATTTACTTATACTTAATATTATCAATCAGACGCACTTCGCCGCAATAGACGGTGATACAACCCACGGCATAGGTGGTGTCGTCCCACGAGGCGATGGATTGCAGCGTGTTGCCATCCACCAGCTCGAAATACTCCAGACGCAAGCCCGGAGCTCCGTTGATGGCCTCTTCCACGAATTGCTTCGTCTCGCTCACGCTGTGTGTCTGCGCAAAGGTACGGCTCTCGAAGAGCGTCTGCGAAATCTTCAGCGCCTGCACGCGCTGCTCGTCGCTGAGCAAGGCGTTGCGGCTGCTCAGAGCCAATCCGTCCTCTTCACGCACGATGGGGCAACCCACAATCTCCAGGGGGAACTGCATCTTGCGCACCATCTCGCGGATGATGGCCAGCTGCTGGAAGTCCTTCTCGCCGAAGTAGGCGCGGTCGGGCTTGACGATGTCGAAGAGCTTGCTCACAATCTGGCAAACGCCGTTGAAGTGACCGGGGCGGTAGATGCCCTCCATCACCGTGTCGAGCGGAGCAAAGCTGAACTGCCTCGTGTCCGGCTCAGGATAAATCTCCTCCACCGAGGGAGCAAACACAAAGTTCACGCCGCAGGCTTCGAGCAACCGACAGTCGGCCTCGAGCGTGCGCGGGTACTTCTTTAAATCGTTAAGGTCGTTGAATTGGGTGGGGTTGACAAAGTCGCTCACCACGGTAACGTCATTCTCGGCCACGCTGCGCTTCACGAGCGAGGCATGACCTGCGTGCAGGGCGCCCATCGTTGGCACCAGTCCCACACGCTTACCTTGCAGTCGCAGGGCATTGAGCTTCTCCTGCAACGCATTGATGGTATGTACTGTTTCCATTCTTTCCAAATTATTGTTTCAAAAAACGGGTGCAAAATAAGTCATTATTTGCCACATACCGAAGAAAAATCACAAATTATTGCATTTTTTCTTGAAAATGGCATTTTAGGCGATTTTTAACTTTGCTTGATTATCAGCGACTTAATAAAAAATAAGGAAATATTGCCGCTCAAATCTTGCCCGTTTGAGCTATTTTTTTTATATCTTTGCAGAGTCTTTTCGGGGGTTGTCAGCCCTTTGAGCAGACAGAAAAGAAGGATTAAAACGTAACGATTGATTATGGGTAAAGCAAATAAGGTATTGTTCATCACGCAGGAGATTACTCCCTACATGGCAGAGAACGAAGTATCGCTGCTGGGCCGCACGCTGCCGCAGGCCATACAGGAGCACGGTCGGGAAATACGCACTTTCATGCCTAAATGGGGTGCCATCAACGAACGTCGCAACCAGTTGCACGAGGTGATTCGCCTCTCGGGCATGAACCTGATTATCGACGACACCGACCATCCGCTCATCATCAAGGTGGCCTCCATCCAGGCTGCCCGCATGCAGGTCTATTTTATCGACAACGACGACTATTTCCAGAACCGTCTGGAGGTGAAGGACGAGAATGGAGTGGACTATGAGGACAACGACGAGCGCATCATCTTCTACGCCCGAGGCGTACTGGAGACGGTGAAGAAACTGCGTTGGTGCCCCGACCTCATCCACTGCCACGGCTGGATTTCGCTGCTGGCTCCGCTCTACATCAAGAAGGCCTACAAGGACGAACCCTCGTTCCGCTCATCGAAGGTAGTGCTCTCGCTCTATGAAGACGGACTGCACGAACCTTTCAAGGCTGACTTCGTGAGCAAGCTGATGCTCAAGGGTGTGGCCAAGAAGGATGTGGCCAAGCTGAAGGAACCCATCACCTATTTCGACCTCTGCAAACTGGCCATCGACTTCAGCGACGGCGTCATCCAGCAGAACCCCAACATCGACCCGCGCTTGCTGGAACACATCCAAAGCACAGGCAAACCCTTCCTGCCTTATCAGGAACCCGACTGCTACATTGAGGCATGCAACAAGTTCTACGATGAGGTGATGGAACATGAGCCTGCTGCTCCTGCAGCCACTGCCACCGCATCCAAACGATGATTTATCTAGTATATTAATGTAATGAAATTGACAAGACTTTTCAAGTTTGTACCCTTTGCGTCGCTGCTTGCCCTGCTCCTGCTGGGCAGCTGCGATGACAATACGGGGTCGATAGGTATCGATATGATGCCTCCCACCGACCATCTTAAGGCTCACACCACGCTGTTCGACGTCACCACGCGCTCCATCAAGGCCGACTCGGTGTTCGCCAAGACTAGCACCGGCTATGTGGGCCGTTTTTCTGATGCCGACTTCGGCTTCTACGAGTGCAGCTTCCTCACGGAGCTCAACTGTACGGACAACTACCGCTTCCCAGAAGTCTATAAGTATGATGCAGCTACAGAGACTGGTAGCGGCATCATGGCGGGTGACTCGGTGGTATCTGCTCAGCTCGTCATCTACTACTCCTCGTGGTTTGGCGACTCACTCAACGCCTGCCGCCTGAGTGTCTATGAGCTCAACGACCGCTGGTTGGAGGAGCGCAAGGCCGAGGGAACCAACTACCGCTACACCAACATCGATGGCACGAAATACTGCGACAACAGCACCCTGCTGGGTCGTGCAGCCTATTCTGCCTACGATACCTCAGTGAGCGACAGCGTGCGCAACGCCACCGACTCTGATGGCAACCCCTCCTACTATCCTCACATCACGATTCCCCTTGACAAGCACAGCTTTGGTGAAGACCGCATCCTCTACAAGTACCGCAGCAACCCCGAATACTTTGCTGATGCCGAGTCATTTATCAACAACGTCTTCAAGGGTGTCTATATCAAGACCGACCAGGGTGACGGCACGATACTTTACGTGGATCGCGTCGATTTGCAGATGCAGTTCCGCTTCCACGCCGTAGATTCGCTGGGTGTGAAGTTGCAATGCGTCGATGGCAGTGACTCGCTCTACTACAGTATGAACACGGTCTTCGCCTCGACCAAGGAGGTCATCCAGGCCAACCGCTTCAGCAACTCGCAGCGCATCGATGAGCGCGTGAGCGAACAGGGCAACACCTACCTCAAGTCACCCGCAGGCATCTTCACCGAAGCGCGTCTGCCCTACGACGAGATACATGCCCAGCTGCAGAAGGACACGCTCAACGGTGCCAAGCTCACCTTTACCAACTACCACCAGGACTCGAAGTACGACTTCAGCATGGAGGCACCAGGCACGGTGCTCCTGCTGCGGAAGACCGACTACGTCTCCTTCTTTGAGAACAACGAGGTGACTGACAACATCACCTCCTTCTCCTCCACGCACAACAGCGTAGCCACCAACCAGTACGTCTTCAGCAACATTGCCCGCCTCATATCGACCTGCATCTCTGAGAAAGAGAAGGCTCGTAGCGAAGCCCGCACCGCCGCAGGTGCTGCCTGGAACGAAGCTGCCTGGGAGGCCCAGTGGAAGCTCGACAACCCCGACTGGGACAAGGTACTGCTCATCCCAGTCAGCTTGAGCTACGACAACAACAGTTCGCAGCTCATCGGCGTACAGCACGACCTCAAGCCCTCGTATGCCAAGCTCGTAGGCGGCCCCACGGGCGAAGTACTCAAGCTCGAAGTCGTCTCCACCGAGATAAAAGAGTAGGAGATAGGGCGCTGAAGAGTTAACCTCCCACGGCTGGGGAGTTAATACTTCAGCGCTGGAAAGTAAATACTTCAGCCGTTTCCAGCACGTTGGAAAAAATGTTACCTCCCGTAGAAAA
>JBJEKS010000310.1:0-7001 GCA_051878755.1 Bacteroides sp. | reverse complement strand
GTGATTTCGCTCTTGTACTACTTTGTCTTGTTATGTAAATCTTTCAAAGATCTCATTCTTAAAGTGCTTTCCTTTCCGAAAGCGAGTGCAAAGGTAGAGGTTTCCTCAATACCCACCAAACATTTCTACCACTTTTTTTCAAAGAAAATTGCATCTTTTTTATAACTTGTTGTAAAACAGATATGTTATACAACACATTTTTTCATCTTCATGAAACAGGCGTTGCAGCGGGGTTTCAGTGCTATACCTTATTATATAAATAAAGGGCGGACACATAGGTCCGCCCCTACAACACCCACAGTCGCGCTATTCAGGGCGGAAAATATTCCGCCCCTACAGTAATGGGATAGTGTGTCTGAGGAACTATAGGTTTGCTGGATGGTCGTAAGTGGAGGTGCGGACATCCCAATACATCGGTGAATAGATGTTGTTGGTCTTGTCCTTCAGACGGTCCACGGCCTCCTTCCAGTAGTCGTAGTTGAGGGTGCTCTCCGTATCGGGGTATTTGATGCGGCGGATGATGTCGTCCTTGCTCTCGATTAACGTCTGGAAGGTGTACTCCTTGCCGTTGACCGTGCCGATGACTTCACCCGGGCGAACGAGCTGCTCGGGGTAGCCCGTGCGACGCAGCTCGGTCCAGGCCTCCATGCCGTTGAGGTAGAGGTCGATATACTTCTGTACCGCCACGGCTTCTGCATCCACCTTGGCCGATACCCGGTCCACGTAGCCCAAAGCCTCCTCTTCAGTCACGTTGGTGAGCGACTGCACGGCCCAGCGACGGATGGAGTAGCGCACTCCCTCGCGGAACTCCTCCACATTGAAGTCGTGCGCCTCGCAGAGGATGAACATCAGCTCGGAGTAGGTCATGATGGGGTAAGCAAACGACCGCTTCAGGAAGAAGGGCGGATTCTTCAACCAATTGGGACAGTTCTCAAAGTAGGCTGAGGTGGCATCATTGGGCATACCATAGAGCATACCACGGATGACCCCCTGATTGGAGCTGGTGTACATGGGCAGGCGAGGGTCGTCCAAGGATTGCATCAGATCGACCAATGTATGGGCGATGGTGAAGTCACAACGTTTCCGCACGAAGAAGTGGTAGCAGAAGCCGAAGTACTCCGTACCCGACTCGGAGAACTGGTAGTAGGCATTGTCGGCACTGCTCTCGAACACTCCGTCGCGTACCGCCTCCTCGATGTATTCACGCCAACGGCTATCCACCTTGGAGAGGTGCAGGGCCAAGCGGCAACGCAGGGAGTTGGTAAAGCGCTTCCACTTCACGGGGTCGCCATCGTAAATCTGGTCACTGCCGCTGACAAAGACGCGCTGATTAACGTCAAACATATCCGAGGCCTCTTTCAGCTCCTTCAGCAGCTGTTCGTAGATAGACTTCTGGGTATCGTAACGAGTATAATAGATTCCCTCTTCCAGTTTCATGGCCTCACTGTAGGGCAGGTCTCCCCAGGCATCGGTCATGAGGCTCATCAGCCAGGCCCTCAGGGTCATGGCAGCGGCTATCTGGTTGCAGTTGGCTCCATAGGAGGCCTGTGCGGCAGCCGTCTCGGCCTGCGTGTTCAAAGCGATGATTTTGTTCAGGTTGGCCAGTGCGGCATAAGTATTATTGAAGTAGTTACTGAGGAAGTCTTCGTCGAGCATGTAGCGGGACTGTTCGGAATAGGCCGTCTGTCCGAAGTGCTGCGCATAGAGATGGAAGTAACGCCCACACCCTTCCAACGAAGTCACCTGGTCCAAGATGAATTTCTCGGTACCGCTCATCAGCATGTGGGAAGGCACACTGCCGGGGCTGTTGGGATTCTCGTTCAGGTTTCCGAAATCATCGCACGAGATCAAGGTGAGGCAGAGCAGGCAAGCTGCTATCCAGGCGATTCCTTTTCTATAGAGGATGTTATATTGTTTCATTGCTGTAACTTAAAATTTGAGGTTGATAGTCAGTCCGTAGTTTCTTGAGGCCGGTGTATGTCCATAGTCCAGTCCCTGCACGTTGCCTGCATTGTTGACGATGCTTTCGGGGTCGAAGTGACGGGTATCGGGGCCCCATACGGCCAGGTTGCGGGCATAGGCCGAGAGATGCATCTCCTTGATGAATCGGCTCTTCAACGGTACATGATAGCCCACGCTGATCTCGCGCAGCTTCACGTAGTCGCTCCGCAGGACGGACTGAGCCGCCGGACCCGAATAGTAATCGTAGCCCCAGTCCTGTGCATTGACGACCGTGGTGTTGGGCGTGCCCTTATCATCGATGACACCATCCAGCACAATACCCTTCTCGCGGATGCCATTCTCTGCAGTTTCCGCCAGCTGTCCACCGTAGATACCATACAGGTAGCTGCACCCAAAGTAGTGTCCTCCCTTTTGGAAGTCAATCTGCACGGAGGCGTCAAAGCGGCCAAGACGGAAACTGTTGTTCCATCCGCCAGTGAAGTCGGGATAGGCACTCCCCAGACTCTCGAAGCCGTCCGTACTCCGGTAGAGTCCCGTCTCAGGGTCTATCATACGTCGGCCCTCGGAGTCGAAGACGTAGTTGGTGCCCATGATGACACCATACTCCTTGCCCACATAGGCACCCAGCTCGGCAGCGAATACTCCCGATGCCAGGCGGTAGTAATCCACATTGTCAATCAGCTTCTTCACACAGTTCTTGTTTTGCGAGAGCGTGAGCGTCGAGTTCCACTCAAACGAGCGGGTCAGTACGGGGGTGGCATGCACCGTGAGCTCCACACCTCGGTTGGTCAGCACACCGGCATTATAGACGGCATAGGTGTAACCCGTGCTGCCCGAGACGGAGAAGGGGACAATCTGGTCGCGCGACTCACTGCTGTAGTAGGTCACATCCAGACCGAGTCGGTTCTTCAGGAAGGCCAGTTCCAGACCCACCTCCCAGGAATAGGTGGTCTCCGGCTTCAGCTGGTTGTTGTTGAGCGTGTTGCTCAGGATATAGCCCGGCACGCCGTTGCCGATGTTGGTGTATTGCTTGTAGGCCGTGAGCAGGCTGTAAGGGGCGGTGTCGTTACCCACCTTGGCCCATCCCGCACGCAGCTTACCGTAGGTGAGCCAGGGCAGCTGATCGCTGAGCAGCTCGCTGAAGATGAAGCTGGTGGTGAATGAGGGGTACCAATAGGTGTTGTTTCCCTTGGGCAGTGTGGAGGAGCTGTCGCGTCGCAGGGTAGCCTCCAGGTAGATCATGCTGCGCCAGCCCACGCTGACGTTGCCGAAGAAGGAGTTCAGCCCGCGGCGGCTCACCTCATTGGAGGCCAGCGGGGTCTGCACTGAGTTGCTGAGGTTGTAGAGCAAGGGGATGGCCAGACCGCCCTGGGTGGCGCCCGTGGTCAGCTCATAGCGGCGGTGCATGATGTTGGCACCCAGGTTGGCCTGCAGCGAGAAGTCGCTGAAGTCGTAGTGCCCCATCAGCATCCACTCGTGGTTGATCTCGTACTGCTGGCGGGCCCGTTCGGTATAGGAGCTCTCCTGTTGCGAGCCAACGGCCACATGCTCATACTCCTTCTGGGAGAAGTAGTCCAGGTTGACCTTGTACTGCGCCTTCAGCCAGGGGGCAATCGGATAGGAGGTCCCTATATTGCCATAGATACGGTTACGGCTGTCGTTCTGGCTGTTCATATAGAGCGCCCAGTAAGGGTTGTCCGAGTAGGCCGGTGTGGGGTCATCCCAGGAAGTACGGTTCCAGGTGTACTGTTCGCCTGAGGGGCTGATGTACAGTTCCTTCAGCTGCTTGAAGTCCAGCTGGCGCTGCCACCAGCAGGTGGCCTTCATGAAGATGTTATTGTTTCCATACCCCGTCTCTGTGCGTCCCTGGGTGCGGGTATTGAGGTAAGAGACGTTGGTGAAGACCTCCAGGCGCTTATCCTTACTCCTCAGCGTGCCGGAGAGATTGAGGGCATTCTTGTGCTGCTTGCTGTTGGGCACCATGCCTTTGGTCTCCGTGTTGGTGTAGGAGACGCGAAACTGACTCTCCTCGGTGGTCTTGGCCAGGGAGACGTGGTTGCTCAGCGTGAGGCCAGTCTCGAAGAGTGACGAGGCGTCATGCTTGGCTGGGAGCCACTTCGAGGGGATGGGGTCGCCCTGCTTGCCCCCCTCTTCCCATCGCGCCAGGTCGTACCAGGTCAGCACCTCCTGCCCCTCCAGCTTGGGTCCCCAGCTCTCATCGACAAAGTAGTTGGCTATCTGATACTCTTTGCCGTTGATAGTCGCAGTGGAGAAAGAGCTGCTGTTGCCGCCACCGTACTGGTTCTGATACTCAGGCAGCTTGCCTACCCGCTCGATGCCCATGGTTCCGGAGTAGGATACCTCCAGCCCCTCGTCCTTGAGGCCGCGCTTGGTGGTGATGAGGATGACGCCGTTGTTGGCCCGTGAGCCATAGAGGGCCGAAGCGCTGGCCCCCTTGAGTACCGAGATGCTCTCGATGTCGTCGGGGTTGATGTCCTGCACCAGGTTGCCGTAGTCGTAGCCGCCCCATCCTACACCGGTGGTGCCGCTGTTGAAGTCGCTTCCTTCGATGGGCACACCGTCGATGACGAAGAGGGGCTGGTTGTTGCCCGAGATGGAGCTGACACCACGTATCAGCACTTTCGACGAGCCACCGATGGAGCCGCTGTTGCTGCTGATCTGCAGACCCGACACCTTGCCTTGCAGCACATTGACAGGGTTACTCACGCCGCCTCGTGCCCGGTTGAGTTCATCCCCTTTCACCTCGCTCATGGCGTAACCCAGGGCTTTCTTGTCGCGCGAGATACCCATGGCCGTCACCACCACTTCGGTGAGCAGGTTGTCCGACTGCAGCAGGATGACGGTTCCCTTGTAGTCAGCTATCTTCAGGGTTTGCGTCACCATGCCCACATAGCCCACCTCGAAGAGCTGTGCCTCAGCGGGTACATCCGCAATCGAGAAATGGCCATCAATATCGGTAATGGTGGCTAATGAGGTGTCAATCACCCGGACCGTCGCTCCGATAAGCGGTTCGCCGGTCTCGGCATCGGCCACAGTTCCCTTCAGGGAAATCTGCGCCTGCATGCTCACAAACATTAGTAGGCAGATCCATGTCGTGAGCACGCTTCTTTTTCTGTTTTGTTTCATATACATGTTTATATTAGCTGTTGGTTTGTTCATTCTTCGATATCCTTGTTGTTTGCCGTCTCGATGGTGGGGATAGGCCAGGTGTAACCCGATGAAGCGGGAGCACAGGAGAACTCGGCCGGAGTGCCTTTCTTCTTGATGAAAGTCTCACCACGGCGCTTGATGTCGAGAGCCCGGATGGCTTCCCCCACCAGTTCAGCGCGCCGCTCCAGGTAGATGGCCTCCCCGAGCGCAGCTCCGCTCAAAGTATGCAGTTGCAGCGGGTCGTCGGCAGCGGCCAGGGCGCGTCGGCGCACCTTGGCCAGGACGGCGATGGCTTTCTCCTCCTGGTGCATCTGCCAGTAGCACTCCGCCAGGTTGAGCAGCGTCTCGGCATAGCGGAAGATGGGCACCCAGTCGAGGTAGGTGATGCCGTCCGTAAACTTGGTCAGCACATACTGACCGGAGCTGGCCACGCCAATCAGTGCGCTCACGCGCGCATCGGCAGGCAGGTTATAGAGCGGATAGAGGTCGCTGTGTATGCCACTCTCGCGATCCAGCACCAGCGAGTTACCCGTGGCATAGAAGTAGCAGGCAGCATATTGGCGGCCTCCGCCGTTGTTGGTTCCCTCGAAGGGAAAAGAGAAGATGGACTCTATGCACGAGGGGCTGGAGAGGAAAGGAGCCGTCACCTCTGCAGTGAGTTCATATCCCTGCACAGCCTCACCCTCCGCGATGGCCTGCTGCCACTGCTCCATGGCCATATAGACCCGCATCCGCAGCATGTGTACGGCAGCCTGGTTGGCCCGGTTGATACTGTAGTCTGAGCCGCCCGGCACGGGCAGGGCCTCATACTCGCGCGTATCTTCCAGCACCTGGGCATAGACCTCGGCCACCGTACTCTGCCTCAGGTTGTTGCCTGCTGTCGATTTCTCCGCTTTCAGACGCAGAGGGACTGCCAGCGAACCGCCTCCGTCGAGCATGTAGGGTTTGCCGTAGAGGTTGGCCAGGTAGTAATAGGAGAGCGCGCGGCAGAACTTCACCTCCTGCAGATACCTGGAGTAGCTGTCGCCCACCACCTCCTGGGCCGTTGCCAGGTTCTCCAGCACGGTATTGGCGCTATGGATGGTCAGGTAGGCACCGGTCCACGTCTGATAATTGTCGCGTGTCTCCTTGCCCACCTCCATGTTGTAGGAGAAGATACACTCATAGCCGTTGCCTGACACGTTGTTCATATCATCTCCCATGTTTTCGATGCATACGTAGGTCTTGGAGCCGATGAAGGTATTCTCCTTCATCTGGGTATATACCCCCTTCACAGCGCCTTCCACCCGTTCGGGCGAACTGAAGATGCTGCTGTCCGTCAACTGGAGGAAAGGGGTCTTGTCCAGGAAGCCGCTGCAACTGCTCAGGATGCCAAGGAGCATCGGCATGAGGAAGCGTTCTATTTTTTTCATAAGCTGCATATCTCGTTTAGAAAGTGATGTTGGTACCGAAGGTGAAGACCCGGGCCTGCGGCATGGTGTTCTTGTCGATGCCTGCCTGCAGATTGGCTTCGGAGGGGTTTGTGCTATTGCCGTAGAGGCTGGCCTCGGGGTCCAGGCCCGAATAGCCGGTCAGCACGAAAAGATTCTGTGCCTGCAGGTAAATCCTGAGGGAGCTGATGCCGCAGCGCCACTTGGTCGTGGGGAAGGTATAGCCCAGTACGAGCTGCTTCAGGCGGAGGTAGTCGCCCTTCTCGACCCAGTCGCTGATGGGCTTGGCCGAGCCATTGGAGTAGTTGTCGCCATAGATGGGTTTGGCATACTTGGCCTCCGTGCGCTCCGGCGTCCAGTAGTTGTTGAGCACATCGAGGCTGTTGTTCCAGTAGCGCATGTCGCTGCAGGTCGCGGTGGTGCCGTTGTAGAGGTGGT
>JBJEKS010000309.1:0-7034 GCA_051878755.1 Bacteroides sp. | reverse complement strand
AAGCTGGCCGACAAGCGCAACCCCATGTTCGAGACCAACCGGTTTGCCAAGTTCTGGATGTACTTCATGGCCCTCTTCTGGATAGGCTACCTCATCTTCTTTGGCACCATGTTTGCCTTCGCCATGGATGGTGGCTCCAAGGAGCCCTACCACGTGATGAACGCAGGCTTCGTCTTCGTGATGGCCATTGACTTCCTGATGCGTTTCGCCTTTCAGAAGACCCCCACGCAGGAGATGAAGCCCTACGTGTTGCTGCCCATCCGCAAGAACCGGCTCATCGACATCCTCCTGATGCGCTCCGGTCTGAGCAGCTACAACCTGCTGTGGCTCTTCTTCTACGTGCCTTTCGGCATCCTCACCGTGACCCGCTTCTACGGAGTATGGGGTGTGCTGACCTACTGCATCGGTATCTGGCTGCTGATGCTCTTCAACAACTTCTGGTACCTGCTGTGCCGCACGTTGATGAGCGAGCGCGTCTGGTGGTTGCTGCTCCCTGTTGCGGTCTATGGAGCGTTGGGCTGTGCCCTCTTCATTCCCGACGACAGTCCCCTCTACGGCTGGAGTACGACCCTGGGTGAAGGATTCATCCAGGGTCAGCTCCCCGCCTTCCTTGGCGTGGCCGTAGCCATCCTCCTCATGCTCCTCATCAACCGTGTGCTGATGCAGCGCATGGTCTATGCCGAGATCAGCAAGGTGGAGGAGACCACCGAGAAGGTAGGCAAGGTCTCCGAGTACCGCTTCCTCAACCGCTTCGGCGAGATAGGTGAGTACATGCGCCTGGAGCTCAAGCTCTACATGCGCAACAAGATGACCAAGAAGATGCTCTACATGATTACTGCCGCCATACTGATTTTCAGCCTATTACTCAGCTTCAGCGACACGTACCAGGGCAACATGCGTGAGTTCTTCGTACTCTACTGCTTCGTGATATGCGCCGTACAGGGTCTGAGTGGACTGATGGCCTATGAGGGCAACTACATCGACGGTTTGATGAGCCGCAAGGAGAGCATCTACTCGCTGCTCCGCGCCAAGTACTACCTCTGGAGCGTCGTGCTCATCATCCCCTTCCTGCTGATGCTGCCCGCCGTCTTCACCGGCAAGATTACCTTCCTCACCTGCCTGGGGTGGCTCTTCTTCGTCCCTGGTCCGGTCTATTGGATGCTGTTCCAGCTGGCCGTCATCAACAAGAAGACGCTCAACCTCAACGCCAAGCTGACAGGCCGTCAGAACATCGGTACCGGTATGCAGAATCTCATCGCGGCAGGAGCCTTCTTCATCCCCTTCATCATCAACTCCATTTTGAAAGTGGTGGTCAGCCCCGACACCGCATCACTCATCCTCATCGGCATCGGCATCCTCTTCATGGCCACCTCCAAATATTGGATACACAACGTCTATCACCGCTTCATGAAGCGCCGCTACCAGAACATGGAGGGCTTCCGCGACTCCCGTCAACGCTAACTTTTCACCTCGAAATTATTTCAGATTATGATTGATATCTTTCTATTACAGAAGCGATTCGGCAGCAAGCTGGCTGTCGATATCCAGCAATACAAGATAGCCCAGGGCGAGATGCTCGGCCTGGTGGGCAACAACGGTGCCGGCAAGACCACCCTCTTCCGGTTGATACTTGACCTGCTGAAGGCCGACCGTGGCCACGTCACCCTCAAGGGCATGGCCGTGGAGAAGAGCGAAGAGTGGAAAGCCTTCACCGGCGCCTTCATCGACGACGGCTTCCTCATCGACTACCTCACCCCGGAGGAGTACTTCTACTTCATCGGCAAGATGTACGGACTCAAGAAGGAGGAGGTCGATGCTCGGCTTCAGCCTTTTGAGCGCTTCATGAACGGCGAGGTGCTGGGTCAGAAGAAGTACATCCGCAACTTCTCCATGGGCAACAAGCAGAAGATCGGCATCATCTCCGCCATGCTCCACCACCCCGAGCTGCTCATCCTCGACGAGCCCTTCAACTTCCTCGACCCCAGCAGTCAGAGCATCATCAAGCACCTGCTCAAGCGCTACAACGAGGAGCACCACGCCACGGTCATCATCTCCAGCCACAACCTCAACCACACGGTCGATGTATGCAGCCGTATCGCCCTGCTGGAGAACGGTGTCATCATCCGCGATCTCCAGAATGTGGATGGCTCAGCTGAGAAGGAACTTGAAGACTACTTCAACCTCCGCGTAGAGGAAGAAATCGCCGCCGAAGAGCAAGAGAATGCTTCACAAGAGCAAGCCCCTGCCGCTGAAACGACCGCTGAATAGAACTTTTTTTCAGTCAGAACGAAAAAAAAGTGGAATTTTTATTTGTTTTTCAGAGAAAAGCAGTACTTTTGTCACGTGAATTAAAAAACAATTTAAAGCATTAAGCATCAAATGAAGCGATTTAGCAGCACATACGGATTCTATTATTACTTTTACTTTAGCCCAAAAGTAGAGCGGGAGTTTGTATGTGTCAAGTGACAGTGACGCTTAAGAACCAAGGATGAATAAAAATTAAGTAACCGATACGGAATCCCGCTTCTACCCAATAGAGGCGGGATTTTTTATGTAACCAAGATACGTATCACATGACATATATAATATAATGTATAGAGAACGATGAAAAAAGTAGCCATACAAGGAGCCCTCGGCTCGTACCACGACATCGCTGCCCACCAGTACTTCCAGGGCGAAGAGGTAGAGCTCATCTGCTGCGCCACCTTCGAGGAGGTGTTCGACCAGGTGCTCCACGACAACAAGGTGATAGCTCTCTCGGCCATCGAGAACACCATTGCCGGCAGCTTGCTCCACAACTATGAACTGCTCAAGCAGAGTGGTCTGCAGGTGGTGGGTGAACACAAGCTGCGCATCTCCCACTGCTTCGTCTGCCTGCCCGACGACGATTGGGCTGACCTTACGGAGGTCAACTCCCACCCCATTGCCTTGATGCAATGCCGCGAGTTCCTCAACCAGCACCCCACGCTCAAGGTGGTCGAGGCTGAGGACACCGCCCTCAGTGCCGAGCTCATCAGCAAGCAGCAGCTCCACGGCCATGCCGCCATCTGCTCCCAAGCCGCCGCCGAACGCAACGGCATGAAGATACTGGCTTCGGGCATCGAGACCAACAAGCACAACTTCACCCGCTTCCTCGTCGTGGCCGACCCCTGGCAGGTGGATGAGCTCAACCGCCACCGTGGCCGTGAGGTCAACAAGGCCAGCCTCGTCTTCAGCCTACCCCACGAAGAGGGTAGCCTCTCGCAAGTCCTCTCCATCCTCTCGTTCTACCACATCAACCTCACCAAAATCCAGTCGCTCCCCATCATTGGCCGCGAGTGGGAATATCAATTCTACGTTGATATCGTCTTCGACAATGTCCTGCGCTACAAGCAGTCCATCATCGCCATCAGCCCCCTCACCAAAGAACTTAAAATATTAGGAGAATATGAACAATTCCAATAATGCAGCCCCATCTACGCTGCACAGCTACCAGCCAGCTGACCGCCTCAGCGGCGTGAGTGAATACTACTTCTCACGCAAGCTCAAGGAGGTGGCTCAGATGAATGCCCAAGGGCTCAACGTCATCAGCCTGGGCATCGGCAGTCCCGACATGCCCCCCTCGCAGCAGACCATCGACACCCTCTGCCGCGAAGCACAAAACCCCGATGGCCACGGTTACATGCCCTACATCGGCATCCCCGAACTGCGCCAGAGCTTTGCTGACTGGTATCAGAAGTGGTACGGCGTGACCCTCGACCCCGCCACTGAGATTCAGCCCTTGATAGGCTCCAAGGAGGGCATCCTCCACGTCACGTTGGCCTTCGTCAACCCAGGTGACCAGGTGCTCGTACCCAACCCGGGCTACCCCACCTACACCTCGCTCAGCAAAATCCTCGGTGCCGAGGTGGTGAACTATGACCTCCTGGAGGAACAGGGTTGGATGCCCGACTTCGAGCAGTTGGAGCAGATGGACCTGAGTCGTGTCAAACTGATGTGGACCAACTACCCCAACATGCCTACCGGTGCCAACGCCACCCCCGAGCTCTATGAGCGCCTCGTTGACTTTGCCCGTCGCAAAGGCATCATCATCGTCAACGACAACCCCTACAGCTTCATCCTCAACGACCATCCGCTGAGCATCCTCAGCGTACCCGGAGCCAAGGAGTGCTGCATTGAGTTCAACTCCATGAGCAAGAGCCACAACATGCCCGGTTGGCGTATCGGTATGCTGGCCTCCAATGCCCAGTTCGTGCAATGGGTACTGAAGGTGAAGAGCAACATCGACAGCGGCATGTTCCGTGCCATGCAGCTGGCTGCTGCCACGGCCCTGCAGAGCGAAGCCGACTGGTATGAAGGCAACAACCGCAACTACCGCAACCGTCGCCGCCTAGCTGGCGAAATCATGGAGGCCCTGGGTTGCCGCTACGACCAGCATCAGGTCGGTATGTTCCTTTGGGGCCGCATCCCCGACAGCTATGCCGACGTAGAGGAACTCACTGAAAAGGTACTCCACGAAGCACGTGTCTTCCTCACCCCCGGCTTCATCTTCGGCAGCAATGGCAAACGCTACATCCGCATCTCCCTCTGCTGCAAAGACGAAAAACTGCAAGAGGCACTGGAGAGAATCAAGAAACTCAAAACTAAGAACTAAAAATTTAAAATTTAAAACGATATGGAACTCGAACTGGAAAAATTGCAATTGCCGGGCATCGAAGAGCGTCGGCCACTGGTTATCGCTGGTCCTTGCAGCGCAGAGACAGAAGAACAGGTTATGGAAACAGCCAAGATGTTGGCCGACCGCGGAATCAAAATCTTCCGTGCCGGCATCTGGAAACCGCGCACCAAGCCCGGAGGCTTCGAAGGCATTGGCGTAGATGGTCTTCCCTGGCTCAAGGCAGTCAAGAAAGAGACCGGAATGCTCGTTTCCACCGAGGTAGCCACCGCCAAGCATGTCTATGAGGCACTCAAAGCCGGTATCGACATCCTCTGGATTGGTGCCCGTACCACGGCCAATCCCTTTGCCGTACAGGAGATAGCAGATGCACTGAAAGGCGTGGATGTACCCGTCTTGGTCAAGAACCCCGTCAACCCCGACCTTGAGCTCTGGATTGGAGCCCTAGAGCGTATCAACGGTGCCGGCCTCAAGCGCCTGGGAGCCATCCATCGTGGCTTCAGCAGCTACGACAAGAAGCTCTACCGCAACCTGCCCCAGTGGCACATCCCCATCGAGCTGCGTCGCCGCATCCCTGCCCTCCCCATCCTTTGCGACCCGAGCCACATCGGTGGAAAGCGTGAGCTGGTAGCCCCGCTCTGTCAGCAAGCCATGGACCTGAGCTTCGACGGACTGATTGTGGAGAGCCATTGCAACCCCGACTGCGCCTGGAGCGATGCCAAGCAGCAGGTCACGCCCGACGTGCTCGACTACATCCTCAACCTGCTCGTTATTCGTACCGAGAAGCAGACCACCGAGAACCTGGCTGAGCTGCGCAAGCAGATTGACGAGTGCGACAACAACCTCATCGAAGAGCTGGCCAAGCGCATGCGTATCGCCCGCGAGATAGGTACCTACAAGAAGGAGCACGACATGACCATCCTTCAGACCGGCCGCTACAACGAAATCCTCGACAAGCGTGGCTCACAGGGAGCCCTCTGCGGCATGGATCCCGAGTTCATCAAGAAGGTGTTCGAAGCCATCCATGAGGAGAGCGTACGCCAGCAGATGGAGATTATCAACAAGAACTAATCACCCCACCATTCACACAGAGAAAAGAACAATGAAGATACTGATTCTGGGAGCCGGCAAGATGGGTTCCTTTTTCACCGACGTGCTCAGTTTCCAGCACGAGACAGCGGTCTTTGATGTCAACCCCAAGCAGTTGCGCTTTGTCTATAACACCTACCGCTTCACCACGCTGGAAGAGATTCAGGAGTTCCAGCCCGAGCTGGTCATCAACGCTGCCACGGTGAAATACACCCTCGATGCCTTCCGCAAGGTACTCCCCGTACTGCCCAAGGAGTGCATCCTGAGCGACATCGCCTCGGTCAAGACCGGCCTGAAGGAGTTTTATGAAGAGAGTGGCTTCCGCTACGTCTCCACCCACCCCATGTTCGGTCCCACCTTCGCCAACCTCGACAAGCTCTCCACGGAGAACGCCATCATCATCAGCGAGGGCGACCACCTGGGCAAAATCTTCTTCAAGGACCTCTACCAGACGCTGGGTCTGAACATCTTTGAGTACAGCTTCGAGGAGCACGACGAAACGGTGGCCTACTCGCTCTCCATCCCCTTCGTCTCGACCTTTGTCTTCTCGGCCGTGATGAAGCACCAGGAGGCTCCGGGCACCACCTTCAAGAAGCACCTGGCCATTGCACGTGACCTCCTCAACGAAGACGACTACCTGCTCCAGGAGATTCTCTTCAACCCCCGCACCCCGCGTCAGGTGGAGAAAATCCGCGTAGAGCTTAAGGAGCTGCTCGAAATCATCTCCAACAAGGATGCTGAGGGCATGAAGCGCTACCTCACGAAAATCCGCCAGAAGATTCAGGAATCCTGAAAGGAAATCGCGTTGAGGAATTAATGCCCGGCTTAGAATACTGAAAATTGGACAAAAAAAAGAGGACCTCCGAAGAAGTCCTCTTTTTTTGTGCGCTGTTTACAAACGGTATAGGAAAGCTTTTAGCTTATCAGATAGATGGTAGTGGAGGAGTCGGTTGCGAAAATTCATGGCCGCAAGCTTGTCAGTAGGGTCTCCACCTGCTTCCTTGTATTCAGAGGAAATATCATGGAGCACCTTGAGGCTTTGATTCAGGAGAGTCAAGCGATTTAGGCTCTCCCTTTTGCCATCGGCCGTGACGTGATAGCCGTTACCGAAGCGGTCGATGACGTCGATGCTGTTGTCCTCGTGGACATCATAGAGAAAATAGGCACGCTCGTTGTCGCCCTTGAACACGACCAAGGTACTGGTATCTACCGCATAGTTTTTCATCTCACACTGACAGTTAATTAGTGTTTGCTGAATTTTATTTATTTAACTGAATATCAATTATATATA
>JBJEKS010000308.1:0-7142 GCA_051878755.1 Bacteroides sp. | reverse complement strand
GTACCGCTGTACTCCAACCTTTGTTAACCTTAAATCTAATACTATGAAAAACACACTGCAAAGGTACGGCTTTCTGCGTTACCTGCAAATTTTCCAAAGAAAAAGATGTGTTTTATAACATAGTTTTCAAGAAAAATAAAGTTGTTAACGGACTTAGCCCTGAAATAGGGCTATTCGCCGCGGAAGAATCGTTCGGTTTTCAGTGCTTTGAGTCGCTCTTCGGCTTCGGAGAGTAGCTTGGTGTATTTCTGCTCCTCGCCGCTCTGTTTCACCGCCTCTACGAAGCGGCGCGTGTAGCGCTCCTCATTCTTGTCGTCGTGCAGCATGTAGTGGGTGTAGGCTATCTGATAGAGCCACTTAGGTTGCTTGGGGTTCAGTTCGGCCACCTTCTCGTAGCAGGGGAGGGCTGCCTTGAAGTCGCGAAGCATGGTGTAGGTCTCACCCAGGGTGCGCCACAATGAGGTGAGCAGCTGCGGCTCGGGTTGAAGCTTGGTGATGGCCTCCCTGATGTTGGCCATGCCCTCTTCTGCCTGGCCTATCTGGCAACGGAGCATACCCAGCTGCCCCAGGATGACGGGGTTGCTTCCACGGCTCAGCTCAAGGGCGTGCTTCAGCCGCTCATGCGCTTTCCAGAGGGCACCCGTCTCCTGCGAACGGAGGTAGCAGAGGCCCAGGTAGTAGTTGTTGCTGATGTCATCATCGCCTGCCGCAATCACCTCCTCGTAGAGGGCGATGGCTGATTCATACACCTGTGACTCGTAATAGGTGTAGGCACGGAGGGCGTTGATGATGAGGTTGGTGGAGTCGTTGAGCGCGTAGTTCTCCAGGTAGAAGATGGCGTAGATGGGTTCGTTGAGCTTGATGAAGTTTTGCGCCAGGGTGAGGGTGTTGCTGTAGTTCTCCACATCGCGCTCGGCCACCACCTTGCGGTAGATGTTGGCTGAATCAATCTTTTCCAGCTTTTCGTAGCTTCGGGCTATCTGCTGCAGGTCTTCGTCGAGCGAGTCGGGGTAGAGCAGCTGCTGGCTCAGCTGAATGCTCTTCCTGAAGTAGCCGCGCTGGAAGAGGCAACGGGAGATGTCGCGGCGGATGGTGTCTGAGGGATGGAGCACCAAGGCTGACTCGTAGTGGCTTAGCGCACGCCCCACGAGCGAGTGACGTTCACACCGCTGTGCTTCCTCGTAATGCTGCTGCCAAGTCAGGGTGGAGTCGGCAGATTGGGGTATGCTGGAATAAGCCCATACGCTGATAAATAGCGTGATGAAGAGAATGGTAATACGGTACATACTTTATCAGGTGCTAATGCAATTTAGTTGAATGGACTCTCCTATCTGTAGGGGCGGAAGATATTCCGCCCTGCATACGGCAACCGTGGGTGTATTCGGGCGGAAGATATTCCGCCCCTACAGTTTGGTTTGAGAGCGACTTATTTCTTCTCTTCGACTTTGCCCTTTTTTAGGCTGAACATCACGGGTACGTTGAATTGTACGTTCACCGGTTGCCCCTTGAGTTTGCCAGGCGTCCATTGGGGCATGGAGCTTATCAGGCGTATGGCCTCTGCATCGAGCAACGGATCGACGCTACGCAGTACGTGGATGTCTTTCAGATTACCCTCTTTATCGACTGTAAAGCTCACTGCGACACGGCCTTGTATGCCTTTGGCGATGGCTTCTGCAGGGTATTTGGTGTTCTTTATCATGAAGTCCATCATGGCGCTGTTGCCACCGGGGAATTGAGGTATCTCATCGACCACTTGATAGACGTGGTCTGTGCCTTTCTGCGCCAGTTCGTTCATGTTGGGTATCGGCGCTTTCAGCACCACCACCATGTCGGTGCGCTGCTTCTCTTCAGCGAGCATCTGCGCATTGTAGTTGCGGATGAGTCCTTCGCGTTTGCCATCCTTTTCGTACATATAGACAAATCCGAAATTGGTTCCCTCGGTCACGTTGAAGCTGAAGTGACCATCCTTGTCGGTACTGCCGAGGAACAGTTCGTTGTTCGACGACGAACTATCGACGATGTGGATACGCACATTGGGTAGCTTGTTGCCTTCGGCATCGACCACGGTGCCGCTGTAGGTCACGATTTTCTTCTCCTGCTGAGGGAGGTTGGCAGCCCAGGCATCGGCGTTGATTACCAATGATATGAGGGCACACAAGGGGAGGAAGAGCAGGTACTTCAGGTAACCTGCGTTGCTGCTTTTTTTCTTGTTCATCATGTTGATTCTTTTTTTAAGGGGTGAGACATTGAAGTGATTATAAAGGTTTGCTATAGCCATAGGGTAGGAGAGAGACAGCAGATGGATCTGGTACTCCTTGCGGTTGTGGCCCTGAGCCAGGACGCGGGCATCAGCCAGGTACTCCAGGTTGCTACGCACCTCGCGCTTCATCAGCCATACGACGGGGTTGACCCAGCATACCATGCAGTGGAGCTCGCTGAGCAGTACGTCGATGGAGTGTCGCTGATGCACGTGGGCCAGTTCGTGGTCGAGTATCTCTTGCTGCTCCTCGGGGGTGTGCTGTGAGGGAGACAGGAAAATCCAGCCGAAGAAGGAGAAGGGCGGTTGCAGCTTCTCAGGCTCGAAGAGTTTCACCTTATCCATATAGATGGTGGTGCTGCAGAGGCGGAGCCGACAGATGGCGATGAGCTGCACGAGGAACCGCACCAGCAGTAGGGCTACTCCACCGAGGTAGCCACCCCAAAGCAGTAGTTCGCTCCATGTGATGGAGGACCACAGGCTCTGTTCGGTGGGGGTGGTGGGAGCCCCTTGGATGTCGATAAGTCCCAGGTTGATACAAAGCTCTGCCACGGCCTCGTTGCCATCGTGCCATAGCCCCGGCTCAGTCAGTGGCAGCAGCCATCCAGCGGCATAGATGCCCAGGAGGGTAAAGCGCTTCCAGCGGAAATGGGTGTCGCGCCGGAGCAACAGCAGGTAGAGCCCGAAGAGCAGGGCCCATATCAGATTGACTTTCAGTAGATAGGTCATCATGGTGTTTAGTCTATTTAGTTCTTGTTTACTCCTTGTTTCCCTCCTCAATGCTGCGGAGAATCTCCTTGAGCTCCTCGGCACTGATCTTCTGTTCGCGTGCAAAGAAGGTCACCATCTCCTTGTAGGAGTTGGCGAAATAGTCGCTCACGAAGCACGACATGAAGTTACGCTTGTAGTCGCTCTCCTTCACGCGTGGGGTATAATAATAGGTATTGCCCTTCTGTTGCGGTTTGACGTAGGCTTTCCGCTCCAGGTTCTTCACCACCGAGGCCAGGGTGGTGTAGGGAGGCTTGGGGTCGCTCATCTCCTGCAGTATCTCTTTTACGCAGCAGGCCCCCAGGTGCCAGATGCAGCGCATCACCTCTTCTTCTTGTTTGGTCAGTTTCTCCATAGATTTGCTTTTAATCATTGTTTTTGATGCTGCAAATCTACGAATGTTTCGTAAACCACCAAAATATAGAGGTTTAAATAGTACTAAAATCTACGATTTTCTCGTAGAGTATATCTTTGACAGGCTATAATGACTTCCTCGCAAGCCTGCCGCAGCTCTAATCAAGGTCTAATCAAACTCTAATCCAGGTCTAATCAATCTCTAATTGGCGATTAGACCTGGATTAGTGTTACTTTAGACTTACTATTGAGTTACTTTAGAGTTACCTTAGACCTACGCCCTACTTGTTACCAGGGTGATTGGCGTCCTTGCTTCACCTCTACGCGGATGCCGAAGCTGCCGTTGGCGCTCTTCAGCTCGAAGGCACCGTGGAAATTGTTGCGCTCCCAGGGGAGGGCAGAGGGGTTCATCACGCGGTATCCTTGGGCGTTGTATTGGCCGTAGGTGTTGAGGCTCCAGCCGTTGTTGAGCTTGAATTGCCCCATCTGCAGGTGGGTGGGGGTGGCAGAGCCCATCGACCAGCCCCAGGGAGAAAAGCTGTAGAAGTTGCCTTGCGAATAGGTCGCCGAAGAGGGGAGCGCAAAGAGGTGGCTGTAGTCGGGCGTGGGAGGGGCGAGAATGATTTTCCCAGGCAGCGGTGGCACTGCAGTGGCAGATGGCTTGAAGAGATTCATATCAATAAGGAATCCCCCGTAGCTCCGTGTATCATCCAGCTGCAAAACCCCTTCATCAGGCAAAATCACACCCTCCACCGTCCCTCCATCAGCAGCACGGCGCAGAGAGTCGGCCACCTCCTGGGCACTGAGCAAAGAGCGGCAGCCCCCAGCAAAGACCATCAACATAAAAAAGAATACCCTAAGTCGCATCCTAATCACTAATCATTAATCACTAATCACTAATCACTAAACACAAAATCCTCACTCCTCCATCCACTGCTTGAGCAGTTGCTTCACCTCCTGCTGTTGCTCTTCGGTAAGGGTATGGATGCGGGCCAGGTGACTTCCTCCGGGCTGGATGAAGACGTGGATGTTCTTCTTCCCCTTCAGCCAGGTCACTCCGGCAGCGGTCCAGGGGTCATTCTGGCCGTAGATGAAGATCATCTTCGGGTCCTCCTTCTTGAGGAACTTCTTGATGCGGCGGCTCAGCGTCTTGTCGAAAGGCATCTCGCGCAGCTCCTCGGGGAGCATCAGCCGGCGCAGGTAGTCCTTGGAACTCTTGATGGTGAGGTACTTCTTGAAGGGGCGTGTGTCGTAGCCGTAGTAGCCCAGTTCGCGGGCAGCTTGCACGAAGAAGGAGGCCGTGGAGGTCTGCAGGTCGAAGTAGCCCGGTTCGCTGATTTCCATCAGGTGCTTGAAGAGCACCTCGTCTGAGCTGTCAGTGGCCGGGATGGTGCTGATGGGGGTACCCCACTGCCAGAGGGCGAACGAGTACTCCAGCACGCAGAAGTCGAAAATCTCCGCCATCGGAGCACGGAAGAGGTACTTCTTCTCCTGGCAGTACTGCTCAAACTTAGGCAGCAGCGATGCCTTACGCTTCAGCACCTCCAGCTGAAACTCCTCGATGCGCTGACGGTCAGCCTCTGTAGAGACCTTGCGCAGGAAAGGCTCGTGGCGACCATCCTCACGGCCGAAGCAGAGGGGAGCCACGTAGGGCACCGACACGTCCACATCATCAGGATAGAAGGTGCGGTAGAGCAGCGTGGTCTGACCGCCCTTGCTGATGCCCGTGGCAATCCACTTGCCCGGGTAGATGGTGCCAAAGGCCTGGCGCACGGCATGGAGGTCGTCGGCACTCGCCTCGCAGGTCAGGTACTGCCAATCCTTCGGCTCGGGCGTGCTCTGGTCGAAGTAGCGGTACTCCACGAAGATCATGTTGGCATCAAACAGCTTCGAGAGCTCCTCGCGGTAGCGGGGATAGAGGGCATAGCCGGCCTGATACCCTTCGGTGACGAGCACCGTGGGGCGGTCGAATCCCGCATGGAAGACGATGACGCGCTGGCTGAAGCCCCCCTTCTCCGGGTGCTTGTGGTCGAGCGGTTGCGTGAAGCGCACCACATATTTCTCGGTGAAGGCCTCACTCTTCACCTCCTCGATGGCGGTGACCACGGGCAGGGCCTTAATCTTTTGTTGTAGAACAGATTGCGCAAAAGTGATGCTACTGATGCAACAGCTCAGCAGCAGGACAAAGAAAAAGGAACGAAAGACTTTTTTCATGACAAATAGAGATGTTTATAGTTTATGTCTGCAAAAATAAGAAGAATAATCCAACAAAGCCCTTTTCGCGGCATGAATAATGAAAAACTTAAAGACTTTTAGACATTTCTTTGGTGAAAAAGGAGTATTTTTCAGGAGAAAGTGTTAATTTTGCACCGACCAAATTGAATATATATATATCATGTTGTTCTTGAATACATTTAGTACAGATACCATTTATATCACGCTCATTGTGCTGGCGCTGCTTTTCATCGTGGTGCTCCATCTGCTGGTGCGCAGTTTGCGTCAGCAGCGTCGTCGTGACCGCGAGGCCCTGGCCAAGATGCAGGCCAAGAACGAAGAGATTTCCCTCCTCAAGGAGTCGTTCATCGCCAACATGACCCACGAGATACGTACGCCGCTCAATGGCATCGTGGGGTTCGCTACGATGCTGGCCGACTACCCCGACCTGGATGCGGAGACCCGTGCGCAGTGCAAGAAGGAGATTGAGGAGAACAAGACCCACGTGCTCCAGCTGGTCAGCGACCTGCTGGACTTCTCGCGCATCGAGTCGGGCACGCTGGAATATCGTGAGGAGGAGGTGGATATCAACGCCTTGATGCACGAAATCTGCATCCGCGAGAATACTCATGCCCCTTTCGAGGGGGTAGAGGCCAAGGTGACTGAGCAACTTCCCGATTGCCGTCTGCGCATTGACAAGGTGCGCTTCTCGCAGGTGCTCTCCAACCTGGTGCGCAACGCCCTGAAGTTTACGGAGAAAGGTTCCGTCAGGGTAGGGTGCCGGAAGTTGGAGGCGGGAAAATACTATTTCTTCGTGGCCGACACGGGTTGTGGCATGGACGAAGAGGGGCGCAAGGCCGTTTTCGACTCCTTTGTCAAGATGAATAAGAACATTAAGGGTACAGGTCTCGGCCTCTCCATCTCCAAGGCCATCGTGGAGCATTACGGTGGAGGCATCGGCGTAGAGTCCAAGCAAGGCGAAGGCTCCACCTTCTACTTCACCCTCCCCGCCACGCTCCGCTTCCAGGAGCACGGGAGGTTTTAGGGATAAGGGATTAGGTATAAGGGATAAGGTTTTAGGGATTAGGTTTTGTCCTATGGCTTGTAGGGGCGGACCTGTGTGTCCGCCCTGAATGCCGCAATAGGAGTTCTGTAATAAGGGATGATTACGTGGGTGTTTTCGGGCAGACACATAGGTCTGCCCCTACAGTGGCGATGCACCTGTAGCTAATCCACCAGCTTCTTGAGCTTGATGAAGTGCTGGATAATCTCCTTGTAATCGCGGTTTTGGTGTACGTCGAAGCGGCCCCAGAGGTCGCCCATCAGTACAGCTCCGCCGAATCCCAGCTTCTTGACGGTGCGGATATTCTTCTCACACACCCCTCCCAGGGCCATCACGTGGCTGTCGATGAGGTGGCTCTTCTCGGCTGCTCTCAGCTGCTCGGGCGTGAAGCCAGCCGGCATGTAGCTGGGACTGATGCCGTCGAACACGGGGTAGAGAATCACGTAGTCGTAGAAGCGCTTCTTCACCTTCACCTCGTCGAGCGAT
>JBJEKS010000307.1:0-7177 GCA_051878755.1 Bacteroides sp. | reverse complement strand
TACTGGGGTATCGCCCTGCAAACCGTGACCTACATCGGTGTCTGCACAGGACTCTACTGGTGCTTCTCCCCCTGGCGACCCTCGTTGAAGATTGACTTCCGCCCCCTCCGCCCCCTCTTTGCCTTCAGCAGCAAGCTGCTCCTGACCAACCTCTTCACGCAAATCAACAACAACCTCCTCTCGGCCCTCCTCGGACACCTCTATACGGCACGTGCGGTAGGCTACTACACGCAGGCTAACAAATGGACGACGATGGGCCATGTGCTCGTGGCCAACATGGTGAACGGCGTGGCTCAACCGGTATTTGCCCAGGTGGTGGACGACAAGCCGCGCCAACGGCAGGTGTTCCGCAAGCTGCTGCGCTTCACCTCGTTCGTCTCCTTTCCTGCCCTGCTGGGGTTGGCCCTGATTGCTCCCGAGCTCATCCATCTGGCCCTGACCGACAAGTGGCTGCCCTGCGTACCCCTGCTGCGCATCCTCTGCATCTGGAGCGCCTTCCTGCCCATCCAGCAGCTCTACTACCACCTCATCATCAGCCATCGGCAGTCGAACGTGGCGCTGGGGAATGCCGTTGCCATCGGCCTGCTCCAGCTGCTGCTCATGGTGGTGGCCTATCCCTACGGCATCACCTGGATGGTGGCGGCCAGCGTGGCGCTCCACGTCAGCTCCCTGCTGCTGTGGCAGCACTTTGCGCATCGGGCCATGGGCATCACCCTGGGTGAGGCGCTTCGCGATGTGCTACCTTTTGCTGGCATCTCCTTCTGCATGATGGGAGGCATACATCTCCTGACGGAGTGGCTCTGCCTCGCCTCCCTCCCTACCCTGTTGCTGAAGATACTCCTTGGCGCTACGCTCTACCTCGGCCTCATGGCCGCCAGCCGCGCCGTGGTGCTGCGCGAAAGCATCCATTACCTACTCAAGAAGAAGCCATTATAATTAGAAACCTATCATAATAAAGATGCCGTCATGAATACCCACTCCTCTCCGTCAGCCAACGACCTGCGCGACCGCTACCGCACGCTGAACGAATCGTTCAAGCGTAAGTTGGTCTATCATGTAGGGATTGATGCCGGCTTCTTTGCCGAATACAGCTACCTGATTGCGGCCATGCTGTGGTGTCTGCTGCATAAGGTGCGCTTCGTGCTCTATGCCGACGATGCCAACTTTAGCCACACGCGCGGTTGGCAAGATTACTTCGAGCCATTCTGCGAGGAGGTACATGAAGCATTCCACAGCCGCTACAATCGCCACCGCACCCCTTCGTGGCTACGCATTCTCCGCATGGTAAGACAACAACGGAGCCTCAACCCCATCAAGTGGAAGCTGAAGAGCCTCTGGATGGATGCGGCCGGTAGCCTCATCGCCTGGCGAACCTACGGAGAGCGAACCTACCTCAATCATCACATCGACTTTGACCCCAAAAAGCCCATCTCCATCCCCGAGCTGGGGATAGCGGGCGACTACCTGCTGGCCTTCAACCGCATGACCGACATCGTGTGGCACCTGCGCCCCGAGGTGACGGCCGAATGCCAACGCTTGAGGAAGGAGATAACCCTCCCGGAGCACTACGTAAGCTGCCAGGTAAGAGGAGGCGACAAGGTGACCGAAGTCAATCTGCTGCCTCCTGAAGGCTATGTCCACACCTTGAATCAGGTGGCCCCTGGAAGCCCCGTCTTCGTGCTGACCGACGACTACCGCCTCTACGAAACGCTCCGGCGACTTGACCCGGGCAGAAGCTGGTACACCCTCTGCCAACCCGAGGAGAAGGGGTACGTGAACAGCTCCTTCACCCATCAACAGGGCGCAAGCAAGGCGGAGCAGATGACCCGTTTCCTGACATCCATGGAGCTGTTGCTCCGCGCCGACCACTTCGTGGGGAGCATCACCACAGGTCCTAGCCTCTTTGTGCTGAAGCGGCTCCACCCCCGCATCACCCTGATGGATTGCAGCCCTGGGCAATTCACGCAAGCCATCTGCCTCCCCATCGGTGCACGGGGGGCCATGGCCTCAGCCTTCCTGAAACAAGAAGCTGTACAGCTACAGGAGCCTGAGCTGCAACAAGAGCCTGAGCAACAACAGGACGCTAAGCTGCTACAGGACGCTGAGCTGCTACAGGACGCTAAGCTGCAACGCGAGGAGCGACGCTACACCCCCGAGGAGTTGCAACAGCTCCACGGGGTGCTCTACGACATCCTGGAGCAGATTGTACGCATCTGCAAGAAGCATCAGATACCCTACTTCGTCATCGGAGGTACAGCCATCGGAGCACTCTACGACCAAGCCATCCTGCCATGGGACGACGACGTGGACCTGGGTATGCTGCGCGAGGACTACAACCGCTTCCTGCAAGTGGCCCCACAGGAGCTGGGCGACGACTACTTCCTCTCCACCGTGGAGAGCGACCCACACAGCCCCTACTACTTTGCCAAGGTGAAGAAGGAGCACACCTGCTTCATCGACCCCCTCTTCCCCGAGGTGAAGATGCACCCGGGCATCTTTGTCGATATCTTCCCCTTCGACCGCATCCCCGACAATACGACCCTGCGGCGGCTGCAACACGAGGCCGTGAAGTTCGTCAACTGCTGCCTCATGGGCAAGGAGGCGTGGCTCTGGCCTTACTTCGGCACCTGCCTGGTGCAGACCCCCTCAAGGCGTGGACGGATGGCTTGCCTGCTGAACCGCATCATCGACACCCTGCTGAGCAAGCGAAGCATCTACCGCCTGATGGTGGCCCTGCAGAGTGCCTTCAACAAACGTCATACCTTATATTATAATAATGTGATGACCGTGACCGACCGGATAACCGAAGCACAGGCTCACGACCTGGTGGAGCTGCCCTTCGGTCCTCTCCATCTCACGGCTCCACGCGAACTCGAAGCTTTCCTTCGCCACAACTACCCCCGGCTGCATCGCTTCACCCCCGAGGAGGTGGAGCGGCTCGCAGGCCACTACCCTGCCAAGCTGAGCTTCGATACCCGCATCCCCGAGACAACCCAGCTCGAGAGCTCTCAACCCGAATCATCAACCTCTAACGACAGACAGCCATGAAACCAGCACAAGTTGACATCTCCGTACTCATCCTCTTCTTCAACCGCCCCGACCTGCTGAGCCGCGTCTTCGAGCAGGTGAAGAAGGCTCGCCCCGCACGCCTCTTCCTCTACCAGGACGGTCCACGAGGCGAACGCGACCTGCCCGGCATCATGGCCTGCCGCGAGGTGGTGGCTCAGATTGACTGGGAGTGCGAGGTGCATCAGAACTACCAGGAGCGCAACTACGGCTGCGACCCCTCGGAATTCATGGCGCAGAAGTGGGCCTTCTCGCTGAGCGACAAGTGTATCGTGCTGGAAGACGATGACGTGCCTTCGGTCAGCTTCTTCCGCTTCTGCAAGGAGCTGCTCGACCGCTACGAGCACGATGAACGCGTGCAGATGATTGCCGGGTTCAACCACGAGGAGGTGACCCCGGACATAGCCGACGACTACTTCTTCACCACCAACTGCTCCATCTGGGGATGGGCCAGCTGGCGACGCGTCATCGACCGTTGGGACGAGCACTACACCTTCCTGGACGACCCGCAGGCCATGAACCAGCTGCAGCAGCTCATCAAGAGCCGCCGCTACCGCCAGGACTTCATCACCATGTGTCGCAACCACCGCGACACAGGCAAAGCCTACTACGAAAGCATCTTCCATGCCGCCCTGTTCTTCGGCTCAGGCCTCTGCATCGTGCCTACACGCAACATGATCAACAACCTGGGTGTCACCTCCGACTCCACCCACTTTGCCGGCTCGGTCTATACCCTGCCCCGAGGCTACCGTCGCATCTTCACCATGAAGCGCCACGAGATGGAGTTCCCCCTGCGTCATCCCCGCTATATCTTCGAGCATACCGCCTATAAGGAGCGCGTCTATCGCATCATGGCGTGGGGACACCCCTGGATCAAGATTGGCCGCTCCCTGGAGGAGCTTTGGCTGAACCTGCGCTACGGCAACTTCCATCAGATAGGCCAAGCGCTCAAAAACCGAATCAACAAATGGATGGGGCGCCACACCCACCATTAACCAATACAATTACTACGAATCATCATTCCTGCATATGTTATGAGAATATTGATAGTCAACACCTCCGAACGTACCGGAGGAGCCGCCGTAGCCGCTGGCCGACTGGTCGAAGCGCTGAAGAACCACGGCGTGAAAGCCAAGATGCTGGTGCGCGACAAGCAGACCCAAAATCTCTGCGTGACGGCTCTGAATCACCACCTGCGCAACCGTTGGAGGTTTGTCTGGGAACGGTTTGTTATTTGGGCTGCCAACCGGTTCAGCAGGCATAACCTCTTTGCTATAGACATTGCCAACACCGGTACAGACATCACATCACTTCCCGAATTCCAAGAAGCCGATATCATCCACCTGCATTGGATCAACCAGGGAATGCTCTCGCTCAAGTCCATCCGCAAGATACTTGCCTCGGGTAAGCCTGTAGTATGGACCATGCACGATTTCTGGCCCTGTACGGGCATTTGCCACCACCCTTATGACTGTGAAGCCTTCAAGACAGCATGCCAATGCTGCCCTAAACTGACACATCCCAGTCGCAACGACTTGTCACACCGTGTGTTCCTCAAGAAACAACGACTGCTGCAACAGTCATCGCCTCACTTTGTGGCTGTGAGTCATTGGCTGGCTGAGCAGGCTGCTCAAAGCATGCTACTGAAGCAGAAAACTATCAGCGTCATACACAATGTCATTTCTGCCCACGATTTTAGCATGTATGACCAGACAGAGTCGCGCAGTCAGCTGCATCTACCTGCACGAAAGTTCATCATCGCTTTCGGAGCAGCACGTATCGACAATCCCATCAAGGGCTTCAACCAATTGGTAGAAGCACTCCATATACTCATCAGACGAGGTTCGTTCAATGCCGATGAGCTACACCTGGTTCTTTTCGGAACCATCAAACATACAGAGGAGACCTGTGCACAGATTCCGGTCAGCTACACTCTGTTGGGTCTGATTGACAACAACGACACCCTTTCACGCATCTACTCGGCAGCTGATGTCACCGTCTCTGCCTCGGCCTACGAGACCTTCGGACAAACCCTGGCTGAAGCACAAGTGTGCGGTTGTCTGCCTGTCAGCTTCGGAAACAGCGGTCAACAGGACATCATCACCCACGGCAGAAACGGATACCTGGCCTCCTATCCCTCGACGGACAGTCTAGCCGATGGTATGGAATGGGCCTTGCACAAACCCGAAGATGCACTTAATCCCAAACAGCTTCGTGAAGAAGCTCTGAAGCGCTTCTCCGACGCAGTCATAGCACGCCAATACACCGATTTATACACTAACCTACTACGAACAAAACATTCATCTTAATCCATTCTGCCCATGTACAATTATCAACCCATACACCTGCAACCTAAGTTCAGCGTCATTACGGTATGCCGTAATGCACAAGCCACCATCGAGGACACCCTGCAGAGCGTGATTACCCAGGGGTATCACCACGTGGAGTACATCGTGATTGACGGCAACTCGACCGATGGTACCCTCTCCATCATCCGCCGCTACCAGGAGCATATTGCCCACGTGGTGAGTGAACCGGACAAGGGACTCTATGATGCGATGAACAAGGGATTGCGACTGGCTACGGGCGACTACGTCTGCTTTCTGAACGCCGGCGACTGCTTTCACGAGGATGACACCTTGCTGCAAATTGTCCATCACCTCCACGCCGCAGGACTGGAAGAGCTACCCGACGTGATTTACGGCGAGACCGAGCTGGTGGATGGCGAGGGGCACTTCCTCAGGATGCGACGCCTCTCCACGCCGGAGAAACTGACGTGGAAAAGCTTCCGCCACGGGATGCTGGTGTGCCACCAAGCCTTCTTCGCCAAGCGTACCCTGGCCCCTGCCTACGACACGAGCTACCGCTTCTCAGCCGACTTTGACTGGTGCATACGCGTGATGAAGGAGTCGAAGGTACTCTTCAACACCCACCTCACCCTGATAGATTACCTGAGCGAGGGAATGACCACCCGCAACCAACGTGCTTCGCTCAAAGAGCGCTTCCGCATCATGTGCCGCCACTACGGCTACTGCTCCACGCTGCTGATGCACGCCTGGTTCGTAGTGCGGCTGATGCTGAAGAAGTAAGGGCGGCATCAAGGCTTCAGCATCTCACGCAGCTGCTTCACCCCCTCGGATGCGCCGGAGCGTATCACGTGAATGGGGCGCATGGTGTGGGCATCCACCGGCTTGGGGTCAATCAGATAGACCTCACAATCCTGTGGGGCATAGTGCAGCAAGCCAGCAGCAGGATAGACGTTGAGGCTCGTTCCGATAATGACCAGGATATCAGCCTTCTCCACGTAGCCGATGGCCGTCTCAATCTCGGGCACGGCCTCGCCAAACCATACGATGAAGGGGCGCAGCTGACTGCCGTCACCTGCCAGGTCGCCCATCTTCACCTCATACTCCTCGGGCTTCAGCTCCTTGATGTAGCGCGGGTTGTTGGGGTCGAAGCTGGAGCATACCTTGGTCAACTCGCCGTGGAGGTGGATGACGTGGCTGCTACCGGCCCTTTCGTGCAGGTTATCCACATTCTGCGTCACAACGGTGACGTTGAACAGCTGCTCCAGCTCAGCCACACCACGATGGCCGTCGTTAGGCTCTACCGTGAGCAGTTGCTTGCGGCGTTCGTTATAGAAGTTGATGACCAGCTCCGGGTCACGCTGATACCCCTCGGGGGTAGCCACCGCCTCCACAGGATACTTGTCCCACAAGCCCCCAGCATCGCGAAACGTGCTGATACCACTCTCGGCGCTCATACCGGCGCCACTCAATACAACCAGGTTCTTCATCTTTTCAGTCCTCCAATAATAATAAAATTAGTCATGATGCACTACTCATCAGCAGGCATTGGTTTCCCTTGCAAAAATACAGTTATTAAGCGAAAGATGTTCATCCAGAAACGTATAATTTACTGAAAAGGGCGATAAAAGCGTAAAAAAAGGAAAAATATAGAGTGAAGCTACTCTTTTTCAAATAAAAAGGCGTAATTTTGCGCGCTAAAAAGAAGAAAAGATATGGATAAATTCAGTTACGCCATCGGTTTGGGCATCGGCCAGAACCTGTTGAGCATGGGTGCCAAGGGCATCACAGTAGAGGATTTTGCA
>JBJEKS010000306.1:0-7250 GCA_051878755.1 Bacteroides sp. | reverse complement strand
CTGCTCGCCCAACAACCCCACAGGCAACGATTTCCGCCTGAGCGACATGGAGCAGCTGCTCCGTGGGTTTGAAGGACTCGTCGTCATCGATGAGGCCTATATTGACTTTGCCGAACGCCCCTCGTTGCTCACCCGCCTGCAGGAGTTTCCCAACCTGGTGGTGCTGCAGACCTTCTCCAAGGCGTGGGGCTGTGCCGCCATCCGGCTGGGCATGGCCTTTGCCTCCTCGGAGATTGTGGACATCATGAGCAAGATCAAGTACCCCTACAATGTCAATCTCCTGACACAACGCGAAGCCCTTGGCATGGTACATCGCCACTACGAGGTAGAGCGCTGGGTGAAGAGTCTCAAGGAGGAGCGCACGCAGCTGATAGCCGAACTGAAGAAACTGCCGGTAGTAGAGCAGGTATTTCCCACGGATGCCAACTTCGTGTTGGTGCGTGTGACCGACGCCGTGGCCATCTACAACTACCTCGTATGCTGTGGTATCATCGTGCGCAACCGTCACAGTGTCACCCTCTGTGGCAACTGTCTCCGCATCACCGTGGGTACCCGCATTGAAAACGAGCGCCTCATTGAGGCCCTGAAGAACATGAAGTAAGCGCACCATCACTAAACACTAATCACTAACCCCTAATCACTAATCACTAAAAACAGCATGTCCAAACAACGCATCCTTTTCATCGATCGCGACGGTACGATTGTCGTTGAGCCACCCGTTGACTACCAGCTCGATGCCTTCGAGAAGTTGCAGTTCTGCCCGAAGGTCATCCGCAACCTCCACTTTCTCCGCACCCGCCTCGACTTCCACTGGGTGATGGTCACCAACCAGGACGGGTTAGGCACCTCGTCCTTTCCCGAAGAGACCTTCTGGCCCGTACACAACCTCGTGATGAACACCCTCCAGGGCGAGGGCATCTCCTTCGATGAGGTCTGCATCGATCGCTCCATGCCAGCCGACAACGCCCCTACGCGCAAGCCCCGTACAGGTATGCTGACCCACTATATCGATAACCCTGATTATGACCTGCAGGGGAGCTACGTTATTGGCGACCGACCTACCGATGTGGAGTTGGCGCTGAACCTAGGTTGCCGTGCCATCCTCTTGCAGCCCGACACCTCGCTGCTGCATCAAGATGCCCGCGGTGAAGCGTTTGCCCAACGGTTGGAGCAGACCTGTGTACTGGCCACCACCGACTGGGACCGTATCAGCGAATTCCTCTTTGCCGGCGAACGCCGTGCCGAAGTACGCCGCACCACGCGCGAAACAGATATCCTTGTCAGCCTCAACCTCGATGGTCATGGCATGGCCGATATCCATACGGGACTGGGCTTCTTCGACCATATGCTTGAGCAGATAGCCAAACATGGCGGTATCGACCTCACCATCCGTGTGGAGGGCGACCTCTACGTGGACGAGCATCACACCATTGAGGATACCGCCCTTGCCCTGGGTGAATGTCTCTATCAGGCACTGGGCAGCAAACGAGGCATTGAACGCTACGGTTACTCCCTACCCATGGATGATTGCCTCTGCGCAGTCTGTCTTGATTTCGGCGGACGTCCCTGGCTGGTGTGGGAGGCCGAGTTCCACCGCGAGAAGATAGGCGAGATGCCCACGGAGATGTTCCTCCACTTCTTCAAGTCACTCAGTGATGCTGCTCGCATGAACCTGAATATTAAGGCCGAGGGTGATAACGAGCACCACAAGATAGAGGGCATCTTCAAGGCGTTGGCCCGTGCCATCAAGATGGCCGTGAAGCGTGACATCTATCGCTACGAGCTTCCCTCATCAAAGGGTGTACTCTGAGGAGGAGAAGTTTTTCAGCCTATTTGCTTGCGTATGACGCGCGATTTGCGTATGTTTGCAACGCTTTATCAACATAGTATCGATTAGTAACACATTTATTACATACTGCACAATGGACAATTTGCTTTTATTCAGCATGCCGAGTGGCTCCGAACTGATTATCATCCTTGTTATCGTACTGCTGCTCTTTGGCGGCAAGAAGATTCCCGAACTGATGCGTGGCCTGGGCAAGGGCGTGCGCAGCTTCAAGGAGGGTATCAACGAAGCCAAGGACGAAATCAACAAGGCCACCGCCGAGGAGGAGGAAGAGGCTAAGAAGTGATTTGGTTTTAGTGATTAGTGATTAGTGACTAGTGATTAGGGATGGCTGAACGGTATTCTTTTTGATGACGATGGAGAAACAACTCAGTTTTTGGGACCATCTGGACGTGTTGCGGTTTATGCTGTTGCGCGTCATTGTGGTGTGGTTTGTCTTGGCGGTGGGGTACTTCATCGCCATGCCTTCCCTGTTTGATGAGGTCATCCTGGGTGCCTGTCACAACGACTTCCCCTTCTATGATTTCTTGCGCTGGATAGGGGAGAAACTTCATCTCGAGGACCCCTTCTTCACGCAGGAATTCTCCGTCAAGCTCATCAACATCAACCTGGCAGCCCCCTTCTTCATCCACCTCTCCACCGCCTTCTGGATGTCGGTAGTCACAGCCACGCCCTATCTCTTTTTCGAGGTATGGCGCTTTATCGAGCCGGCCCTCTATCCCCACGAGCGACGTGGCGTGAAGAAGGCCCTCCTGCTGGGCACGGGCATGTTCTACGTCGGCGTGCTTGTGGGTTATTACATGGTCTATCCGCTGACGCTCCGTTTCCTTTCTACTTATCAGCTGAGCAGCACCATCGACAACGTCATCTCGCTCAATTCCTACATCGACAACTTCATGATGCTGGTGCTCTGCATGGGACTGGCCTTCGAGCTGCCGCTCGTCACGTGGCTCCTCTCCCTGCTGGGCCTTATCCGCAGGCAGACGCTCCGCACCTACCGTCGTCATGCCATTGTACTCATTGTGGTGGCTGCCGCCATCATCACTCCTACGGGCGACCCCTTCACCTTGGCCGTGGTATCCATTCCGCTCTACCTGCTCTATGAGATGAGCGTTTTGATGATTCGCAAGTAATTTATTCCTGTTTTATTATGGCTCAGTCTCAATCTGGGCAGAGACGTACATCCCAGGACGGAACTGTGGATGGTTCTCCTTTACGCGGCCCAGCAGCTCGATGGAGCGGTTGGTCTCATCTACCTGCTGTCCGATGGAGATGAGGGTGGCATGGAAATGAGTATGTCCCAACCCATTCACCTCAAAGCGCAGCTGGTCACCTTCATGAATACCGGTCAGGTCTTTCTCATAGGCTATCAGGCGTATCAGCAGATGGCTTTTATCAATCACGTTGCAGAGTGGGTCGCCTGCGTGCAGGTAGCTCCCTTGGTTGGCTTGCAGCTGGCTCACATAGCCGCTGATGGGTGCCTTAATCTCCAGCAGGGGCTGGATGCCGCTTTGACTCAGTTTCTCGGTATCCACACCGAGGAGCTGGAGCTGGGCTTGTGAGGCTTGCATACGGCTCTGCATGGAGAGGTAGTCGGCCTTGGCCTGTTGAAGTCGCTTCTGAGAGGCCACTTCCGCCTGTGCCAGGTTGCTCTGTCGTTCATATTCGGCCTGCAGGAAGGCGAGTTGCGCCTTACTATCCAGGTAGGTCTGCTGCAGTTCGATGAATTCGGGATTCTGTAAGGCGGCTATGCGCGTGCCTCGTTGGGCGTATGTACCAGGCAACAGGTATATCTGGCGTACGATGCCATCCATTGGCAGCGTGATGGTGGCCAGTTGCTGTGGGGGAATCATCAGGGTGCCGTTGAAGGCTGCCGGATTGGCTTTCGCCGTAGCGCCGCTCAGGGCGTCAACCGGTGTCGCTTCGCTGTTGGTGGACTCTTCGGTTGTGGCCGTGGGGGTATTGGCAGGAGTGCTCTCTGGGGTGGAGCTATTTTGGCAGGCCGTCAGCAGGAGGAACGTACCTGCAAGAAAAAGTGATTTGTTCATAAGTCGTTTGAGTGAAAATTGTTTCTTTATTAATGGGAAAGCATGTACCATAGTGTAGAGCACAGGGATGATAATCAGCGTGAGTAGGGTGGAGACAATCAGTCCGCCGATGACTACCGTGGCCAACGGACGTTGCACCTCGGCACCGGCTGAGGTGGCGATGGCCATGGGTACAAAGCCCAGTGAGGCTACGAGTCCTGTAAGGAAGACAGGGCGCAGCAGGTGGGGGCAACTTCGGGCTATGACGCGTGAGGTGCAGAGGCGGAAACGCTTCGTGGTCATCGCTTCCTCTCCATGGAGAGCCTCTTCGCGGAAGTGGTTTATCATTAGGATACCGTTGAGCACGGCCACGCCAAACAGGGCAATGAAGCCCACACCGGCTGAGATGCTGAAGGGCAGTCCGCGCAGATAGAGCGCCAGGATGCCGCCAATCAGGGAGAGAGGCACCGTGCTGAACACCACCAGCGTGTAGGTCACCGACTTGAAGGCGAAGAAGAGCAGCAGCAGGATGAGCATCAGCGCCACGGGGATAACGACGAGCAGCGTGCGGATGGCATTCTGCAGGTTCTCAAACTGTCCGCCGTAGGTGAAGGTATAGCCTGGCTTCAGCTTGATGTTCTTCTCCAGGGTGGCCTGTATCTGGCTGACCACTTGCTGGATGTCGGCATCGCGCACGTTCACACCGATGACGATGCGCCGTTTCGTGGCATCGCGGTTTATCTGCAGCGGGCCATCTATCAGGTCGATGGAGGCCACTTCACTTACGGGTATCTGTATGCCATCGCTCGTGCGTACAAAGAGTTTGTTGAGGTTGAGGTCGCGAACCTTATCGTAGTCCAGTCGCAGCACCAGGTCGAATCGTCGTTCGTTCTCAAACACCACACCCGTGGCTTCGCCCGCATAGGCGGTACGTACCAGGTTGTTCAGCTCTTCGATGTTGATGCCGTAGCGTGCTATCTTGTCGCGATGGTAGTGTACCACGAGTTGTGGTAGTCCCATGGCCTGCTCCACGATGACATCCGAGGCCCCCGGAATCTTTTCGATGTACGTAGCGGCCTCCTTGGCCTTGGCATAGAGCTCCTCCATCTCCTCGCCGTAGAGTTTTACGGCAATGTCCGCCTTTGCACCCGTCATCAGCTCGTTGAAGCGCAGCTGGATGGGTTGTGAGAAGTTGAACTCCGCCCTGTTGCTGAGGGGCTCAAGTGCCTGCTTCATCTTCTCTACCATTTCGGCACGGCTGCTGGCACTGGTCCACTCCTTGAAGGGTTTCATCACAATCATCACGTCGGCATCCTCCACGGCCATCGGGTCGGTGGGAACTTCGGCGGTACCAATCTTGGCTACCACATGGCTGATTTCGGGGAACTGCTCCATCAGTCGTTTCTCAGCCAGTTTCGACACTTCGATGCTTTCTGTGAGTGAGCTTCCCGCCGGTAGCGTCATCTGCATGGCAAAGTCGCCTTCGTCCAACGTGGGGATAAACTCAGCTCCCAGCCGTGTGAAGAGCAGCAGGCTCACGGCCAGTGCTGAAAAGGCAATGCCTACGGTCATTCCGGCACGGCGGAGGCTGGCGTTGAGCAGCCGCATGTACCGTGAGGAGAGCCATTCAAAGAAGCGGTCGGCAAAGGTGGGCGTGCTGAGTATCTGACGCTTCAGGAAGAGCGAGGCCATCATGGGAACGTAGGTGAGCGAGAGAATCAGGGCACCTACGATACAGAACACCAGGGTCTTGGCCATGGGGGTAAAGTATTTCCCCTCGATGCCACTCAGCGTCAGGATGGGGAAGAAGACAATCAGGATGATGGCTACAGCAAAGGTGGCTGAGCGCACTACGCGTCCTGCTCCCCGCTCCACTTCCTTATCCATCTCTTCATGACTCAGCTGACGACCACTGAGCCGCTTGCTGTAGAGGTGGGCCAGGATGCCTTCCAGGATGACGATGGAGCCATCCACCACGATACCGAAGTCTATGGCACCGAGGCTCATCAGGTTGGCCGATACCCCAAACAGCCGCATCATGATGAAGCCGAAGAGCATGGCCAGCGGGATGACCGAGGCCACAATCAGTCCGGCACGCACGTTGCCCAGGAAGATGATCAGTACGAGGAAGACAATGATGGCTCCCTCGATGAGGTTGCGGATGACGGTGGAGATGTTGCGGTTCACCAGCTCGGAGCGGTTCAGGTAGGGAGCGATGCGGACACCTTCGGGCAGCATCTTCTGCACCTGTGCCACGCGCTTCTCCAGCTCGGCGGTCACTACGTTGGCATTAGCTCCTTTGAGCATCATGGCGATACCGCCCACACATTCCCCTTTGCCGTCGATGGTCATGGCACCAAACCGTTTGGCGCTTCCCAGGCGCACCTTGCCGATGTCGCTCACGTGGATAGGGATGCCGTTGCGGTTGGCCACCACCACCTGCTCGATGTCATGCAGCGAGCTGATCATGCCTTCCGAGCGGATGTAGTAGGCACGGTTGGCCTTCTCGATGTAGCTGCCTCCGGTGTTTTGGTTGTTGCGGTTGAGCGCTTCAAACACTTCGCCGATGGTGATGTTGAGGGAGTAGAGCGCATCGGGGTCCATAGCCACCTCATACTGCTTGAGGTTGCCACCGAAGCTGTTGATTTCCACAATGCCAGGTATGCCCGAGAGCTGGCGCTTCACGATCCAGTCCTGAATGGTGCGCAGCTCCATGGCATCGTAGCGCTTCTCGTAACCAGGTGCCACGTCGAGCGTATATTGATAGATTTCACCCAGGCCTGTGGTCACGGGCATCATCTCCGGTGTACCCAGTTCTGTAGGAATCTCGCCCGCCACGGTCTGTATCTGTTCGCTGATGAGCTGACGGGCCTGTAGCGTGGGTACGCTCTCCTTGAAGACCACGGTGACGAGCGACAGTCCGAAGCGGCTCACGGAGCGTATCTCCTCCACATTCATGATGTTGCTCATAGCTATCTCGATGGGGAAGGTGATGAGTTGCTCTACCTCCTGAGGGGCCAGGGTGGGGGAGATGGTGACGATTTGCACCTGGTTGTTGGTGATGTCGGGCACCGCATCGATGGGGAGCGTCACCATGGCGTAGAGACCGCCCAACAGCAGGAAGAGGGTGGTGAGGCCTACGAATAGTTTTTTCCGGACAGAGAACCGGACGATGGAATCAAACATAAGCGTTACATTTTTACTATTGACTGGCTTCTGCGAAGCCTATATATTTTGCGGCTCCAAAAGTAGAGAAAAATACAATAGGTTGTTCCGATTTGGGCAAAAAAATAACCTTGCAGTACCAAACTGCAAGGTTACCGCGGTGCGTACGGGACTCGAACCCGTGACCCCATGCGTGACAGGCATGTATTCTA
>JBJEKS010000305.1:0-7297 GCA_051878755.1 Bacteroides sp. | reverse complement strand
GACATGTCGATACCGGCGTTGATGGCCAGCTTGATGGCCTCTTTCTTGTCCTTGGCGATGTGGTCGCGGCTGTAGAGGTTGTTGATGTCGGCCCAGTCGGTCACCACCATACCATCCCAGTTGAGGTCCTCCTTGAGCCACTGCGTGAGCAGTTCGTAGTTGGCATGGAAGGGGAGGCCGTTGTTCATGGCCGAGTTGATCATCACCGAGAGGGCACCGTGGCGCACCATCTCCAGGTAGGGGGCGAAGTGCTTCTCTCGCATGTCCTGCGGGGTGATGCTGGAGGGGGTGCGGTCCTTACCGCTCACGGGCACGCCGTAACCCATGAAGTGCTTCATGCAGGCGGCCACGTGGTACTTGTCGATGTGGTTGGGGTCGTCGCCCTGGAAACCGAGCACCGACTCGCGACCCATCTCGGCGTTGAGGTAGCAATCTTCGCCGTAGTTCTCCCACATGCGCGGCCAGCGAGGGTCACGACCCAGGTCGGTCACAGGCGCAAAGGTCCAGGGAATGCTCCCTGCCTTCGTCTCGTAAGCCGAGATGCGGGCACCTTCGCGCGTCAGGGCGCGGTTGAAGGCGGCACCCATGTTGACGCCTTGGGGGAAGAGCGTGCCGCCCAGGGTGTAGGTGGTACCGTGTATCTGGTCAACGCCATAGACGCAGGGGATGCCGATCTCCTTCATCGACTTCTCCTGGATGCGCTTGATGATGCGCTGCCACTCATCGACACTCACGGCCAGCGAGTTGGGCACGTTGAGGATGGAGCCGACCTTGTATTTGGTGATGACCGAGTCGAGCTTAGCCTCATCAATCTGGAAGCCCTCGCCTCGTTTCTGGATGACGTCGATGGTGAGTTCGCACATCTGCCCCACCTTCTCGTCGAGGGTCATCTTCTTGAGCTGCTGCTCGATGCGCTGTTCGATTTGATTGTCACGGGGGATGGCAGGCTTCTGTTGCGCCTGCGCTGTTGCTGTAAGCAAGCTGGCTGCTGCCAGCAGAGAGAGAAATACTCTTTTCATGGTTTTGTAATTGTTTTATGTTTTTATTGTGTTTACAGCGGACAAAGGTAGTGATAAGCTTTGGAATCTGCAAGGGAAAACGGTTCTAATGCAATTTAGTGGAATGTACTCTCCTATCTGTAGGGGCGGAAAATTTTTCGCCCCTACAGCAAAAGATGCCTTCAACGAAATGGACGAAGACCCAAAAAACTAAAACAGCTTCGGGGCAAACTCGGTGAGGTAGATGCGCCAGTTCTTCCAGATGTGGCCTTCGCCCGTCTCGAAGTACTCGTACTTGTAGCCCTTCTCGTCGAGCAGCTTGCGGTAGTCGCAGTTGGCCTTGTAGAGAAAGTCGGTGTTGCCGATGGCGATGTAGTAGAGCGCGGGCTTCTTGGCAAACTGGGTGGCCAACTTGGCCTCGAAATCCTGGTAGATGGGCGAATCCATCTTCTGGTCGGGCAGGATGGCGGCGGAGAAGAGGCCTACGTAGTCGAACATGTCGGGGTTCTGCTTGGAGATGTGCAGCGAATGGAAGCCACCCATCGAGAGGCCGGCAATGGCGCGCGCCTTCTTGCTCCGGATGGTGCGGTAGTGGCTGTCGATGTACTTCACTACGTCGGGGAAGGCGGCTTCAAATGAGCCCTCCATGGTCTTGGGCAACTGCATGCTGGGCGCTACGAAGCCGTTGCTGGTTTCACCCGGTGCGGCCTCCTGCGAGATGTTGCCGTTGGTCATCACCAGAATCATGGGCTTCGCCTTGCCCTGTGCAATCAGGTTGTCGAGAATCTGCGCCGCGCGACCCAGTTCGCTCCAGGCGTTCTCATCGCCACCCATGCCGTGCAGCAGGTAGAAGACGGGGTAACGCTTGCCGCTATCCTCGTAGCCGGCCGGCGTATAGACGGTCATGCGGCGCTTCATGCCCGCCGTAGGGCTGTTGTACCACACCTTGCTGACGGTGCCATGAGGCACATCATTCACTTTATAGAGGTCGGCACGCTCACCGCCGATGATGAAGACGTTGGTCACGCTCTGCACGTCGCGGATCATATAGACGTTGGAGGGGTCGTTGATGCGCAAGCCATCCACCAGGAAGGTGTAGCTGTAGAGCTCGGGCTTCAGCGGTTCGGGCGTTGTCCATTCCCATACGCCCTCCTTCTCCACGAGGTCGGCAGCGCCAGGGCCATCAAACTCGCCGAAGGGGGTCTTGATCTTCTGCGTGGGGAGGAAGTCGCCCGTCACTTGCACCTTGACAGCTTTGGGTGCCTTGAGGCGGAAGGTCACCGTGTTGTTGTCGTGAATCTCGGGGGAGACAATCTGCGAGCCACCCCACAATGCCTGCTGAGCCTGTGTCAGCATGGCGGTCAGCGCAAAGGCTGCCAATAGGAATAATTTCTTCATTCTTTTTATTTTGAGTTGTTTGCTGCCTGCAAAGGTAGGAAATGTTTTCATTCCCCAGCAAGTCAAGCAGAGAATATTTCAAGAAAAAGAGCGACCACCATTTCAGCGGATAAGGCCAAAAAGTGTCTATTCCCAGCGGAAACTATATAAAAAAGGGTACTTTCCGCTGAGGATAGACACTTTTTTCCTATATTTGCAGCGGAAACTAAAAAAAGAACGCCTTATGCTTATAGGAAGAACTGCTGAACAAAAGACGTTGCTCTCGTTGCTTGCCAAGGAGGAGCCGCAATTTTGTGTCGTTTACGGGCGACGTCGCGTGGGGAAGACCTACCTGATTCGTGAAACGTTTCATTATCAATTCGCCTTCCACCATACCGGAGTAGCCTCAGGCAATTATCGCGAACAGCTCCGGGCTTTCCGCGATTCACTCCAGGCAGCGGGGATGAGCAGATGCCCCATCCCTAAAAACTGGTTTGACGCGTTCGACCTACTGAAGGCGCACCTCACCCAAGCGCCTGCAGGTAAAAAGGTCATCTTCATCGACGAACTGCCCTGGATGGAAACCCCTAAATCCAACCTGATAGGAGCCCTTGAGCATTTCTGGAATGGCTGGGCAACTGGCCGACCCGAGAAAGACATTGTATTGATTGTATGCGGTAGTGCCACTTCATGGATAACCCACCACCTGCTGAAAGATTACCAAGGACTGCGCGGACGCATCACCGAGAAGATTAAGGTCAACCCCTTCACCCTGGCCGAATGTGAGCAATATGCCCAAGCGACAGGACTTGCCATGGGGCGGAAAGAGCTGCTGGAGAGCTACATGATACTGGGCGGAATCCCTTACTATTGGAGCTTCATGAAGCGTGGTTACAGCGTCTGCCAAAACATCGACCAACTGTTTTTCAGCGAGAATGCCTCCCTGAAAGACGAATTCCAGGCGCTCTACCACACGCTGTTCCGCTCACCGGATAACTACCTGAAAGTGGTCGAGGCATTGACCCGCCGTAAATCAGGCATGACACGCGAGGAGCTTATCAAACTGACCAAGCTAACGGATGGCGGAACCTTCACCAAAATACTGGAAGAGCTGGAGGAGTGCGGATTCCTGCGCCAATACGTGCCATTTGGCAAACAAAGCAAACAGGCGCTCTACCAGCTGCTCGACAGCTATACCCTCTTCTATTATCACTGCATCAAGAAAAACGCCTTCAGCGACGAGCTGTATTGGAGTCACACCTACCTGACAGGCGAGCACTATGCCTGGCGGGGTATCGCCTTCGAACGGGTATGTCTGCAACACGTGCCTCAAATCAAGCAGGCCCTGGGTATCAGCGGCATAGTGTCCAATGTCTGCTCATGGAAAGGGGAGGATGCCCAGATAGACCTGCTTATCGTACGTGGCGACAACCTCATCAACATCTGTGAGATGAAGTTCTGCAACGACACATTCGTCATCGACAAAGCCTATGCCGCCAACCTGCAGCACAAGATAGAGGCATTCCGCCAAGCCACAGAAACCCGCTGCACCCTGCATCTCACGCTGATTACCACCACAGGAGTGGCTCACAACAGCTATTGGAACCAGGTGCAAAGCGAAGTGACTGCCGACGGGCTTTTCCTCTAAGCAGTCAGACCCCACAAAAGCAAACACCGACATGTAAAAAATCCCGCATTTGGTCAGCGCCTAGCAACTTCCAAATGCGGGAAAATTCATCAGAGCAGGAAACCATTTGAATAAAGGACGTTTACGTTTTATCGAACGTGTTGATTTTTCATTTCTACTCCCGATTTTCTTGAAAAATCGGGAGTAGTACTTCGGATTTTCCAAGAAAATCGGGAGCAAAAAATAAGTATTCTTATTGAAAAATACAAATTATCGGTACTCTTTTATGAACAACTCAGCGCAAATGCCCCTGATAAATAAACAACCATTATGAAAAATACATTATGAAAATTACATAATGCGTTTTGCATAATGAAAAGAATGTCGTATATTTGCCTCGGCTAAAGATAATTATAGTGATTGAAGCTTATGGAGAATCCCTTTATAGTAACCGGCTATATCAGGCCTGAGTACTTCTGCGATCGGGAGCAGGAGGCTAAAAGAGTGATAGATTGCATGACGAGCGGTGAAAATATGGTCATCATGTCGCCCCGACGTTTGGGTAAAAGCAAGTTGATTGATTTCTGTTTGGACAAGGAGGAAATCAAATCCTCAACCATCCCCATTACCGTGGACATCTTGCGCACATCGAGTGCCCATGAATTCGCCTACGTGCTGGGCAAAGCGGTCTTCGATCAAGCCGCCCGTAGAGGCGAAAAGGCTATAAAGAGCGTAGTAAATACCTTGAAGAGTATCAATGGCAACTTCGGCTACGACCCTTTGACCAATCTGCCCACTTTTTCACTCTCCCTGGGCGATATAGTCAACCCACTCTACACGCTGGAAGAGATTTTCAGCTGCCTGGAAGAGGCGGAGAAACGATGCCTCGTGGCCATAGATGAGTTCCAGCAAATCTGCTATTACCCGGAAAAGAACATGGAAGCCATACTCCGCACGCATATCCAACGATGCAGCAATGCCTCATTCATCTTTTCGGGAAGTGAAAGGCATCTCATCACGGCGATGTTCACCGAAAAGGCACACCCCTTCTACCACAGTGCTGACCTGATGAGCCTCGAGGTAATCCCCCTTGACAAATACATCGCATTTGCCGACCGGCTTTTCAGCAAATTCAATAAAGCGGTTCAACCGGATGCCATCCAGCTGGCCTACGAGACATTTGGCGGTAATACCTATTATATACAGAAAATCTGTCATGAGCTCTTCAATCTAGTGGATCCTCAGGGCTGTGGGACGACTGCCGATGTGCAACAGGTCATCCATCAGATGGTTCTTGATGCGAATCACCGTTTTGGCGAAACCCTTTCACGCTTGACGCTGCCCCAAAAGGAGCTGCTCTATGCCATCGCCCACGAGGGAAACGCCTCGCAAATCACCTCGATGAAGTTCATCAAGAAGCATAATCTACGCTCGTCGAGCAGCGTACAGACCTCGACAAAGAAACTGATCGATTACCACCTGGTCAGCTCCGGGGATGCACGCTATTACATCGACGACCCCCTGATGAGGCTCTGGCTCATCAGGGACTGAAACAGGGACTCCTATTGAAAATACAAATTATCGGTACTCTTTCACGGGCAGCTCGCCGCGGAGGGCGCCTAGGGCGTTGAGGGCCAGGGCTTCCAGCTCGTCCTCGCCCGGGTAGATGTGGACGGGAGCCAGGAACTGCACCCGCTCGCGGAGGCGGCTCGTGATGTACTCCGAATGGGCCATGCCACCCGTCAGCAGGATGGCATCCACCTTGCCGTAGAGTACTACAGCGGCCCCGCCGATGGTCTTGGCTATCTGATAAATCATCGCGTCGAGTATCAGGCGGGCATGTTCGTCGCCGGCGGCGATGCGGCGCTCCACCTCCTGCACGTCAGTCGTGCCCAGATGGGCGGCAAGTCCTGCATGTCCCTGGATGCGTTTCTTCAGTTCTTCGCGCGTGTAGCGCCCTGAGCAACAGAGGTCGATCAGCTGACCTGCAGGGAGCGTGCCTGCCCGTTCGGGCGAGAAGGGGCCTGAGCCATCCAGGGCATTGGGCACGTCGATGGCGCGGCCCTGACGGTGCGTACCTACCGACACGCCGCCTCCCAGGTGGCAGATGACCAGGTTCAGCTCCTCGTACTTCACGGGACGTTCGGGATGCCTACGGGTGCAGTCGGCAGCAAAGCGGCGACCGATGGCCCGCTGGTTGAGTGCATGCCAGATGACCGTGACCGGCATCTGCGGCGAGCCCGTGATGCGGGCCACCTCTTCCAGCTCATCCACCACGCCCGGGTCGGCGATGAAGGCACGGCAACCGGGCAACAGGGCGGCCAGCTCGGAGGCAATCAGACACCCCAGGTTGCAGGCATGTTTGCGCAGGGCGTGGGTGATGTCGTTGAGCATCGCGTCGTTCACCTCATAGACACCACCCGCAATGGGCTTGAGCAATCCGCCGCGGCCGATGATGGCATCAAACTGAAAGGGGATGTGATGCTCCTCGAGCGAGCGGAGCACAAGCTCCTTGCGGAACTCAAACTGGTCAATCACGCGCGGAAAGGGGGCCAGCTCCTCCACCGAATGGCGCAGGGTGGTGACCAACAGAGGCTTCTCGTCCTCATACACCGCTATCTTCGTAGAGGTCGAACCGGGGTTGATGGCTAGGATATGCATAGGGGTCAGGGATGATTAGTGGGACAAGGATGGTTAGTGGGGCAAGGTTGTTCAGTGGGTTGAGTAGGTTGAGCGGCTTGCCCGTTGCAAGGGGCGGTGAGGCAAGCCATGGCGATGCTGTAATACTTGGAGAGGCCCGAGTCGCTGCGCGAGGGGAGCACCACGGGGCAGATGGGCCCCTGCAGGAGGCCAGCCATGTCGGCATGGCAGAAGAGGGAGACGGTCTTGTAGAAGGCGTTGCCCGACTCGATGTTGGGGAAGATGAGCACGTCGGCCTCGCCGTTGATGGGCGAGACGATGCCTTTAATCTCGCTGCTGCTCTTCTCGCAGGAGGTCTTCACGTCGAGCGGCCCGTCGATAATCACGTCGCCAAACTCGCCCGCCTCGGCCAGCTGGACGATGTTGACGTAGTCGAGTGAATGGGGAAACTTGGGGCTTACCTTCTCGGAGCAGTGGATGAGCGAGATGCGCGGCTGCTCAATGCCGAAGCTGCGGCAGGCGCGGATGGCGTACCATATCATCTCGATGCGCTGCTGCAGTGTGGGGCGCGGGATGACCGCCGCATCCGAGAAGAAGAGCAGCTTGGGATAGGTGGGTATCTGCACCATAGCCAGGTGGGTCAGCACCCGGCCCT
>JBJEKS010000304.1:2960-7375 GCA_051878755.1 Bacteroides sp. | reverse complement strand
GTGATTAGTGGTTAGTGATTTAGCCAGTTGCTTATCATCTGCTTGCCTTGGGGGGTGAGGACCGATTCGGGATGGAACTGGATGCCGTGGATGGGGTAGTGGCGGTGGCGCAAGGCCATGATGTAGCCTTCACTGCTTAAGGCGGTTACTTCCAGACAATCGGGGAAATCGGTGCGGTCAACGACCCACGAATGGTAGCGACCCACCTCTATCTTCTGGGGAAGTCCGGCAAACAGCGGGTCATCGGCTACGATATCAATAGGCGTCTGTACGCCATGGAATACATCGCTCAGGTTGGTGAGCTTTCCACCAAAGGCTTCACCAATGGCCTGCTCACCGAGACAGACACCGAGCATGGGCTTGCTGTCGGCATAGCTGCGGATGACGTCGAGGAGCAATCCGGCTTCCGAAGGGATTCCGGGACCTGGGGAGAGAATCAGTTTGTCGAAAGGCTTGAGCTGGGGCAACGTAAAGCGGTCGTTGCGGAGTACCGTCACCTCGGCCCCCAGCTGCTTCACCAAGTGGGAGAGGTTGTAGGTGAAGGAGTCGTAATTGTCTATGATACAGATTTTCATATGGCTATCTTCATTAATTTGTGGTCATTATTCAATGTGGTCATTATTCAAATTCATTCTCAGCAATGGAGATGGCCTTTCGTAGGGCTCCGAGTTTGTTGTTCACCTCCTGCAGTTCATACTCCTCGTTGCTCTTGGCCACAATGCCTCCTCCGGCTTGGAACCAGAGTGTGCTGTTGCGGCTCACGAAGGTGCGTATCGTGATGGCTTGATTCAGGTCACCGTTGATGCCGATGAAGCCTACGCAACCACCATAGGCACCTCGGTTGTGCGGCTCTATCTCGCTGATGAGCTGCATGGCACGCACCTTGGGGGCTCCGCTCAAGGTACCTGCGGGGAAGGTGTCGATGAAGGCCTTAATGGGGTCAACGCCTTCATCAAGCGTGCCACTGACGCGACTCACCAGATGAATCACATGGCTGTAGTACTGCATCTCCTTGTAGAACTCCACCTGCACGTCGTGACAGTTGCGCGAGAGGTCGTTGCGAGCCAGATCCACCAGCATCACGTGTTCGGCATTCTCCTTGGGGTCATCGTGCAGGTATTGGGCGTTGAGGGCATCCTGCACAGGGTCGCCCGTGCGTTTCGTCGTTCCCGCAATGGGGTCGATGGTGGCCTTCCGTCCATCGATGCGGCAGTGGGTCTCGGGCGAGGAGCCAAAGATGCGGAAGCCGCCAAAGTCGAAGTAGAAGAGGTAAGGAGAGGAGTTGATGCTGCGGAGGGCACGGTAGAGCTTGAAGTCATCGCCCTGAAACTGCTGCACGAAGCGACGCGAGAGCACAATCTGAAACACGTCACCTCGCAGGCAGTGGGCAATACCTCGGCGGATATTGGCCTTGTGCTCCTCGTCGGTAAGGGGTGAGGTGACGGGACCTACGGCCTTGAAGTCGTATGCCGTAAAGTTGCGGTTGTGGATGGCCCGCTGCAGGTAGTCGAGGTTCTCCTTCTCCTCCGGCGTCAGCATCTGCAGCAGCATCAGCTCGTTGCGGAAATCGTTGAAGATGACGAGGTAACGGTAGAGGATATAGAGCATGTCGGGGGCATCGTTCTTCGACTCCCGACTGTCCTTCACGGGAATCTCCTCGAAGTAGCGTACGGCATTGAACGAGGTGTAGCCATAGAGTCCGCAGTAGTTGCTGTACTCTCCCTCCACACTGAAGCGGCTGAGGAAGTCGCGCAAGGCATGTTCTACGCGATAGTGGGTGGTGATGGGGTGCATCTCGCGACATCCATCGGGAAAGCGGAAGTGAGCCTCACCATGCTCGATGCTGACCGAGGCGATGGGGCAGAGTCCGATGAACGAACGGTTGTTTTCCGAGCCGTGGTAGTCGGAGCTCTCCATGAGCGCGCTCTGTGTAAAGAGGTCGCGCAACTTGAGGTAGGTACTGACGGGTGTATGCAAGTCGCCAATCAACGTACGGGTAGCGGTAGTATAACGGTAGTTCATTTTTTTCTAGTGATTAATGATTAGTGATTAGGGATAAGGGATTAGGGATAAGGTTCTGTTCCTACTCATAACTATCACTTGTAGCTTTCAAGTAGGTATCCATGTCCTTGTCACCTCGGCCGGAGACGGTGAGAACTACCACATCGGTGGGCTTGAAGTGCATCTTCGGTAGGGCTCCCAGGGCGTGGGCACTCTCCAGGGCCGGTATGATGCCTTCCAAGCGCGTCAGTTCGTAAGCGGCTCGAAGCGCTTCATCGTCGTTCACGGGGAGGATGATGGCCCGTTTCTGCTTGGCCAAGTTGGCGTGCATGGGGCCGATACCAGGGTAGTCGAGTCCGGCAGAAATGGAGTAGGGCTCCTCAATCTGACCATCTTCATTCTGTATCACGTAGGTCTTGGCTCCATGGATGATACCGAGTTTGCCCAAGGCAATCGTTGCGGCAGTCATTCCGCTGTCGATGCCTTTTCCACCGGCCTCGGCCAGCACGATCTGCACGCGTGGGTCGTTGATGTAGTGGTAGATGGTGCCTGCGGCATTGCTGCCTCCACCCACGCAAGCCATCAGGTAATCAGGACATTCGCGTCCCTCCTGCTCCAGCAGCTGACGCTTGATCTCCTCGCTGATGACCGATTGCAGACGGGCCACCATGTCGGGATAGGGGTGAGGCCCTACGGTGGAGCCTATCACGTAATAAGTGTCTTGCGGATGGCAGCACCAGTCGCGAATGGCCTCATTGGTGGCATCCTTGAGCGTCATGTTGCCGCTGGTCACGGGCACCACGGTGGCACCGAGCATCTTCATCTTCTCCACGTTGACGTGCTGACGCTCCACGTCGGTCTTGCCCATATAGACCACACACTCCATGTTCATCAACGCGCAAACCGTGGCTGTGGCTACGCCATGCTGACCGGCACCCGTCTCGGCAATGATGCGTCGTTTGCCCATGCGTCGTGCCAAGAGCACCTGACCGATAGAGTTGTTGATTTTGTGCGCTCCCGTATGGTTAAGGTCTTCACGCTTCAGGTAAATCTTGCAGCCGTAGCGCTCGCTGAGTCGCTTGGCCAGATAGAGTGGGGAAGGGCGGCCCACATAGTCGCGAAGCAGCTGATTGAACTCCTGCTTAAACTCCTCACTCTGAATGACCTTCAGGTAATTCTGCCGCAGGTTCTCCACACATTGATGGAGTATTTCGGGGATATAGGCACCACCGAATTCGCCATAGTACCCTTCGCTATCTACCAGGAAATCAAGTGGGGTAGGCGTTGTCTGCATGTCTGTTTGCTTTTCCATATTGATGTGATGTTTTTTGTTTGAAAGTGCATAAAAAAAGGAATGAGCCCCGCCGCAAGTGCGACAGGGCTCATTCCGAGGAGTTATCTGATGGATACATACGAGCGCTGCTCCCTTACGACTTTTTGAGTTGTAACGGATGCCACCACCAATATGTATTGTTCATCATTGCGTTCATTGTCTTTTTTCTATTGATTCTTTGTTTTTAATTTCAACTTGTTTTGTCTTAACGACGCTGCAAATGTATGCAGATTATTGGAAACGCCAAACGTTTTTCCTGTTTTTTTTTCGATTTATGGGCAAAAAAGTTTCATTTTCTAGCTAAAAGCCGTATCTTCGCCGAACCTAAAGCCTGTTGTAGCGGTTATAGGTAGTAATACTTGTAGCTTGTAGCTAAAAAAAGAGCTTGTAACTTAAAAAAAAAGATATGAATGTAAGTGTTCGTTTTTCGGCTCCGTGGATTCGCATCGCGTTTGCCTTTGCTGTGGGACTGCTTTTGGTGCTGTTCCCCGACGATGCCAGCAACTATTTTGTGATGGCTATCGGCGTGTTGTTTACTTTGCCTGCCATGATCAGTCTAGGCATCTATCTGGCCGGCAAGAAGAGTGGGGTGACCTTGCCCATCATGGGGATTGGCAGTCTGCTGTTCGGACTTTGGCTGATTATCATGCCCGACTTCTTTGCTACGTTGCTCACCTACGTGTTGGGCTTTATCCTGTTGGTGGGCGGTGTGCAGCAGTTGTCTTGGCTGCAGCTGGCCCGTTCGTGGAAGCGGGTTTCTCTTTATTATTATGTCGTGCCCGTGCTGATTCTGCTGGCCGGATTGGTGGCCCTGTTTAATCCAGGAGGGGTGCAACGCACAGCCTTCCTCATCATCGGAGGTGCCAGCCTCTTCTATGCCTTGCAGGAGCTTATCAGCCAGCTGCTGTTGCGCAAGAAGGAGGCTCAGGGATTCTCTGCCAGTGCTTCCTCTAGTTCTGCTTCTGCACAGGCTGCCTCGGGTACGCAAGCCAGCGTCTCTTCATCTGCTGCTGATGATGACATTGAAGATGCAGAGGTGATAGAGATAAGCAAGGATTGATGAGTCTTAAGTGATTTATCT
>JBJEKS010000304.1:0-2860 GCA_051878755.1 Bacteroides sp. | reverse complement strand
TCGCATGATTATCTTCGCATGAGTTGGAGCAGTTGCTTCACGCTCTGCTGCATATTGGCCATCGCCACTTGAGGTTGCAACAGCTGCTCCAAGGGGCGATGGTCGTTTTCGTTGATGCTCCTCACGAGGTTGAACTCACGGGCCAGTGCCCCTTGCGCATCATCGATTGCTCCCGAGAGTAGCCACACCGGTACGCCCGCCGACTTGCAACGCTTCAACACACCATGGGGCACCTTGCCCATCAGCGTCTGATTGTCCGACTTCCCTTCGCCCGTGATGACTAAGTCGGCCTCTGCTATCATTTGGTCAAAGCGGGCCAAATCCAGCATAATGTCGATGCCCGAGCGAAGCTCTGCCTTCAGATAAGCCAGCAGCGCATAGCCCAATCCTCCAGCGGCACCGGCACCTGGATGCAGTGCCAACGCGCGTGAAGCCACCCCATCAAGCTCCGTGCGACGGGCAAATTCGCGAAGCTGGCCATCCAGCTCCACCACCTGTTCAGGGGTGGCTCCCTTCTGAGGCGCAAAGATGTAGGCAGCCCCTTGGAGACCGTAGAGCGGATTATCCACATCGCAAGCCACCACGGTGTGGCACTTCACGGGCCAACATCCACAGTCGTGTAGTGCCTGAAGCATCCCTTGCCCTGCATCACAGGTAGCACTTCCGCCAATGCCCATCACGAGCTGTTCGCACCCGCGCCCTACAGCATCCGCTATCATCTCACCCACACCATAGGTGGTGGTCAGCATCGGATTACGTCGCTCCACTGGCACCAGCGTCAGTCCACTGGCTGCAGCCATCTCCATATAGGCCGTTCGTCCATCCGCCGAACAGGCATATAGCGCCTCCACAGGCTCCATGAGCGGCCCATGCACCTTCACCTGAATCCGTTGAACAGGAAGCAGCCGTTCCACACAGCTCACCAATCCCTCACCGCCATCACTCAGCGGCAGCTCTACGACCTGCTCCCCAGGGCACACCGCAGTCACCCCAACTGCAGCCGCCCGACAAGCCTCCCGAGCCGAGAGACACCCCTTGAACGAATCAAATGCCAGTACTATCATCTTATCATTTCAGCTTATTACGCGACAAAAGTAAAGAAACTGCATGGGCAAACCTAAGGTTTGCTACCATAAAAATTACACCGATTATTCCCCAGGCAACTAGTTCCATTCCACTCATTGCATTCCAGATGCTTTGCATAGCTATGAAGGAATAGGGTAGTAGCAGAATCGTGCTGACAAGTCCAGGAACATATCCTCTCAAAATGATAGCTTGCCCTATGTGTACCAGCAAATGGATGGAGAACGCCATGAAAAGTGCCGACCATATCTGCACAGAGTAAGCTCCACCCACCAGTACATAAGCCGTTGCCACAAGGAGAACCACCAGTTCTTCTATCGCAGCAACGGCAAATGCCTTGGTCGTAAGGCTGGAAAGATGTTCCACCAATTTTGTCATCTTCGGAAATTTTGCAATCAAACGCTCCTTATGGTTTAACATCCAACGGTGCTGCACTACAACCTCCTCTGCATCATGCAGAATGAATGCAACAGGGAAGGGGAGTACCAGATATAATACAGTCAATGCACTCATGAGTTACTTTTCGTTTCTATTTAGTCTATTTTATTTCACGTAGCAAATTGTCTGATGGCTGCAAGCGGATGTCGGCTTACCTTCATTATATACATGTATGGATAACTTGTTTAATATCTCACATGGGCAAAAATACACATCTTTTGTATAGTAAGCAAGAAAAGTCAGAGAAATAACATAATATTTCAATGATTTGGGTGTTTTTCGCTTTGCTCAGCAAGGAATAAAAAGCAGCAAATCGTTTGGTGGTTTGCCAAAAGCATACTATTTTTGCAAAGGAAATCATTCATTGCATGATTATGACAGAGGCAGATATAAAGATACCGTATGCGATAGCCAATTTCGCAGAGCTCAGGGAACGAGGTTACTACTACATCGACAAGACCGCTTATATCCGGAAGCTTGAGCGATACAAGGCCCCCGTGTTCCTGCGTCCTCGCAGGTTTGGCAAGAGCCTGCTTGTATCAACGCTTGCCCACTACTATGACCGCACCAAGGCTGACCGCTTTGAGGTACTCTTTGGTGGGACATCAATAGGGGAGAATCCCACCCCTGAGCATAACAAGTACATCGTGCTGCGATATGATTTCTCTAAGATGTCTATGTCGCGTGACAAGGATGAGTTGGAGAAGAATTTCCATCTGCTCAACTGTGGGCCGGTGAGAATCGCTGTAGCTCATAACCGTGACCTCTTTGGCGACTTCACATTCCAGTCAGACGGCAATGCCTCACAGATGCTAGCTGAGCTGATGGATTATATCTCTTCCCACCAGCTACCTCCTCTTTATATCTTGATAGACGAGTACGACAACTTCACCAATCAGCTTCTCGTGGAGTACAACGACTCGATGTACGAGGACGTGACCACGGGCGAGAGCTTCCTGCGTACCTTCTTCAAGGTCATCAAGGCCGGGATAGGAGAGGGCATCATCCGCACCTGCTTCTGTACGGGAGTGCTCCCCGTGACGATGGACGACCTGACGAGCGGATTCAATATTGCGGAGATGCTGACGCTAAAGCCAGAGTTTGTAAATATGCTGGGATTCACCCATCAGGAAACGGCAGACTATCTGCGTTTCGTCATCTCAGAGTATGGCCCTCAAGCCTCATTCGAAGAACTATGGACCATCATTCTCAACAACTACGACGGGTATCGTTTTATGGTGAATGGCACCCCATTGTTCAATTCCACCATACTGACTTATTTTCTTAAGAACTTTGCAGAACTTGCCGGTGGTATCCCCGACGAGATGGTGGACGAGAA
>JBJEKS010000303.1:0-7405 GCA_051878755.1 Bacteroides sp. | reverse complement strand
AGGAAGAGAAATGTGCCGATGGGGCGGTTGGGGTCTTTCAGTCCGAGGCGGCTGCGCAAGATGGCTTTGGTCACCTTATCAATAGCAGCATCCTGAGCAATCACCTTGCTTTGCAGTTCCTGCTTCATACCGGCCAGACGAGCGCCTTCGCTCTGTGCCACACGCTGCACGGGAACCCCCGACATGATGGAGACCACCTGGGCAATCTCCTCTTCACCCACTGTCTTGCGCTCCTCCTGACGATTTTCTTTCCAGTCGGTCTTCATCTTTTCCAACTCTACGGTCAATTCCTTAGTCTTGTCGCGATAGCTGGCTGCCAGTTCATAATTCTGGGCAGCCACAGCTGCTGCACGCAGGTTGTCGGTTTCTGCAATCTGCTTCTGCTGCAGGACAATAGCCGCTGGAACCTCTACATGACAGAGATGCATACGCGAACCTGCTTCATCGAGTGCATCAATCGCCTTGTCGGGGAAACAGCGGTCGCTGATGTAGCGCTGCGTAAGCTTCACACAGGCCTCCAGGGCCTCCTCTGTGTAGAGCACATTGTGATGCTCCTCATAGCGCTGCTTGATATTATGCAGTATATCAAGTGTTTCCTCAGCCGTAGAAGGTTCTACAAGCACTTTCTGGAAACGGCGTTCAAGGGCAGAATCCTTCTCGATACTCTGCTTATATTCGTTCAGCGTGGTGGCACCAATACACTGCATCTCTCCACGAGCCAAGGCCGGCTTGAGCATATTGGCGGCATCCATCGAACCGGCAGCACTTCCGGCACCAATCAGCGTATGGACCTCGTCGATGAAGACGATGATGTTGTCATGCTGCTTCAGTTCGTTGAGGATGGCGCAGACGCGCTCCTCAAACTGTCCGCGAAACTTAGTGCCAGCCACCACGAGCGACATGTCGAGCATCACGATGCGCTTGTTCAGCAATACGGCGGGCACTCTCTCCTCGGCAATACGCAAAGCAAGTCCCTCGACAATGGCCGTCTTACCCACACCGGCTTCACCCACCAGTATCGGATTGTTCTTCTTGCGTCGGCCCAGGATTTGTGCCACACGGTCAATCTCCCGTTCCCGACCCACCACAGGGTCCAGCTTACCCTCCTTGGCGTAGAGCGTAAGATCCACGCCAAAGCGGTCAAGGGCAGGTGTATCACTCTGCTTGTCAGCGACCTCCTTCGTAGCGGCCCCCTTCCTGGCATTGGCAGCTCCCTGCTGAGACCTTCCGTTCTGTGGCATATCGTCTTCATCATCATCCTCATCGGTGTAATCCATACCGTCAAACGGTTCAGTCCTTGCAGAAATCAGGCGATAAACGCTGGGATAGTCCACGCGATGCCTATTGAGCGAGTCGGAAGCCAATGTGCCCCCAGCCTTGAGAATGGCCAGCAGTACATGCTCACTATCCGCCATCTGGTTCTTGAGGGTACGTGCCTCAAGCAGGCTGAGACGCATGATGCGTGCAGACATGGCCGAAATGGCAATCTCTTCATCAACAGCTGCCGGTTGATCCACATATCCGGCCTGCTGCATACCCTCTTCAATGTCCTGCTTCAGGGCCGACGGGTCAGCATGCAGCTTCTTCAAGATGCTCACCACCGGGCCACGTCCCCTGCGCAGCATGGCCAGCAGCAGGTGTTCGGGGAGGATAGTCCGGCTCCTGAGCCGTCCCGCTTCCTCTCTGCTCAACTGCAACAACTCCTGTATATCCTGCGAAAATTGATTATTCATACGCTTAAATCCTCTATCTTGATTACTTTTCAGCTAGCAAATATACGGCTAAATCCCGATACCTGCGCGCAATTTCACGTTTTTTACTACAAATTGCGTGCCATGATTTATCGCCTCGTTGCCTACCGGTCATCTTCTATACCTTATTTATATATAGTCCACAAGCCCTGTTTGCACGGCAAAAACACCCCGTTTGCACGGCACAAATGCCATACTTACGAGGGATAAATAGCCTGTTTACATCCTCCAAACAGCCCATCTCTGCAATGGAAACCGCCCGATGCACTATCCCAAACTACGGAATAGTTGACATAATACCACAAAAACAACAAACTTTATGATAGAAAACTTTCGTATGTCAGAAAAAAGCCGTACCTTAGCATGGTTTTTTAGGAGCCTAAGTATGTTTAATTAATATTCATTATTAAATGATTGAACAAGACAGAATTATAAAAATCAACATCGAGGAGGAGATGAAGTCATCCTACATTGACTACTCCATGTCAGTGATAGTATCGCGTGCCCTCCCGGATGTGAGAGATGGATTTAAACCAGTACACCGCCGTATCCTCTTCGGCATGATGGGACTGGGAAACACTTCAGACAAACCCTACAAGAAATCAGCCAGAGTCGTAGGTGATGTGCTCGGTAAATATCACCCCCATGGCGACTCTTCCGTATATGGCGCCCTCGTACGTATGGCGCAACCCTGGGCCATGAGATATATGCTCGTTGACGGACAGGGAAACTATGGTTCGGTGGACGGCGACAGCGCTGCCGCCATGCGTTACACCGAATGCCGACTGCAGAAGATAGGCGAAGACATGATGCAAGACATCGATAAAGAAACGGTGGACATGCAGAACAACTTCGACGACTCGCTGCAGGAACCCACCGTGATGCCTACACGCATACCTAACCTACTGATTAACGGTGCTTCAGGTATCGCCGTAGGTATGGCCACCAACATGCCCACACACAACCTCTCCGAAGTAATCGATGCCTGCGTGGCCTATATCGACAACAACGACATCGAGGTGGAAGAGCTGATGAACTACGTCAAGGCACCCGATTTCCCCACCGGAGGCTATATCTACGGCATGAGCGGTGTGCGTGAAGCCTACCTCACAGGCCGTGGCCGCGTAGTAATCCGTGCCAAGGCAGAGATCGAGAGCGGAAACACCCACGACAAGATAGTCATCACCGAGATACCCTACGGAGTCAACAAGGCGGAACTCATCAAGTACATCGCCGACCTGGCCAACGAGAAGAAAATTGAAGGCATTGCCAATGCCAACGACGAATCCGACCGTGAAGGCATGCGCATCGTCATCGATGTGAAGCGCGACGCCAACGCCAGCGTAGTACTCAACAAGCTCTACAAGATGACCATGCTGCAGACCTCGTTTGGCGTCAACAACGTGGCCCTTGTCCACGGCCGTCCACGTCTGCTCAACCTCAAGGACTTGATACGCTACTTCATCGAGCACCGCCACGACGTCGTCATCCGCCGCACGCAGTACGACCTCCGCAAGGCCAAAGAGCGTGCACATATCCTTGAAGGACTGATTATTGCATCTGACAATATCGATGAAGTAATCCACATCATCCGTGCTGCCAAGACCCCCAACGAGGCCATAACCGGACTCATGGAACGCTTCGCACTGACAGAAATCCAGTCGCGTGCCATTGTTGAGATGCGCCTGCGCCAACTCACCGGCCTCATGCAAGACCAGCTCCACGCCGAATACGAAGAAATCAAGAAACAGATTGCCTACCTCGAAGAGATTCTCGTCAACGACGAACTCTGTCGCAAGGTAATCCGCGATGAGCTCATCGAAGTCAAGGAGAAATACGGTGACGAACGCCGTTCCGAAATCGTCTATTCATCTGAAGAATTCAACCCTGAAGACTTCTATGCCGACGACGAGATGATCATCACCATCTCCCATATGGGCTACATCAAGCGCACCCCGCTCTCCGAATTCAGAGCACAAAATAGGGGAGGAGTAGGTTCACGAGGCACCGACACCCGCGATGAGGACTTCATCGAACACATCTATCCCGCCACGATGCACAACACCATGATGTTCTTCACTCAGAAAGGCCGCTGCTACTGGCTCAAAGTCTATGAAATCCCAGAAGGAAGCAAAAACTCCAAGGGACGTGCCATCCAGAACCTGCTCAACATCGAATCCGACGATGCTGTCAATGCCTACCTGCGCGTCAAGAACCTTAATGACGCTGAATACGTCAACAGCCACTACGTGGTATTCTGCACCAAGAATGGTATCATCAAGAAAACCTCGCTTGAGCAATACTCCCGTCCACGCCAGAACGGAGTCAACGCCATCCTCATCCGAGAAGACGACCGCGTCATTGAAGTACGCATGACCGACGGCAGTAACGAAATCATCATGGCCAACCGCAACGGACGAGCCATCCGCTTCAACGAAGCCACCGTACGTGCCATGGGACGTACAGCGACAGGCGTACGTGGTATGCAACTCGACGATGACGGCAAAGACGAAGTAGTAGGCATGGTTTGCATCAAAGACCCTGAAAAAGAAACAATTATGGTTGTATCTGAACAGGGCTACGGTAAGCGCTCAGATATCGAAGACTACCGCAAGACCAACCGTGGAGGTAAAGGTGTGAAGACCATCAACATCACTGAGAAGACCGGTAAGCTTGTCACGATCAAGTCTGTAACTGATGACAATGACTTGATGATTATCAACAAGTCTGGCATCACGCTTCGCCTAAAGCTCTCCAACGTCCGCGTCATGGGTCGTGCCACTCAAGGTGTACGCTTGATAAACCTGGAGAAGCGCAACGATGAGATAGGTTCCGTCTGCAAGGTAACCACTGATGAAGAGGCTGAATCCATCATCGAAGAAGCAACGCAGCAATCCTTAGAATTCAAGGACTATAATAATGCACCTGATTCACAGGAAAATCCTGACGAAAACAATGAAGAATAGACATATTATTAATTTTAAAACAACAATCATTATGAAAAAAGTATTTTTTTCACTGGCTATGCTCTTTGTAGCCGGATTGACGTTTGCCCAAGTTAAGAACGTCAAAGATGCAAGAGCTATTGCAAACGAAATGAAGCCCGATTTTGCTAAGGCAGAAGAGCTGATTAACGCTGCACTGGTTAACCCTGAGACCAAGGATGATGCCGAAACATGGAATGTTGCTGGATTCATCCAAAAGAAAAGAAGTGAAAAAGAGATGGAAAGTGCCTATCTGAGAAAGCCTTACGATACCGTTCAGGTTTATAAGAGTGCCTTGGAAATGTGCAAGTTCTTCTTTAAGTGCGACGAACTGGCTCAACAGCCCAACGAAAAGGGAAAAATCAAGAACAAATACAGAAAGCCCAACGGCGCTGCCATCATGGCAGAACGTGGTAATCTGATTAACGGTGGTATCTACTACTACAACTTGGACAACAACAAAGAGGCCCTGGCTTACTTTGGTATGTATGTTGATGTAGCTGAAAGCCCGATGCTTGCTGACCAGAATCTGTTGAAATCAGACACACTGCTTCCTCAGATTGCTTACTACGCTAGCCTTGCAGCTGGCAAGATGGAGGATTTTGCAAGCGTAAAGAAGTATGCAGCTTATGCTAAAGATGACAAAGAGTTCGGCCAGAATGCTATGGAGCTGATTAGCACAGCTTTAAAGAGCCTTGGCGAAACAGAAGCCTGGATTGCTTCACTAAAAGAGGGATTGAATAAATATCCCCATGACACCTTCTTCTTCGGTAGCTTGATTGACTATTACAACAACAACAACAAGTTCGATGAAGCTATGTCATTTGCAGACGGAATGATTGCCAACGATCCCGGTAACGCTTTCTTCATCTATGTAAAGGGCTATCTGTACCACAACATGAAGCAGTACGACAATGCCATCAAGTTCTACAAAGAAGCCATTGAAAAAGATCCTAAGTTGGCTGAAGCCTATTCAAATCTTGGACTGATTTATTGCATTCAGGCTCAGGAGTTCTCAGAGAAAGCTACCGCCGACATCAACGATCCCAAGTATAACGAAGATCAGGAAACGCTCCGCAACTTCTATGTTTTGGCAAAGCCTTGCTACGAAGAGTGCCGCAAAGTTGCTCCTGAGAGAAAAGAGCTTTGGCTTTCGGGTTTGCAGCGTGTGTATTATCTGCTGAACATGGAAGCAGAATTGCAGGAAATTGAGTCTATAATGTAATAAGCATCCTCATTACTACAGAAATAGGCCTCTACCGCATTTAGGGTAGAGGCCTATTTTTATCTATCAACTTATACCATCTATCTCATTATGAATAAAATCGACCACTTATATTAAACATAATTGTGATTAGAAATTTAATCTGAATCAAATATTATAAGTGAGCTTAACAAGGTCCAAGACAGACGATATTCTACAGGGCTTAAAATGATTAATCATCCATTCGTTCGGAAGCTTCTTCATCAAGGATACGCAATGCTGCATCAAGCACCGTTGTATCATCAATCATAACCAAACCACCATCAGGCCCTGGTTCTAGGTGAATACCCACACTCTTTCCGGCCTTAAAATTATGACCACCAAAGAAATTTCTCACTGTATCCACATCCAGGTTCAGCTCATCAGCCAAACGATGCATACTTCCATCAGGCAATGCATCCTTAATCTTCCGCAATTCATTAAAAGTAATTGTTCTCATATCTTCTGAGTAAAAATAATAAATATCTAAACTTATATCAATTCAATACTCTCAGCCGGTACCCAACCGACTTTATCGTTCTCAATTGTAATCTCTTTCCAATCGCGCATCGAATCATCTTTGATTTCCACCTTGTGACCTTCATGCAGGATGAACAGGCTCGTGCCATTATCACTAGGCGTACTTCTCACAGTGATGCTTGGGGTAAGCACAATAGCCTTATTACGGTGCGTCAACTCACTCTTTAATGAGGCTGCGAACATGTTGAAAATCAATGTAAAAAGAAGTGATACCAATCCCGTAAAGAAGCCAATTTTCTTCCAAAGCACCACTTTTGAGAAGAAGAACAATCCTAACGATATCACCAGTACACCAAAAACAATAATAGCTCCTGTTGCCCATACGTTCATGCTGAATACATGCATAATATCCTTAATCCATGCAATGAAGAATATCTCAGGTTGCTCCATTTCTTGGTCAATCGTCTTACTTCGTGCTATCTTCAGGTTCGCCTTTGCATCTCCAAATCCAGGATTAACAAGTAATGCACGCTCATAGTTCAGGATTGCCTTGGCAATCTCGTCACTCTTATAGTAAGCATTACCTAAATTATAATACAATTCATCTGATTCTCCATCTGTCAACAAGCTCTCATACAGTTCAATAGCCTGTGCATAATCACCATTCAGATAAGCACTGTCAGCCATTACCTTAGTGTTTATTTCCTGTGCAAATGCCGAAGAGATTGACAGCAATGCACACCCTATCATCATCCATTTTTTCATACTCAACATCATCATACTTAATGTTTTACTTGATTTTCCATTTCGCCTATTACACTCAAAGAAGCCTTATATACTTTGTCCATGGCCTGATTGGGATCGCCTGGTGCAAAGCGTGCAAATTCACATTCATTCAATGTATCAATAAATTCCTTAATCAACTCATCTGCTACACTATGTGAACG
>JBJEKS010000302.1:0-7424 GCA_051878755.1 Bacteroides sp. | reverse complement strand
AATGCCCTTTGCTTTTTCCGAGACGGGGAAGCTGCCTATCTTTGCCGACGCTTTGACGTTGGTCCAAGTGGACAGAAATACAGTCAGGAGGATTTCGCTTCTTTAGCGGGACTGACCAATGCCAATGGTGGCAGCGACTACAAATACAACAAACTGAGTTATGAGGAATGTGCCGACATCATCCGCAAGTATGTAAAAGCAGCTCCTGTCGAAATTATGAAGTTCTTCCGTATCGTTGTGTTCAACTACCTTACCCTCAATGATGATGCCCACCTGAAGAACTTCTCACTCATCAACCGTGGTGACGGAGAATATCATCTTGCTCCAGCATACGACCTCATCAATACCAGTCTGCATTTGAGTATGCCTCGCATCTTCGCACTCGACAAGGGGTTATTCAAGGAAGGCATGAAGTTGTCAGACGCAAGAACTGTTGGACGAGAGGACTTTGAGGAATTTGGACGTCGCATAGGTATGACTGCAAGATTAGTGAAACGAGAATTGGATTTCTTTGCCACAGAATATCCTTTAGCAAAGAATCTGATTGACCATTCTTTCCTGTCCGACTCCTTAAAACGCAGCTACTGGCTTTCGTACAACTATCGACGGACAACATTGACTTTTGCATAATATTATAAAACGTCGAATATACCATCCTCCATTTTGGTAATCAGGAGAGTATCTTCCAGTCACTGATGGTGCGGCGCTCGAAGTCGAAGTTGATGCCTACCTTGACTATCGGCAAGCCACTGAGGGCAAACCTGGAGGCGTAGTCCTTGAGTTCTATCTGCTTCATGGCGGCTTCGGTGCTCTGGTTCAGCTTCAGCTCGAAGAGGAATTAGTGATTATTTCCGATTGCTCCTCTAAATCTTATAAAAAAAGTACGATTTAGAAGAGTTATTTTTGAAGGCTATTATTTGGCTGTATCGGGAGTTATTCCTACTTTTGCAACCTGAAAAAGGCAGGTGTTGACCTGCATCACCTAAGCAAGAGGAAAGAATGGACTCAAATCAATATAATGAGATGCTCACAAGAGCAGTAGATGAGTTGTCGGAGAGTGAATCGTACAAAGGTCTGTTTCATCGGCATGTGGATGGCACACCCATACCCTCGTGGAGCGCACTCCACGAAATGGTGGAACTGGCACGTGCCATCCTGTTCCCAGGCTACTACGGCCCATCGGTCATCTACAGCCACACGATGAAGTACCACATCGGCGTGGAGGTGGAGCAACTGCATGGCCTGCTCCAGCAGCAGATTCTCGCGGGCCTCTGCTTCGGCATGGGCAGCGACGACGAGGCTCAGGCACCGCTCCCCTCCCCCTGCACCGACTACCAACGGAAAAAGGCGACCCTCATCGCAGCACGCTTCATCGAGAAGCTGCCCGAGATACGACGCACGCTGGCCACTGATGTGGAGGCGGCCTACAACGGCGACCCTGCTGCCACCTCGTTTGGCGAGGTCATCTGCTGCTACCCAGCCATCAGGGCCATCAGCAACTACCGCATCGCCCACCTGCTGCTTACCTTAGGTGTCCCGCTGATTCCGCGCATCATCACGGAGATGGCACACAGCGAGACGGGTATCGACATACACCCAGGGGCACAGATAGGGCCCTACTTCACCATCGACCACGGCACGGGTGTGGTGATAGGCGAAACCTGCATCATCGGACGCAACGTGAAGCTCTACCAGGGCGTGACCCTCGGTGCCAAGAGCTTTCCGCTCGACGAGCAGGGCAATCCCGTCAAGGGCATACCCCGCCACCCCATCCTGGAGGACGACGTGATAGTCTATAGTAACGCCACCATCCTGGGCCGCATCACCATCGGCAAGGGAGCCACCGTGGGAGGCAACATCTGGGTGACTGAGAATGTACCTGCCGGAGCAAGAATAACGCAAAGAAAATGAGAAATAAAAATTAAAACTAACAATAACTTGTAGCTTGTAACTCGTAACTGAAAAATATATGCAAGAATTTGAAATGATAGCCAAGACTCTGGAGGGTCTGGAGGAGGTGCTGGCTCAGGAACTGACTGAGCTGGGTGCCAACAATTTGGAGATAGGCAGACGCATGGTGGCCTTCACGGGCGACAAGCGGATGATGTACAAGGCCAACTTCTGCCTGCGCACGGCCATCCGCATCCTGAAGCCCATCTGCCACTTCACGGCCACCAACCCCGATGAGGTTTATGAACAGGTCAAGGCCATCCACTGGGAGAACTACCTGGACACGGCGCATACCTTCGCCGTGGATGAGGTGGTGTTCAGCAGCGAGTTCCGCCACTCGAAGTTCGTGGCTTACCGCGTGAAGGATGCCATTGCTGACTACTTCATGGAGCGCGAAGGCAAGCGACCAGGGGTGCGCATCAACGCGCCCGACCTGCTTATCAACATCCACATTGCCGAAACAAAATGTACCCTCTCCCTGGATGCCAGCGGAGAGTCGCTCCACCGCCGTGGCTACCGCCAGGAGACGCTTGAGGCCCCGCTCAACGAGGTGCTGGCCGCCGGCATCATCCTCATGACGGGCTGGCGAGGCGAGACGGATTTCATCGACCCGATGTGTGGTTCAGGCACGCTGCCCATCGAAGCAGCCCTCATCGCACGCAACATCGCCCCGGGGGTCTTCCGCCAGGGATATGCCTTCGAGCATTGGCCCGACTTTGATGCCGACCTGCTGGACGAAATCTACAACGACGACAGCAACGAGCGCGAGTTCACCCACCACATCTATGGCTACGACAACAATCCTCGAGCCATCGAGGTGGCCACGCGCAACGTCAAGGCTGCTGGCCTCTCGAAGTGCATCACGCTGAATGTGCAGCCTTTCCAGGCCTTCGATCAACCGGCAGAGAAGGCCATCATCGTAACCAATCCCCCCTACGGCGAGCGCATCTCGTCTCCTGACCTGCTGGGACTCTACCAGATGATAGGCGAACGCCTGAAGCACGCCTTTGCCGGTGGGAACGCCTGGATTCTCTCCTACCGAGATGAGTGCTTCGACCAGATAGGGCTGAAGCCCACCAAGAAGATTCCGCTAATGAACGGTGCCCTGGAGTGCCAGCTGCGGCAATACGAGCTCTTCGAGGGGAAGTACAAGCAGTTCCGTGAGGAGGGTGAGAAGCTCGACAAGGCTCCTGAGCAACGCCCTGCCACCAAGGGCAAGCGCAAGGAGTTTGCCTCACGCGAAGGACGCAAGCAGTTCTCTCCCAAAGGGGAGAAGGATGGTTTCGCTCCCCGTAGAGAGAAGCGCTACAGCCCTGACGACAGAGAGGGGAAACGCAAATTCCCGCCCCGCGATGGACGGAAACCCTTTGAGAAGAAGTTTGAAAAGAAAGAATTTAAACCCCGCTCGGGCGAATCATACCCCGAACGTAAACGTCGCGAAGCCCGCGAGAAAGGAGAACAACAATGAACAACCGCTTGATGAAACGCAGCCTCTGCATGGCCGCAATGGCTGCATGTACCCTATTTCATTCTACCGTCATGGCACAAGAGCAACGACCCCTACCCACGCTGGAAGACCTGATTCCTGGTGGCGAAACCTACCGTTTTGCTGAGAATATCTACGGCCTGCAATGGTGGGGCGACCTCTGCATCCGTCCCAAGGAGGAGTGTGTAGTGGCCATCGACCCGCAGTCGGGTAAGGAGAATCAGCTCTTCACCCTGGAGCAGGTCAACAAGGCCCTGAAAGAGGCTGGCCTCAAACCGATGCAGCACCTCAGCAACATCCGCACCCCCTGGGCAAAGCAGTTCATCGCCCTGCTGCCCCGGGCACAGAAGTATGCCCTCTACAACTGGAGCACAGGTAAGGTGGAAACCCGCGATGACCTGCCCAAAGAGCCGGCTGCCAACTTCGACTACGAGACCAACAGCCGCAACCTGGCCTATACCATAGGCAACAACCTCTACGTCAATGGCCGACGGGTGACCGATGAGCCTCAAGGCGTAGTGTGCGGACAGAGCGTACACCGCAACGAGTTCGGCATCTCGAAAGGTACCTTCTGGAGCCCCAAGGGTACGCTCCTGGCCTTCTACCGCATGGATGAAAGCATGGTGACGGAGTATCCGCTCGTGGATATCACAGCCCGCATCGGTGAGGTGAACGCCATCCGCTACCCCATGGCCGGCATGACGAGCCACAAGGTGCAGGTGGGCATCTACAACCCCTCCACACAGCAGACACTCTATCTGCAGACGGGCGACCCCACCGACCGCTACTTCACCAACATCTCGTGGAGTCCCGATGAGCAGAGCCTCTTCCTCATCGAGCTGAACCGCGACCAGAACCATGCCAAACTCTGCCAATACGATGCCGCTACGGGCAAGTTGTTGCATGTGCTCTACCGGGAGAGCCACCCCAAGTATGTGGAGCCCTCCAACCCCATCCTCTTCCTCCCCTGGGACAGCAACCTCTTCATCTACCAGAGCCAGCGTGACGGCTACAACCACCTCTGGCTGATGGACCTCAAGAAGTTGCAGGCCAATACCACCGAGGTGGCTGGAAAGCAACTCACCTCAGGCGATTGGCTGGTGCAGGAGGTATTGGGCTTCAACGCCAAGAAGAAGGAGATTGTCTTCACGGCCACCAAGGAGAGTCCGCTGCAGAGTAATATATATAAGGTAAGCGTAGCCAACGGCAAAGTGGCCCGCATCGACAACGGTGAGGGCGTACACCGTGCCCAGCTCTCCACCTCGGGTACCTACGTCATCGACAGCTACAGCACCCCCGACCAGCCCCGCAACATCGAGCTGCTGGCCACCACGGGCAACAAGAAGCAACAGCTGCTGAAGGCTGCCAATCCCTACGCCGACTTCGCCATGCCGACAGTGGAAACAGGTACCATCAAGGCTGCCGATGGTGTGACCGACCTCTACTATCACCTGATTAAGCCGGCCAACTTTGACCCGAACAAGAAATATCCCGCCATCGTCTATGTCTATGGTGGACCGCACGCCCAGCTGGTGAACAACAGTTGGCTCCACGGAGCACGGGGCTGGAACCTCTACATGGCCAACCTGGGCTACATCGTCTTCAGCCTCGACAACCGAGGCAGCGATAACCGTGGACGAGATTTTGAGAACGCCACCTTCCGCCACCTCGGCATCGAGGAGGGCAAGGACCAGGTGAAAGGTGCGGAGTTCCTGCAAAGCCTGCCCTACGTGGATGGCAACCGCATCGGCGTTCACGGCTGGAGCTTTGGTGGACACATGACCACCGCCCTCGTGCTGCGTTATCCCGAAATCTTCAAGGTAGGCGTAGCCGGAGGTCCCGTCATCGACTGGAGCTACTACGAGGTGATGTATGGCGAGCGCTACATGGACACGCCCCAAAATAATCCCGAAGGGTACAAACAGACCAACCTGAAGAACCTGGCCGGACAGCTGAAGGGGCACCTGCTCATCATCCACGATGACCACGACGATACCTGCGTGCCGCAGCATACCCTCTCCTTCATGAAGGCTTGCATCGATGCTCGCACCTATCCCGACCTTTTCATCTACCCGGGTCATAAGCACAACGTGATGGGTAGAGACCGCGTACATCTGCACGAGAAGATTACGCGCTACTTCCAGGATTATCTTTGATAGGGATAAGGGATGAGGGATAAGGGATAAGGTTTATCACTAAACATTAATCACTAAACATTAATCACTAAACACTAATCACTAAAAGAAATGAAGATATTACTGCTAGGCTCGGGCGGCCGCGAACATGCCTTGGCATGGAAAATAGCCCAAAGTAAACGCGTTGAGAAACTCTATATTGCTCCAGGTAATGCAGGAACGGAGGCTCAGGGTGAGAACGTGCCTATCAAGGCCACTGACTTTCCTGCCCTGAAAGCTTTTGCCTTGGAGAAAGGCATCGATATGATTGTGGTAGGTCCCGAAGACCCGTTGGTGAAGGGCATCTACGATACCTTCAAGGCCGATGAAGCCACCCGCCACATTGCCATCATCGGACCTACGGCCGAAGGGGCACAGATGGAGGGAAGCAAGGAGTTTGCCAAGGGCTTCATGATGCGCCACGGCATTCCCACAGCACGCTATAAGAGCATTACCGCCAGCAACCTACAGGAAGGACTTGACTTTCTCGCTTCGCTCAAGGCTCCCTACGTGCTGAAGGCCGACGGTCTTTGTGCCGGCAAGGGGGTGCTGATTCTGCCCACCCTGGAGGAGGCTCAGAAGGAGCTGAAGGAGATGCTGGGTGGCATGTTCGGCAGCGCCAGCGCCACCGTGGTGATTGAGGAGTTCCTCAGCGGTATTGAGTGCTCGGTCTTCGTGATGACGGATGGCACGCACTACAAGGTACTGCCCGTGGCCAAGGACTACAAGCGCATCGGTGAGGGCGACAAGGGATTGAACACCGGCGGTATGGGCAGCGTAAGCCCTGTGCCGTTTGCCGACGACCGCTTCATGGAGGAGGTGCGCACCCGCATCATCGAGCCTACCGTCAACGGGCTGAAGGAGGAGGGCATCCTCTACAAGGGCTTCATCTTCCTCGGCCTGATTAATGTAGAGGGCCACCCCATGGTGATCGAATACAATGTGCGTATGGGTGACCCCGAGACGGAGAGCGTCATGCTGCGCATCAAGAGCGACCTGGTCGATCTGATGGAGGGTGTGGATGCAGGCGACCTGGATCAACGCACGCTGGAGATTGACGAGCGCACCGCCACCTGCGTCATGCTGGTGAGCGGAGGCTATCCCGAAGCTTACGAGAAGGGCAAGCTGATGACCGGACTCGATGAAGCAGCTGCTACAGGCAGCATCCTCTTCCATGCCGGCACGGCCCGCACAGAGCAGGGTATCGTGACCAACGGTGGACGTGTGATTGCTGTCTGCTCGTATGGCAACGATAAGGCCGATGCCCTGAGCCATTGCTTCAAGGCTGCGCAACTGATTGACTTTGAGAAGAAATACTTCCGCCGCGACATCGGATTCGACTTATGATGAACCGTAGCCGGAGACTACAAAACATGATTACAGCGGGCAGGTGGACCCTGCCCGTTGCTATCTTGATATCGGCCATTTGCCAGGTGGCTGCCGATTTCCTCTTGCCGGAATCGGAAGAGCCCTCTTCGTGGATGTACCGTGTAATCAGCCTCCTCCTGTGTGGAGCTACCGGCTACTTTCTGATTGTTCTCAACAACATGTTTGCCCTCATCCGCATGAGGGCTTCGGTACAAACGGCTATCTATTTTCTTTTAGTGACCGCTTGCCCCATGCTGCATCAGCTTCACAGGGGAAATGTGGCTGCGGCTGCTCTGCTGGCCTCCTTCTTCTTCCTCTTCAGAAGCTACCAACAGATGCAGCCTTCAGGGGCGCTCTTCCATACCTTCACCTTCCTTGGGGTAGGCAGTCTCTTTTTCCCCCTGTTAATCTATTTAGTACCCATCTATTGGATTGGGAGCTACATG
>JBJEKS010000301.1:0-7599 GCA_051878755.1 Bacteroides sp. | reverse complement strand
ATCATCATCCAGATTGTGATGATTACTGCAGCGGCCTTCATGATTCTCCTGGCCAAGGCACAGCCCAAGAAGGCGGTGGCAGGTGCCGTATGGCAGAGCGGCATGGTGGCCGTAGTGGCCATCTATGGCATTGCCTGGCTAGCCGATACCTTCTTCAGCAACTACATGGAGGAGATGAAGGCAGGGCTGGGTGACATCGTGGCGGAATATCCCTGGGCCATAGCCTTTGCCTTCTTTGCCGTATCGGTGCTGATCAACTCGCAGGGGGCGGTGGTGGTCTCCATGCTTCCGCTGGCCTATTCACTCGGCATACCGGGTCCGGTGCTGCTCGGTGTCTTCCCCAGCGTCTATGGCTACTTCTTCCTGCCCAACTACCCGTCGGACATCGCTACGGTCAATTTTGACCGCTCGGGCACCACGAGGATTGGTAAGTACCTGCTCAACCACTCCTTCATGATGCCCGGCCTGGTGAGCGTCGCGGTGGCCACCGTAGTGGCCTATCTCCTCTCGACGATCTTCTTTTAATCTTCACGATACACTATTCATCTTCCAGATACTCAATGCTCAGCGCTTGTGACTGTTCGCCTATGATGCAAGCCAAGGGAATAGCCTGCTTGAAGGCATCAGGCAGCTGATTGTTCTCAATAGTGTAGAGCTTGGTACGGTTGGCGTAGTTATCAGGATTAAAGAGAAGGTATTCCCATTTGTCCACATAGACCTCTGAATAGTCCCATTCATCGCAGGCTTGGATGAAGAAGCTCTTGTGGTCCCACGCAGTGTATGTGTGGGTCACAAAGTCGTCGCTAACGATATAACCATCCCCGTTGCCCCACCCATCGGTGCTTAACAGGTGAAGAAGCTCCTGACAGAAGGTCTTGTACTCAGCCTCGGTATAGTTTTCCACGATTTTCACGATGGGCTTGCCTTCTGAATAATAGGAGATGTTACTCTCGGTCAAAGCATACCAAGGGGTTGGCTTGGTGTAGCGGATGATGTAGGGGGCCAGCAGCAGCGTTTCCTTGCCCGTCGGGCTCTCCCATTGCCCTAAGGTAATCATGTAGGCTTCGTCCCACTTTTCTTCGTAATGGACCAAAGTACCTGGTGCCAGCTGGCTACTGTCTGTACCCGCATTGGTGCCCTTCGCATTGACATCAATGAAATAGATTTTGGTCACCTTACCTTTCAGCCCCGGCACGTCGAAGGTGGCCGTAGCCAGCAGGCCGTTCTGTCCGTTACCCTCGGCAAAGGTGGCAGTACCTTGCTGGTTAGCCAGCGTATAGGTATTTCCATCGGCTGAGCATGAGGTGGTGCTTGCAAAAAGCAGCTTGAATCGGCTTTTGGCCGTAGAAGCGTTCTTCGTATAATAGATACGTTCCGAAGGGGTGGAGGCGTTGTAAGGAGCCCCGAAGCTGGCTTCCACAGGTTCACCTTGCTCATCCAACCTGCAGAGGTTCTTCTTCAGGTTGAGCAGCTCCACCATGCCTTGCAGCTCCTCTTGTTGCTGTTCTTCCTCACTCGGCCCGTCGTCGTTGCTGCACGCAGCCATTGAAACACACATCATCAAGGTCAGCAGACCCAGGGTAATTTGTCTAAGCGTTCTCATAATCTCTTATCTGATTAGTTAGTATTCTATTCCCTATTTTCTGCAAAAATAGCCATAATAACGGATGCAACCATACAAAATCATACAAAACTGACAAGGCTGAAGTGAAAAATTAAACCATTGACCCAAAAAGCCCAATCGGCCCAGGAGTAAATGCAAGTCCGATAACGTAGGATAAATGTAAATTCTCCTGAAAAGTAGAACATAAAAATCGGTCAATTAAACCGAAAATCGGTAAAATAATTAAATTATGCGGCGAAAAGACCATTTTTTGTTTTGTTGACGTGAGGTGTCTAAGGTCTATTTGCTAATTTTGCAAAACAAGTTGGAACCGTTAATATGCATTAATAGCGATAAAATAAGAAAATAGATACATGGAACATAGTATGTTGACCATCGAGGCTTTTGCGCACTTCATGAGGGGTGGAGTGACATTATTCTTCATCTTCTGGAGCTGCAGGCTGTATGCCTTCAGGCGGCGCAACCGGATGATGAAGCTGCTCTTCATCGCTACGCTCTATCTGACCTTCAGTTTCATGAAAGATGCCATCTTCCTGGTCAATGAATGGAAGAACTCAGAGTACCTGGATAACCTGGTGAATGTGGTTGACCTGGTGTTCTATCCTTTCCTGTGTGCCTTCTTCCTGGAGGCGGTACGCCCAGGGTTCGCTACCAACAGACGCATGGCTTATGCCATCCTGGTGCAGGCGCTCTTTGTGGTGCTCTTCCTCCTCCATCCTGCCTACTGGGTGCTGGGGTTGGCGTTTGCGGTGAGTAATGTGATGATACTCTTTACCGTCATCATGGTGATGCTCTTTACCTATCGCTATCAGCACTGCATTGCCACCAACTACTCCTACCACGAGCGTATCGACGTGATCTGGGTGGCCGTCTGCTGCCTGGTCTATTTCCTGACCCATTACCTCTACCTCTATGCCTTCGATCATACCACGTGGCTGAGCGAAGCGCTCTACAACCTCTACAGCATCGTAATCTGGACCGCGCTCTTCCTGCTCTCCCAACGCCATAAGGTGGTGCTCACGGCCAACCTGCTGAGACGACGCGTCGCGGCCGATGATGCCCCATCGGAGCCCGACGAACAGGAGGACGAGGAGGAGTGCCCGTCACCTGACGAACCAGAGGCTGAGGTGATGCCGCAAGTCAGCAGGGAGAATACCTCCACCGAAGCCAACCGAGACACCCTGCTGACGGAGCGTCTGAGCCTCTGCATGGAGAACGACAAGCCCTACCTCACGCCCAAACTCTCGCTGGGCGACCTGGCCATCTGCATCGGTACCAACAAGACCTACCTCTCTGATTATTTCAACAACAGCTTGCACATCAGCTTCTACGAGTACATCAACAAGTATCGCGTAGAGGCGGCCAGCCAGCTCATCTATACCATGGCGCAAACTAACCGCGTGAACATGGACGAGGTGGCGGAACAGAGTGGATTCAACTCGCTCTCCTCGTTCAACCGCTACTTTATGAAGGTGAAGGGAGTGACACCGAAGCAATACTACTTCTCCTGCCTGAGCAAGGCGGAAGAAGAGCAACTGAATGAATAACCGATAGAAACTACGCTATATGAAACATTTTCTTCCTCTACTCTGGGCCTTTTGCATAACCCTGTGGAGCTGCTCAGACAGCAACGATAACCCTACAGAAGAGCCTGGGCGCGATGCCATTGTCCTCTTCACCTCAACAAGTGGAGTTGGAGACAACGGCTACAACGACATGATACTCAATGGTGTATCGGCATTTGCCTATAACCACGGACTCGACCTCTACATTATTCAGAACAGTTCGGCCCAGGAAGCGATTGAACAATACCGATTGCTGACTGGGATGCAGGAAGAAGAGGAAGCAGAGAGCCGGATAATTGTCGTGCTGGCCTCATCGGAATATGAAGCCATAGCCAGCGACTTGCCTCAGCTGGGAGGGAACGCCAGCGTGCTGCTGCTGGAGTCGGCGGGAGAGGGTGTACCTGACTGGATGGCAACGGCCCGCGTGAACCGCTACGGAGTGAGCTACCTGGCCGGGGCCATGGTGAGCGGACAACCTGCTGAACTGATTATGGCTATGCCTGGTGAGACCACGACCGAGGAGGCGGCAGCAGGCTTTGAGGCGGGGTTTGCAGCACATACCGAAGGGAAACGGGCTACACGCCACTACCTGGCCGACGACTACCGGGGATTCAACATGCAGGCGGAGGCTCGACGGCTCACCTCCCGCATCATGGAGCGCTACCGCACGGAGGAGACGGGCTACGGCACCTTCCTCCCCCTGGCCGGAGGCTCCAACCTGGGGGTCTATAATGCCTTCACCGACTATTTCCACACCCAGCAAGCCATCGGCATGGACATAGACTGCAACGGGCAGAACGACTACATTCCCTTCTCCATCGTACTGCACATGGACAGCCTGATGGGGCACCTCCTCCAGCAATGGCACGAGGAGAAAGCGCTGCCTCATCACGTCAGCTACGGCCTGGAGTCGGACTTCGTGGAGGTGACCTTCAGCGAGAGCTGGGACCCTATGGGCATCTTTGCGGCCTGGGAGGGAGAAGCTACCAACTCGCTGCCCCATGATTTTTGGTTGACAAAATATACACGTTATCTGGCAGAAGCCATACAAAAGGAGAAAGAGCATGAGAATCAATAAGTTTACGATAGTACTTTTCGCCCTCTGCTTCGCAACGGCATGGACGGGTTGCCAGGATGATGAGCCTTCATCGGCCTCATCCAACCAAGAGATTCATACCTACAAGGTAGCCGTATGCTATTCGCCACAGAAGCTGGGCGCATGGAAACGCATCGCCGCATGGCAGGAAGAGATCATGACCCAGGCGCAGCAGGGCGGTGAGAAGGCCATCCGGCTGGAGCTGGAGTGGCTGTCGGATGAATCGGCCGACCTGGAGGAACAGCTCGGACGCATCGCCGACGATGAGCAGTATGCCGCCGTGATAGGCCCGGCAGATGCCGCCAAGGCCTCGATGGCCGCCCAACTGTGCATGGCGACCCAGAAGACCCTACTCTTGCCGGAGACGGCCAACGCCGAGTTTCAGCGCATCTACGCCAGCAAGGAGTATGTCTATTGCCTGACACAGAACGACGTGATGCAGGCCGAGGTGATGTTCTCCCTCCTGCGCGAAGGAAACCTCCTCAACGACAATCAGTTTAACCGCGTGGCCCTGATTGCCTCTGACGACACCTACGGCGATACCTTCCGCCAATGGTTTGGCTACCTGGCCACCGAGCGCTACCTCTCTACCGACTATGTAGGCATCTTGAGTGACCGACTGCCTGTGGAGACAGCCATCAGGCAGTGGATTCAGGGCGACGCTGGGGAGGGGAGCTTTTCGCCCTACCTCTTCTTCGCCTCCTCCAGGAGCGAGGACTTGCTCCGTGCCGATGCCGAGCTGACGCGGCTCAAGGAGGAGAGCGGCTCAGCCCTGTTCCTCTATTTTAACCGGATGTTCTGCACGGGCACACCGCTCAGCGGACAGGTGGCATCGCAGATTCAGAACACCTACGAGGGGGTGGAGGTGGCCCCCAATCCATCGTCGGGATTTGCGGCGTGCTACCAGGCCAAGTTTGGTGAAGAGCCCCTGGCAGGCGAGGCTCAGCTCTTCGATGCGCTCTCCCTGCTCTACTACGCACTCACCGCCATAGAGGCGCACGATGCGCCACTTTTTGCCGATTCCACCGATGATTTGGGCCTTCCGGCCCGCCGCTCTATGCTGAACGAATACATCGTGAAAGTGGTGGATGGCCGCGAAAGTGCACCTCAGGGATGGCTCTCAGGCAATGCGAACCTTATCTTTACCCTGCTGCGTAACGGTCACTACCCCGATATCGACGGAGTGTCGAGCGACCTTACCTTCGACTCACGCTATCATTGTGCCGTCACACACTCCATCTACCGCCACTGGCGACTCCACCGAGGGCAATGCGTGACGTTGGAGTATCTCTCTGCCGACGGGTCAGACCACACCGTGTCGAGCATCGAGGAGTGGTCCACCCAGGTGCAGGTCATCCAAAAGCTGCAGGACAAGGAGACTCAGCTCTCCTACCCCACCCGGACAGGCAACTATGCCGTCGTGGTGGCAGCCAGCGAGGGGTGGAGCAACTACCGCCATCAGGCCGATGCCCTGGCCATGTACCGCCTGCTGAAACAGCAGGGGTATGACGATGACCATATCCTCCTCATCATGGAGGACGACATCGCCTATCACCCCTACAACCCCTACCAGGGCGTGGTGAAGGTGACCCCCGATGGGGAGAACCTCTACGGTAAGGAGGTACAGATTGACTATAAGATGAGTGAGCTCAGCCCATACGACCTGCAGAATATCCTCACAGGCACCCCCACCAGCCACACTCCCGTGGTGCTGCCCACCTCAGCCGGCGACAACCTGCTGATTTTCTGGAGCGGACACGGCGACTATGGCCTGCTCAACTACGGCAAACAGACCGTGACCGCCCAGCAGCTGAAGGAGACGATTACCGAGATGAAGGCGAACCAGAAGTTCCGTAAACTCTTCTTTGTCATCGAAGCGTGCTACTCCGGCTCGGTAGCCTCCTATTGCGAAGGCACCGACGGAATACTCTTCATGACCGCCGCCAACGGGGTGGAGACCAGCAAGGCTGACATGAAAGACCCACAGCTCAATGTCTATCTGAGCAACGGCTTTACCCGAGGCTTCCAGCAGAAGATTACCGAGAACCCGTCGGTCACCCTGCGCGACCTCTTCTACCATGTGGCCACGCAGACCGTAGGCAGCCACGCCAGCATCTACAACCAGGAGCACTACGGCAACATGTACACCGAGAGCATGCAGGAGTACATGGTCCTGGAGTGACAACAACGGCCAAAAAATCGGTCAATAGAGATAAAATCATGCCCTCACCGCACGTTCGGAAAGTTTGCGCGCGGAGGTAACCCATACTGCCCTACCTTTGCCTACACGATAGGCCCATGAAAATTATTAAACCAAAAAATATGCATTTATGAAAAAGTACTATTACGCTACAGCCCGTCAGCTCAGCAGGCTGCTGGGCATGACGCTGCTACTGTTATCGGCCCTTATCGCTGGCTCCTGCTCAGACGATGAGATTGTTGCCGAGGTTGAAATCCCCCAGGAGAGTGGCTTGCAATCCGTCATGGAGTGCTCCGGCCAATCCATCGAAATCACCATCAAGAGCGACTCGGAGTGGGAGGTGCTCTATGACTTCAATGCGGAGGATATTGCCTATGCCTATCCTGAAAAGGGTTCGGGCGATGCCAAAATCAAGCTCTACGTGATGGAGAACACCGACGACCGTCGCCGCAGCGGAGTGGTCACCATCCACTTCCCCAAGGACAGCAAACGGGACAAGCAGATTACCCTGGAGCAGAAGTCGCGGGCAGAGAGCGGCGAGAACTTCGATGATGATTTCCTCGGTTCGCAAAGCTATGGCCTGGGTTACGGCTACTACGGAGGCGATGGTATGGAACCGACTAAATCGGTAAAGAGACGTATTATCAAGGCCGAGGCCCTGCAAGAGAAGGGACAGGTCAGCAAGAAGGCCGGAGGAAAGTTTCAGCTGACGGCTCACACCTATACGGGTTCGACCATCTCCGAGCTGAGCAACGACTTCAGCACCAACGCCGAGTTTGAGGGAGGGGCCTGCGGCTTCAACGCCGAAATCAACGCCTCGTTCAACATGAAGGACTTCTCGAACGAGCAGTATGAGTATGCCATGACCTACATCGACGTGGAGGAGGAGAGCATCACCATCACCTCTTCATCCGATGAGTGGCTGGAAGAGGACATGATTGTGGCATCGGCCTACCGCGCCATCAACGACGACTACGAAGACAGCAAGGTGAAACTCGATGACTACCACTCCACCGATGAGGGCTTCAGAAACCTGGTGAAGAAATATGGTACGCACGTCATTGCTTCGGCCACGCTGGGCGGCCGTCTGCGCTCAAGCACCACCATCGACGTG
>JBJEKS010000300.1:0-7608 GCA_051878755.1 Bacteroides sp. | reverse complement strand
CCGTTTGCCTGTTTTTGCTTACTTTTGCCGACTCACTAGAAATAAAAAGAAAAGTATGTTGACAAAAATCATAGGACAAGCCCAAGTAGATGCCTTTGCCCATTGGATGGAAGAGGCAGAGCAGTACGTCATCGTAGCCCATATCTCGCCCGACGGCGATGCGGTGGGCTCCTCTCTCGGCCTTTGGCATTTCCTGACAGGACGCGGCAAGACGGTCCACGTCATCACCCCCAACGCCTTCCCCGACTTCCTCAAGTGGATGGAGGGCAGCAAGGAGGTGCTCTTCTACGACAAGTACCGCGACTTTTCCAATCAGCTCATCAGCCGGGCCGACGTCATCTGCTGCCTGGACTTCAACGTCATCAGCCGCATCGGCGACATGGCCGAAGCCGTGAGCCGGTCGAAGGCCAAGAAGATTCTCATCGACCACCACCTCGACCCGGGGCAGTTTACCGACGTGGTCATCTCCCATCCTCGCATCGCCTCGACCAGCGAGATCGTCTTCCGCCTGATTTGCCAGCTGGGTGCCTTCAGCGAAATCACCAAGGCCGGCGCAGAATGTATCTACACCGGCATGATGACCGACACCGGCGGCTTCTCCTTCAACTCCAACAGCCCGGAAATCTACTTCATCATCAGCGAACTGCTCACCAAGGGCATCGACAAGGATGCCATCTACCGCAAGGTGTTCAACACCTACTCTGAGAGCCGCCTCCGCCTGATGGGCTACGTGCTGACCAAGATGAAGACCTACCCCGCTGCGCGCGCCGCCCTGCTCACGCTGACCAAGGAGGAGCAGGCGCAGTTTGACTACATCAAGGGAGACAGCGAAGGGTTCGTCAACCTGCCGCTGCAGATTCGCCACACGGTGCTCTCCGGCTTCCTGCGCGAAGACACCGAGCGGAAACTCATCCGCGTCTCGTTGCGCTCCGTAGGCAGCTTCCCCTGCAACCAGATGGCTGCCGAATTCTTCAACGGCGGCGGCCACCGCAACGCCTCGGGCGGCGAGCTGGTGGGCTACACCATGGAGCAGGCCATTGCCCGGTTTGAGGAGGCCGTGGCCGCCTATCAGGCCGTGCTCGAGACAGCCAAAGAGTAAATCCCACTGGTATAAAGGTTAAAAGTACTGAACTTTACGCTGATATAAGATGCAGAGTGAAGGAAAAGACGTACTTTTGCAGACAAAGTATTCAAAATGAAGATTCGAACGAACCACTTAGATGCAATGAAAGTAAAAATGAAACCACTTACCCTGCTCTGCACCCTGGGCTGTCTCCTCCTGCTGAGCAGTCTGATGGCTGCCTGCGATGACACCAAGACCTACGCCGAGATGCGCGAAGAGGAGGATGATGCCATCGCTGCCTTCCTCAAGGACAGCGCCATCCACGTCATTTCACAGACCGAGTTTTTCGACAACGATTCCACCACCGATGTCAGCAAGAACGAATACGTGCAGCTGACCAGCGGTGTCTATATGCAAATCGTGGACAAAGGCTCCAGCAATCCCGCCGACACGATAAGGCCCAACGACATCGTGCTCGTGCGCTTCGAGGAGCAGGCCTTGAAGGAGAACAGCTACGGCTACAAGAGCTACATCTCGAACATCAACTACCCCGACGTGGATGAGTTTAAGTATGCCGTGACCAGCACCTCGATTGCCGGCACCTTCACGAAGGGCGTGATGGTGGAGTACTACAGCGACACCACGGTGCCCGCAGGCTGGCTCATCCCACTGAGCTACGTGCGCGACAATGCCCATGTGCGACTGATCGTGCCCTCGAAGATGGGTCACAACTACGCCATGCAGAATGTCTATCCCTACTATTACGACCTGCGCAAGATTAAGTTCTGGAAATAAATCAAGTGCTGGAAATAAAAACCAAAACATATAACATAGTTATCCTTATACTTTAACCTCAAATAACTGAAGTAACAATGACACTAATCAAATCAATCTCTGGAATCCGGGGCACCATTGGCGGCCATGCGGGCGAGGGTCTGAATCCGCTCGACATCGTGAAGTTCACATCGGCCTATGCTACCCTGATTAGAAAAACGTGCAAATTGGAAAGCAACAAAATCGTCGTAGGCCGCGATGCACGCCTCTCGGGCGAAATGGTGAAGAACGTCGTAGTAGGTACCCTGATGGGTATGGGCTGGGACGTTGTGGATATCGACCTGGCCTCTACGCCGACCACCGAGCTGGCCGTTGTGATGGAGGGTGCCTGTGGCGGTATCATCCTGACCGCTTCGCACAATCCCCGTCAATGGAACGCCCTGAAGCTCCTCAACGAGCGCGGCGAGTTCCTGAACAAGGAGGAGGGCAACGAAGTGCTCCGCATTGCCGAAGCCGAAGAGTTCACCTTCGCTGAAGTGGACAAGCTGGGTAGCTACCGCAAGGACCTCAGCTACAACCAGAAGCATATCGACAGCGTGCTGGCTCTCCCCTTGGTAGATGTAGAAGCCATCCGCAAGGCCGACTTCCATGTAGCCATTGACTGTGTGAACTCAGTGGGCGGCATCATCCTGCCCCAACTACTTGAGCAGCTGGGCGTGAAGCATGTAGAGAAGCTCTACTGCGAGGCTACCGGCGACTTCCAGCACAACCCCGAGCCCCTGGAGAAGAACCTGGGCGACATCATGAACCTGATGAAGGAGGGCAAGAACGACATCGCCTTCGTAGTGGACCCCGACGTGGACCGTCTGGCCATGATCTGCGAAGATGGCAAGATGTACGGCGAAGAATATACCCTGGTTACGGTAGCTGACTACGTGCTGAAGCACACCCCGGGCAACACGGTATCCAACCTCAGCTCGACCCGTGCCCTGCGCGACGTGACCCGTAAGTACGGCTGCGAATACTCTGCCTCAGCAGTAGGTGAAGTCAACGTAACCACCAAGATGAAGGAGGTGGGTGCCGTAATCGGTGGCGAAGGCAATGGTGGAGTCATCTATCCCGAGAGCCACTACGGTCGTGATGCCCTGGTTGGTATCGCCCTCTTCCTGAGCCACCTGGCCCACGAAGGCAAGAAGGTGAGCGAGCTGCGTGCCTCTTATCCCGCCTACTTCATGGCCAAGAACCGTGTGGATCTGACGCCCGAGACTGACGTAGATGCCATCCTGGCCAAGGTGAAGGAACTCTACAGCAAGGAGGAAATCAACGACATCGACGGTGTGAAGATTGACTTCCCCGACAAGTGGGTTCACCTGCGCAAGAGCAACACCGAGCCGATTATCCGCGTCTATAGCGAGGCTCAGTCTCCCGAAGAGGCCGAAGCCATCGGACAGGAAATCATGAAGGTGATTGCTGACCTGGCTAAGTAAGCTGACATGAACATAGCTTGACTACCTCGCACACACGTATGACTGATTTTCTGCAATCCGCAAGCGACCTGATTACTCGCATCAGCGACTTTGTATGCGGCTATCCGCTCTTTCTCCTCTTGATAGGAGGCGGATTGTACCTCTTCTTCTATTCGGGCTGCGTCTCGTTGCGTTGCCTGGGTCGTTCGGTCAAGGCGTTGCGCCACAGTGAGGCGAGCGCCGAGGGGCAAATCAGTTCCGTACAGGCGCTGATGAGCGCCATCGCCTCCACCGTAGGCATGGGCAACATAGCCGGTGTGGCGATAGCCATCACCGTGGGTGGCCCTGGAGCCATCTTCTGGATGTGGGTCAGTGCCGTGGTAGGTATGTCAACCAAGTTTTTTGAAGGGGCCTTGTCGATCATGTACCGTGGTCACGACTCGGCCGGCCAACCGCAAGGGGGCACCATGTACACCCTGGTCAATGGACTGGGTGCGAAGTGGCGCCCCCTTGCTACCTTTTTTGCCGTGGTGGGACTGATAGGCACGCTCTGCGTGATGCAAGCCAACCAGTTGGTGGAGTCTGTCACTACCGTCTTCACCACCCCTGCAGGCATTGCCAACACCCCTGCCTTGCGCTTCGCCATGGGGGTCGTGATAGCCCTCATCGTAGGCTCGGTAATCGTGGGTGGCATCAAGCGTATCTCCGCCATCTCGTCGAAGATTGTCCCCGTGATGGTGGGTGGCTATATGCTGCTCGTGTTTGTCATCGTCTGCCTCAACATCGAGCGTCTGCCCGAAGCCTTCGCCTCCATCTTCCGCTCTGCCTTCAGCATGGAGGCCGGCATTGGAGGCATCCTGGGTACGGCCTTGACTGGAGCACGACGTGCTGCCTACGTCAATGAGGCTGGTGTAGGTACCGCAGGGATGATGCACGGAGCCTCGCGCAACGACAATCCCCTGCGCGAAGGATTTGTGGCCATGATCGGTCCGGCCATTGACTCGGGACTGGTCTGCACGCTGACAGCCCTCCCTATCCTGCTGGCAGGCAACTACACCGCTGCCGAAGGCATCAAAGGTCTCTACATCGCACTGAACTCATTTGAGGCCTTGCTCCCCGGGTGGGGACAGTACCTGCTGATGGTGATGGTCTTCTTCTTCGCCTTCAGCACCATGTTCTCCTACTCCTACTACGGATTGAAGTGTACCAACTTCCTCTTCGGTGCCCACCGCGCCAAGTATTACAACTACTTCTACCTAGTGATGATTGTGGTGGCAGCCGTAGTACCCCTGGGCACGGTGGTAGCCGTGATGGACCTCTCGTTCGCCCTGATGGCCCTACCCACCATGACCTCTCTCCTCCTCCTTGCCCCCCGCGTCAAGCGGCTGATGAAGCAAGCAAAGTAACCCTGATTTTTTACCCCTGATACCCTTGATGAACGCCCCTACTTCCCCCGCTGCCTCCATTTCCCCTTCGAGCTCTTCTAACAGACTCTCCTCTAACAGACTCTCCTCGCTCGACATACTGCGAGGCTTTGACCTCTTTCTGTTGGTCTTTTTCCAGCCCGTACTCGTCTCCCTGGGTAGCCGACTGCAACTTCCCTGGATGGACAGCATCCTCTATCAATTTGACCACGAGGTGTGGGTAGGCTTCCGTTTCTGGGATTTGGTGATGCCGCTCTTCCTCTTCATGTCGGGTGTCTCGATGCCCTTCTCTTTTGCCAAGTATGCCGCACAGGGAGAGAAGCGAGCCATCTACCTGAAGGTGCTCCGTCGGTTCGTCATCCTTTGGGTACTGGGCATGGTGGTTCAGGGCAACCTGCTGGGACTGGACCCGCAGCATCTCTACCTCTACTCCAACACCCTGCAATCCATTGCCGCTGGCTACCTCATCTCCGCCCTGCTGCTGCTTCATTGCTCCCTTCGCTGGCAGGTAGTTGCCGCCCTGCTGCTCCTGCTCGTCTATTGGGTGCCGATGACCTTCTGCGGCGACTTCACCCCCGAGGGTAACTTTGCCGAGCTGGTAGATCGCGCGGTCCTGGGCCGCTTCCGCGACGGCGTCTATTGGGATGAAACAGGCTGTTGGCACTTCTCCCCCTCCTATACCTATACGTGGATTTGGAGCAGCCTCACCTTTGGTGTCTCCGTGATGCTGGGCACCTTTGCCGGACAACTCATCCGTCGGGGCAGTGGTCAGGACCGCCGCAAGGTGGTGATGCAGCTGCTCGCCATCGGAGCACTACTGATTGCAGTCGCCTTGCTGTGGCACCTGCAGATGCCCATCATCAAGCGGATATGGAGCGCCAGCATGACCCTCTTTGCCGGCGGATGCTGCTTCCTGCTGATGGGCCTTTTCTACTACTGGATAGACTACAAGGGCCATACCCGTGGGCTGGAGTGGCTGAAGATTTACGGCATGAACTCCATCACCGCCTACCTCCTGGGCGAGGTCATCAACTTCCGCAGCGTGGCCTCCTCCGTCAGCTACGGCCTGGAGCAGTACCTGGGACGATTCTACCCCACGTGGCTCACCTTCGCCAACTTCCTCATCCTCTTCTTCATCCTCCGCTGGATGTACCGTCACAAGCTGTTCCTGAAGATATAAAGATACCCATAATATAAACCGCCATTTATATAAATCACCATTTATATTTGTGAAGGAGGATATTTGCGAAGGACGAGTAAAAAAACTCAAAAACGTGGGAAAACGGCAATTTAACACTGGATATTAGGTAATCTCAAATAGTTTTCATAGCTTTGCACCGTTTCCTGCAGCCACCTCATGCCTGGCATGACCCCTGGCGAGGAAAACAGACATATTGAAAGGCGTTTACTACGCTTTGGTTTTGATGGTTAGAAATCCTAGGAAAATTTCAAAGCAAATCAAAAACCAAGCAACGGTAGATGCCCCACTGGTTGTATTGTGTACAGCCGGCATTGTGCCTGACAGCCATTGGTGTACCCCTACACCAATGGCCATGCAGGTATTTTGCTGGTATGCCACTATACCTCATCAGCGTGGGGCTTTGACGTTGCTCGTTTCGATTTGCTGGGCCATTTCCTAGGAGCCTCTGACCGTGAAGCGAGCGACTGTTCAGGGCTTCACGCTTTCTTTATGTGCTTACTTTGGTTTGTTGTATCATAGCGGCTACCGGAGTCCTTGGCCGTTTGCCTAAGCGTCCTAACGACCATGAGCACTAAGTTTTTCAACAATACGGCCGGCAATACCCTCTTCGACAAGCTCTGCGGCATTGCCTCACAGATGGCCACCTTCGACCGCTTCCTTGCTGTGGTGGGCTTCTTCCGTTCATCGGGCTACTTCAAGCTACGTAACGAGCTGGGTGACATCAGCGAAATCAAGATACTAATCGGCATCAACATCGACGACATCTTCCGCAAGCACAACAAGGCGCTCCTCATGCTGGCCAACGAAGAAAAGGCCAAACAGCTCTACAACGAGCAATTCAAGGAAGATATCATCAACGCCAAATATGCCCCCGAGGTGGAAGAGGGCATCCTGCAACTCTGCGACGACCTGGTGAGCGGACGGCTGCAACTGCGCATCCATGCCACCAAGAACCTTCATGCCAAGTTCTACCTCTGCCTGCCCAAAGAACACACCGAGCATAGCGACGGCTGGGTCATCATGGGCTCCTCCAACATCTCCGACTCCGGCCTGGGCATCAAGCAGCCACCGCAGTATGAACTGAACGTGGCCATGAAAGACTACGACGACGTGAAGTACTGCTCCGATGAGTTCTGGACGCTGTGGAACGAAGCCGTTGAACTCACTGCCGATGATGTGACGACCAACCGCAAACAGACCTACCTGGGTAGTCAACCCACCCCCTACGAACTCTACATCAAGGTACTCATAGACACCTTCGGCGAGATGGTGGAAGATGACTTCACCATGCAGCTACCCCAGGGAGTGACCGAACTGAAGTACCAACGCGATGCCGTCATCCAGGGTTATCAGATGCTGATGCGCCACAACGGCTTCTTGCTGGCAGACGTGGTGGGCTTAGGCAAGACCATCATTGCCACCATGATAGCCAAGCGCTTCATCGAGGCCAACGGCAGCAGCACACGTATCCTCGTGGTCTATCCACCCGCCGTGGAGAGCAACTGGCGCGACACCTTCACCCTCTTTGGCATCCAGAAGAAAGCCCAGTTTGTGACCAACGGCAGCCTCTCGAAGATACTCGAAGGGCGTGACCAGTACTTCGACAAAGAGGAGTTTGACCTGGTAATTGTGGATGAGGCCCACAGCTTCCGGAGCGACGTATCCGACCGCTACAACGAG
>JBJEKS010000299.1:0-7737 GCA_051878755.1 Bacteroides sp. | reverse complement strand
GAAAACCAAATTACAACATCAGCTTGTCTTAGCGGCACTCATTGCCCTGACCATCGCCTTTACTGCATGCACGAAAAGCACACGCATCGTTGATTATCCGCTGGTAGAAGGTGCCAATACAGGCAACCTGGCCGTAGAGCGCGTTGAAGCTTCTGACACAGCTACCATCCTGCATTGCCGAGGGTTCAACCGACCGCACTTCTGGATTAGAATAGCCAAAGAAACCTCATTACTGGCTGATGGCAAGCGCTTTGCCTTGATTGGAGCCGAAGGCATTGAACCAGGCGAAATGCTCTGGATGCCCGACAGCGGCGACTCCTGCTTTACACTGACTTTCGAACCTCTACCAAAAGGCACGAAGAAATTCGACCTGAGCGAAGGTGATAATGAAGACTGCTGGCGCATCTACGGCATAGACCTGACCGGATGCCAACGCGAGGCATTCCCCAGCGAACTGCCTCAATCGCTGCGCCAATCCCCCAAAGCGGATGCTAACGATACACTGGAATATGCCTTCAGTGTAGGAGAAAGTGAAATCCGTCTCCACGTCATCGGATACCGCGTAGGGATGAAGAGCCCTATCATCTACCTGGACAACCTCTTCCAGGGAGAGCAGGAGCTGCCCGTCAGCATGGATGCAGCGAGCGCAACAGGCACCCTCAAGCCGACGCTCTATGGCACAGGGCGCGCAGCGGTCGTGATGGATGACCGTACGTATGGCGACTTCTGCATTGCTCCCGGCGAACAGGTGGATGTCTATATGGACCCCAGCTCCATCTATGAGCTGGTGCACGAGCTGCGTCATCCCGAACTGGTGAAGCCGCATAAATCGCTGTGGACGCTGGGCAGCCGCTACGATGCGCTCAACAACCAACCCCTGCCCGAGCAAGACCCGCGGGAGAACCTGCCCTACTATCTCCCCACCTACGATACCACCGCCGATGCCTGCACCGACTCGCTCGTTGCCTCGTACCAGCTCCTCCGCGACCAGCTGGAATCGACCGGACTCTCCCCGTTGATGCGCCGAAACTACCTGGCCGGCAAGGCCTGCGAAGTGATTCGTAAGCTCGACATGGCCGACAGGCAACGCATCTACGCGTACGCCAGTCAGCACAAGGATATCCCCAGAGAGAAGATTACCTTCCGCCCCGACCCCATCCAGCCCCATCATTTCGAACGGCTGATTTCCGAAGCAGGCTTCGACCTCAACGACCCGCTGCTGCTGATGCAATTCGAGAGCATCAGCTTGACCGAGGTTCCCGTAGATGACCTCAACACGGCGAAGTACGGCCTGCTCTGTTACCTCAAGAAGGGGGCAGAAGCAGCCCACCTGGCCGAACGAGGCACGCTGACCGACAGCCAGCTGCAGGAGCTGGACGGATGGCCCAACCCCTTCTATGCAGAGATGTGTCGCCGCATCATTGCGCACAACCAGGAGGTGACCGCTGCCGGAAAGGACCGGATAACCCCCACCCCCGACGTACCCAAGGAGAAGCTGTTCGAAGCGATTATTGCCCCCCACAAGGGCAAAGTAATCCTGGTGGATTTCTGGAACACCTGGTGCGGACCGTGCCGTGCAGCGCTGCGAGCCAATGAACCTCTAAAGAGTGGTGAACTGGCCAACGAGAACCTGGTGTGGATTTACATTGCCAACGAGACCTCGCCGATGGCCACCTATCTGGAGTGCATTCCTCAGATCAAGGGCATCCACTACCGCCTCAACCCCGAGCAATGGGAGTATCTGACCAGCGAAAAGCAGTTCAATATCGACGGCATCCCTTCGTACGTACTAGTACAGAAAGACGGCCGTGCCGCCCTGCGCAACGACCTACGCGACCATGCCCAACTGGTCAACACACTAAAAGAGGCCTTGAATTAGGTCACACTGAGTGATACGATAATCATCATGAAATTTATTCCCCATCTGCTCGCAATATCAAGAAAAATCACTATTTTTGTCGAGTTTTTCATGAATTAAAGGAATAATATGGAAGATTGGAGAGATAAGTTAGGGGCACTCAAGGGGCTCTACCCGGCTGATGAACAGACGGATAGTGAACTCCAGGCAGCTGAAGAACTGGCAGATGAAGCCCCTACCCTGCCCCGCAAGCAGCAGAAGCTACGCCTGGCTATGGAGCGTGCCGGACGCGGTGGAAAGACCGTCACCCTGATACGTGGCTTTGTAGGCACGGACGAGGAGATTAACGCCCTCTGCAAGCTGCTCAAGCAGCGCTGCGGCGTGGGTGGGACAGCTAAAGCTGGTGAAATCATCATCCAGGGCGACCATCGTACGCGCCTCGTGGAGCTCCTCAAGCAAGAGGGTTATACCCAGACCAAATAAAGACGGAAGAAACATTCAAGGAAAAATTATTTATTATATACACAGATTCACAGGAAACCATTTCACAAAAAAACGTTTCAAAAAAACGACATCCCGATTTTAACAAAAAGAATAAACACAATGAAAAAGATTGCTTTGATAACAGGTGCCACAAGTGGAATTGGCGAAGCTTGCGCACGTAAATTTGCCGAAGGGGGATATAACCTGATTCTGACAGGACGGCAAGCCGACAAACTGAACATGATACAGGCCCAGATGGAGGCCAACCGCGTGGAAGTGAAGACGCTGGTCTTTGACGTACGTGATGCCGAAGCGGCACAGCAGGCCATGGATTCCCTGCCCGAACCCTGGAAACATATCGACGTGCTGATTAACAACGCCGGGCTAGCCCTGGGACTGGATAAGGAATACGAAGGTGACCCTGAGGACTGGAACACGATGATTGACACCAACATCAAAGGATTGCTCACCATGACGCGCCTCGTCGTACCGGGCATGGTGGAGCGCAACGAAGGCCACGTCATCAACATAGGCAGTGTGGCTGGCGATGCGGCCTATGCCCGTGGCAACGTCTATTGCGCCACCAAAGCGGCTGTGAAGGCTATCACCGACGGACTGCGCATCGATGTGGCGGAAAGTGCCGTGCGTGTCACCAACCTCAAGCCGGGACTTGTGGAGACGAACTTCAGCAACGTGCGTTTCCATGGTGATAACGCCCGTGCCGAGAAGGTTTATCAAGGCATCAAGCCCCTCACGGGAGCTGACATTGCCGATGTAGCCTTCTACGCTGCCTCTGCACCCAAGCATGTACAGATAGCCGAAGTGCTCATCCTGGCTACCCATCAGGCCAACGGCTCCGTCATCCACCGCGAGGAGGTATAACCCCAATATTCAAAAACAAAAGACAGAGATACAGACAGACCATGGAGCAGACAGAGCAAACGCATCAGCACTCACTCCCCGAGGGAATGTTCACCATCCAAGGGGAGCCACAGCAGGTCACGGAGGCCCGTGAAATGATACTCCGCGAATTTGAGGACCTGGAATTTTATGAGGAGGGGCACATCTACCTGCTTCATGGTCAGTCGCTCTGCTCCGTGTCGGGCATCGGACACCGCTTCATCCGTGAGCCCTTTGATGAGGTAGCGCAGTCTATCCGCTATGCGGAGAAGAATGGGATGACACCTGAGTACTGGCTACAGCAATGGAAGCAGAACGCTTTCCGTGCCACGACACTCGGCACCAAGACTCACGAGTTTGGCGAAAGCCTGGCCTACCTCAAGGCTGGTCACCCCGAACTGATTCGTCCCTCCATCCAGAGCCAGTACATGGCTGAATACGGCTATCTGGCCCCTATCCACCCCAAGGAGGAGGCCATCTGCCGCTTCCTCTGCGACCTGCCCAGCTCCATGCACCTGGTGCTCAACGAAACCAAAGTGTATAGCGGCAAGAATCCCACACCGGATCGCAACCTCAAGGAGCTGATCTGTGGCACCTTCGACATGCTCTATTATTACGATGGTGACGGCAATCCTGATAAGGCCGGCTTTGTGGTGCTCGACTACAAGACCAACGCCAGCCTCTACAGCGAATACAACCAGAAAGTACACCGCACCCTGCTCCCACCCTTCGACCGGATGATTGAGCAGGACCTCAGCCTCTACACCATCCAGCTCAGCCTCTACGCCCTGATGCTCGAAGACATTGGCTTGCCCGTCATTGCCCGTCGCATCGTGTGGATCACCAACGAAGGAAAGTACCAGATGATTCCCGTACCCGATGTCAGTCAGCTACTCCGCGCCGTACTCTGATCAGCGGCAGAAGATGCCTTGCAGGGTGGCTTTGAGCAAAGCCCACTGGCCGTGGAGGGCGTACTGCAAGACATTGCGCAGCGTGACGGGACCTATCAGATAAAGGTAAGTGAGGATGCGCTGAGGCATCGGAACCCAACGCGAGGCAAAAAGCAAGCGGGAGCGGACCAGGTAGCGCTCACGCATGGGAGTGCGCAGGCCGATGGTCTTTCCCTCTTTATGAAATATCGTGGCCGAGGCCTCAAACCAGACCTGGTAACCGGCCCGGAGCACGGCATAGCTCCAATCAAACTCTTCATAGAACAGGAAATAGCCTTCATACATGGGGCCGATTTGCTCCACTACATCACGGCGTAGCATCATGGCTGCACCGTGAAGCACCTCCACTGGGCGGCTTACCAAATGGCGATTGGGCAGGTCAGCATCGGGACAACGGTTGCGCAAGGTGATGGGGGTGAGTCGCCAGTCGCCGGCATACTGCACCTCGTCGGGGGTATGCGCAAAGCGTATCAACGGCGAGAGTGCACCGATGTGAGAGTCCTTCTCTAACCGTTCTACCATCTGCTGCAGCACGGGAGCATGAATCTCCGTGTCATTATTCAAGAAGAAGAGGTAGTCACCCTTGGCATAAGGGATGGCCAGGTTGTTGCCACCGGCAAAGCCTCGGTTGGTGTCGCTGCGTAGCAAGGTCACCTCGGGATAGGACACCTGGGGATGAACAGCAGATTGATAAGCAGCAGTTTGATGACGGCGCTCTGTCAGATGAGCCTCTATGCGGTCGGCATCATCGCCAGCCGAAGCATTATCCACCACGATAATCTCGTAAGCCACTCCACCCGCCTCCTGTCCGGGTTCGTGCTGCCACAGCGAATCAATCATGGCGCACGTATCGCGCCAGCCGTTATAGTTCACCGTAATGATAGATACCATGCTGTTCTTCTTCATCATCTTCATCTCCTGTCCGTTTGTGTGATACTCAACCTAGGCGTGCGGTCCATCAGAAACCTGTTGTTCATCAGAGGCGTGCTGTTCCTCCTCTGCTCCTGGAATGCCGTGTGTGGTATGGATGAAGCGATGGCGAGCCTCCTTCATGCGGAAGAGGTTGGCCACCATCAGCAGGAACGACCAGGGCACCAGGAAGATGGCGCGCAGCAGTCGTCCCGTGTAATAACGACGGGGAGTAGCGCATACCAAAGCGAGAACCACCACCCCCAGCAAGCCCCACCACTTGAGCGACCAGGCGGGCTGAAGCAGCAGCGTGAGCAGGGCTATCACGAAGACGAAGCCCAGGAGCAGCACACGCGAGAGGGCAGCCTGCTGAAAGAGCTTGTCGCAGAAGTCCCAGTTGCGCGCACGCAGGGCTGAAGGGAGCTGATGCAGGAATTCCGCCAGGCTATCGTACTGTGCAGCCAGCCAGCGGCGACGCTGGTTATAGAAGTTGTTCGTCTGCTGTATCTTCTCGTCTTTGATATAGAGGTCGGGCATGTAGTGGATGAAGATGCGACGGTAGAGCAGCTTCATCTCCAGCACGCGGTCGAAGCCACCAACGGAGGTGTTGGAGAGCATCAGTTCGCGGAAGAGGTCGTAGCGGAAGGCCATGCCTGAGCCGATGAGGGCTGAGGACAAGCCCAGGGCATTGTGGCCGTGGCGGAAGATGGAGTTATTGATTTCCTCGCTGATGGCATCCAGGTAGGCCATGGTGGTATTGAGATTCTTTGCCACACGGTGGGTCTGCACGGCCTTCACCTCCGGGTCGGCAAAGGCGGCATTAAGCCGCATGAGGTAATCGGTGGGGATGATGTTATCGGCATCGACTATCAGTGCCAGGTCGTAGTAGTGCTCAGGCAAGGCTTCGAGGGCGAAACGGAGTGACTTGGTGTTGGTGCTCTTCTCAAAATCCACCTGGAGCAGCGTGGCCCCCATGGTACGGAGGGCCTCATTGGTAGCGGGCTGCATGTGGTCGGAGATGACCACCACATCATACAGCTCGCGCGGATAATCCTGCCTGAGGCACTGGGACACCGTGGAGCGTATCACTCCATCCTCACGGTAAGCGGCGATAAGCAGGGCAAAGCGATGCTTGCGATGTGGTGCTGCACTGTCGGCATCATGCGCCTCCTTCGTGGCCGGCTTGTCGAGCCTGCGCAGCGGCTTGAGCGAAGCCAGGCTGAAGAGCAACAAGTAGAGCCCATTGATGGCCAGGAGCACGAAAAGCAGCAGGTCAGCTAGCTGAAACAAGGTATTCATCTTCTATTTTTACTAATTTTGTGGGCAAAAATAGCAAAAATTTGCACTCCATGCAATTTTTTGTCCAAAAGATATTAAAGAAATAAGCAAGCTATGTGCAAGACAATTATCTTTGCAAAGATAACCAACGCGATATGCACGTAAACTGTAAACAACAATTCACAATATAAAGATTCACACTATGAGGCTGACTTACCTTTATCATAGTGGCTTTGCGCTGCAAGCCGAGGGGGTGACCGTGGTCATCGACTACTGGCACGACTCGTCGGAACAGGAGGGCATGGGATGGCTGCACGAACAGCTGCGCCACACCAACGATGCCCTCTACGTATTGAGCTCGCACTTCCACCCCGACCACTTCAACCCCGAGGTGCTCACCTGGCGCGAGGCGCATCCTCAGATTCACTACCTCTTCTCGGCCGATATAGCTCGCCACCGTCGTGCTCCACGCGATGCGGCCATCTACCTGCACAAGGGGGACTGCTACCGCGACAATCTGCTGCAGGTGAAGGCCTGCGGTTCAACGGACGTAGGCATCTCTTTCCTCATCGACCTGCAGGGCAAGCGCCTCTTCCATGCCGGCGACCTGAACAACTGGCACTGGAGCGAGGAATCGACTCCCGAGGAGATACGCAAGGCCGAGGGCGACTACCTGGCCGAGCTGCGTGACCTGAGGCGCGAGGCACCGAGCGTAGATGTGGCCCTCTTCCCCGTGGACCGTAGGATGGGGCGCGACTACATGCGTGGTGCCACGCAGTTTGTAGATTCGATAAAAACCGCTACCTTTGTGCCCATGCACTTCAGTGAGGACTATGAGGGAGGCAACGCCTTCCAGCCCATCGCCGAAGCCCATGGCTGCCGCTTCGTCCGGCTGACCCGACGGGGAGAGGAGGCGGAGGTTTAGTGATTAGTGATTAGTGATTAATGCAAATTTTATAACTCAAAACAATATGAATGCAAGAAGAATGATTATCGGTCTCTGTCTCGGCCTTGGACTCCTGGTGGGAGCTTCCGGCGCACAGGCACAGACCATCAACGACAGCAAGTACCTGGCTGGTGCCGTACCCGAAGTGAACGGCAAAGTGGTATTCAGCAAGGAGTATCGCATCCCCGGCATGAACCGCCAGGAGGTGTTCGACCGCGTAGTAGGCTGGATGACAGCCCGACTGGAGAAGAACAAGAACAACAGCCGCGTGGTGCTGCAAGATGCTGACAAGGGTCAGGTAGTGGGCGTTGGCGACGAGTGGATGATTTTCTCCTCCACCGCCCTCTCGCTCGACCGTACCCGCATTCTCTATCAGCTCTTCGTGAGCTGTGAGGCCGAGCTCTGCCGTCTGG
>JBJEKS010000298.1:0-7774 GCA_051878755.1 Bacteroides sp. | reverse complement strand
GGTACAGGTCTTGGTAACGATTTCTTGGGCTGGCTCCACCTGCCTTCATCGATTACCGATGAGCATCTGGCCGACCTGGAGGCTACGGCTAAGGTGCTGCGTGAGAACTGCGAGGCCGTGGTTGTTGCCGGTATCGGAGGCAGTTACCTCGGTGCGCGTGCCGTCATCGAAGCGCTGAGCGACAGCTTCACTTGGCTTCGTGAAAAGAAGAATGGTCCTGTGATTCTCTTCGCAGGTCATAATATCGGTGAGGATTACCTCTACGAACTGACCGACTATCTGAAGGATAAGAAGTTCGGTATCATCAATATCTCTAAGTCTGGTACGACGACCGAGACGGCCTTGGCCTTCCGCCTGCTGCGCGAGCAGTGTGAGCGCCAGCGTGGCAAGGAAGAGGCCCGCAAGGTGATTGTGGCCGTTACAGATGCCAAGAAGGGTGCTGCTCGTGTCACGGCCGACAAGGAGGGTTACAAGACCTTCGTTATCCCCGACAACGTGGGCGGTCGCTTCTCTGTGCTGACCCCTGTTGGTCTGCTGCCTATCGCCGTGGCAGGTTTCGATATCCGTGCCCTGGTGGCCGGTGCTGCTGCCATGGAGAAGAAGTGTGGTGCCGACGTGGCCTTCGAGGAGAATCCTGCTGCCATCTACGCCGCTACGCGCAACGAGCTCTACAAGCAGGGGAAGAAGATCGAGATTCTCGTCAACTTCAACCCCAAACTCCACTACGTCAGTGAGTGGTGGAAACAGCTCTACGGTGAGTCAGAGGGTAAGGACGGCAAGGGTATCTTCCCTGCAGCCGTAGATTTCTCTACCGACCTGCACTCCATGGGACAGTGGATTCAGGAGGGTGAACGCACCATCTACGAGACGGTGATCTCCGTAGAGAAGGTGAACCATAGCCTCACGGTGCCTAGCGATGCGGAGAACCTCGACGGACTCAACTTCCTGGCCGGTAAGCACGTGGATGAGGTCAACAAGATGGCTGAGCTTGGCACGCAACTGGCTCACGTAGATGGCGGTGTGCCCAACATGCGCGTGGTGATTCCTGCCCTGACTGAAGAGGCTATCGGTTCGCTGATGTACTTCTTCGAACGTGCCTGCGGTATCAGCGGCTACCTGCTCGGTGTGAATCCCTTCAACCAGCCCGGTGTAGAGGCCTACAAGAAGAACATGTTCGCTCTGCTCAACAAGCCCGGCTACGAGGAGGCCAGCAAAGCCATCCGCGCCCGTCTCTGAACCATCATCTGATTAAATAACGTAAAGGGAGGCCACTCTGCAATAGAGGGCCTCCCTTTCTGATTCATCTCATCATCTATCTAGCCTCGTCAAGGCAGGAAAGCGGTTACTCTCCGCGATCCACCTTGATGATACCGCCTGTGTTCACATTGAACAGCACCTTGGTCGTGCTGTTCTTGTTGAACAGCACGGGGGCCAGATACTCCTGCGTACCGAATTGGGCTACGGGAATCTCCTGGTCATAGAGCACCTGAGCGTGGTACACCAGCTGCACACGCGCCCGTCCAGGCACGTTATAGGCCACACCGTCCAGCTGTTTCTTCTTCTCCTCTTCGGTGAGGGGGGCGCTCATGGAGGGGTCCAGGTTGCGAACGACGAGCATATAAGGCTCGCCGGCCAGGTTCTCTTCATCTACCAGTCCCAGGTGGCGCGAGAAGCGGAAAGCCACCTTTCCTGTCGTCTCTGCTGCGGGGATGCGCACCGGAATGGTCTCGGTCACCTGCTTTACGTGGCCTGCGAACATCTCGGTCATGGCCTGCTCTTGGCGGTTGAGGTTGTCGAGCATCAGCTTGAGCTGAGCGCCGTCTTGGGGCATGTTGTCTGCTTCACCGCGCAGCAGGGCATTGCGGCTTTCGCGGATGGCATAGACCTCCTTAGCCACCAGCTCAGCCCGTTTGGCGTTTGAGTTGGCCAGCAGAATCTCCTCTGTCAGGAAGCTGCGTGGGTCGAGCGGCTCCGCTTCCTGGGTGACTGACGGAGTGTCAGCCTGTTGCTCGCTGCTTTTCTTCATGCCGCTGAAAGGCATGTTGATGGATCGCACGATGCCCTCTTCGGTCAGCTCCATGAGTGGGGCTACCGACTTGTCGCGCAGCTTGACGAAATAGACGCGATTCTTGTCGGGCACTCCTACGGGGCGCATCGTCACCTTGTCTAGCGTGTAGCTCACGCTGGCGCTGGGCTTTACGTCGTTCAGGTGCAGGTATTGCTCGGCATACTTACAATATTCGCCCGGGGTGTATTCGTGGCGTGTCACCTGGAGCATGATCTCAATCTCCGTGCGGGGTAGCATGTAGGTCACGCCATACTCCTTGCCGCGCATCACGCCTACGGTCACCTCTGTCTGTGCCAGGGCCGACGTGGCGAGTAGCAGCGTGGCACCGGTGGCCAGCAGGCTGTTTCTTAATGCGCTGTGATGCTTGCTTAAAGTCTTTATATTCTCTTTCATCATACTTTCTTCATTTATTTCAATATTATTTGAAAATAAGATTCTATCACTCTTATTCTATTACTCTTGCATGAACCAGCCCACAAAGACCGGCTTGCTCAGTGGGATGCTCTTTCCCGTGGGAGCCAACGCACCCGTATCGGTATCGCGCAAGTAGATTTCTATGCAGTTGCTGTCGCGGCAGGCAGCCAGGAGGTAGTGCCCGTTGGGGGTGAGGGCGAAGTGGCGTGGGTGGCGTCCTGTCAGTTGGTAGCCTGCAGGTGTCAGCTGTCCGTTGGTGGGGTTGACGGCGAAGATGGAGATGCCCTCGTGCTCCAGGCGGTTGGAGGCGTAGAGGAAGCGTCCGTCGGGGCTGAGCAGGATGTGCGCACTGCCACGGGCATGTACCGAGTCCGTCTCAATGACCTGCTGCAGGGTGAGTTCTCCCGTTTCGGCCTGATAGGCAAAGCTGTGCACCATGCCGCTCAGCTCGCTGATCAGGTAGGCATGGCGGCCATCGGGGGCGAAGGTGAGGTGACGCGGTCCGCTGCCCGGTTCGATGGTAGCAGCCACTTGGGGCTGGCTGAGTAGGGGAGCGCTGTCGTTGGTGGCGAAGCGCAGTAGGCGGTCGCTGCTGAAGTCGGTTGCGAAGAGGTAGCGTTGGTCGGGCGAGAAGATGGCGCAGTGCACGTGGGCAGCCTCTTGTCGCTCGGGGTCAGCGCCCGTGCATTCACCCAGGAAGAGGGTGTCGAGTGGGGCAGGCACCCCCTGTTCGTCCAGCGGGAAGAGGCTGAGCGAGCCGCCGGAGTAGTTGGCCGTGGCAGCAGCGTGTGGTCCGAAGCTCACGTAGCAGGGTGCTGCGCCTTGGGTTGTCCAGCTGCCCTTCTGCTGCATGGCTCCGTCGGTGGGGTTAATGGAGAGCAGCACGAGGGCATCTTTAGGCCCGCCGTTCTCGCTGACGGAGTAAATCAGTTCGCGCCGAGAGTCGATGGCCAGGAATGAGGGATTGCTCACTTGGGCCGAGTCGAGCAGTTGCCATTCAGCATTGGATTGGTTGAAGCGCAGGGAGTAGATACCCTCCGAACCGGCGTTGGTGTAGGTACCCACCAGCATCAGTTGCTCCTCGCTGTCGATGGTCGTTGAGGTGGTCTGGGGGCGTGAGGAGCATCCCATGGAGCCCAGGCAGGCACCGGCAGCTACGGCGGCACCCATCACCATGCGGGAAAAACTATGGTTGTTCATGATCTTGTACTTTTAATGCTGTTTATTGGTTTTATTGATTTTATTGGTTTTACAGCTGCAAAAATAGTGAAATTCTTGTTTTAACTAAAATTATTGGCCAACTATTTCGCTATTCGCTCCTCCGTTTGTACTTTTGTAACTTAAATGAATAAATAATAAAAATGAGAAGAACAGTAATCATCATGATGTGGGCCTGTCTCTGCCTGGCGCTGGGCGGGGGTCTGAAGGCTCAGGATAACAGTCAGCGCTACCCCAAGCGGGAGTTTCGTGCCGCCTGGATACAGTGTGTCAACGGCCAGTTCAAGGGGATGGCCCCCGAGGCGATGAAGAAGAACCTGGTGGCTCAGCTCAACGCCCTGCAGCGGGCTGGCATCAATGCCATCATCTTCCAGGTGCGTCCCGAGGCGGATGCGCTCTACGTGTCGCAGCTGGAACCCTGGAGCCGCTTCCTGACCGGTGAGCAGGGCAAGGCCCCCGAGCCGCTATGGGACCCGATGCAGTTCATGATTGACGAGTGCCACAAGCGCTGCATGGAGTTCCACGCCTGGATCAATCCCTACCGTGTGAAGACCTCGCTCGCCACCCAGCTGGCCCCGGGACACCTCTACTATCTTCATCCCGATTGGTTCGTCACCTACGGCAACCAGCTCTTCTTCAACCCTGCTTTGCCCGAGAGCCGTCGCCACATCTGCATGGTCATCACCGATATCCTGACCCGCTACGATGTGGATGCCATCCACATGGACGACTACTTCTATCCCTATCCACAGAAGGGAGTGGAGTTCCCCGACGATGAGAGCTTCGCACGCTTCGGCCAGGGCTTTAGCAACAAGGCCGACTGGCGACGCGACAACGTCAACAAGCTTATTTATCAGATTCACGAGACCGTGCGCGAGGTGAAGCCCTGGGTGAAGTTTGGTGTCTCCCCCTTCGGCATCTACCGCAATCAGAAGAGCGACCCGCTGGGCAGTAAGACCAATGGCCTGCAGAACTACGATGACCTCTATGCCGATGTGCTCCTTTGGGCCCGCGAGGGGTGGATTGACTACAACATCCCGCAGATATACTGGCAGATAGGTCATCCTGCGGCCGACTATGCCGAGCTTGTGGATTGGTGGGCCAAGCATGCCGAGGGTCGTCCGCTCTACATTGGCCAGTCGGTGATGAACACTGTGCAGCATGCCGACCCACAGCATCCCGAGCAGCACCAGATGGTGGCCAAGATGAAGCTGCAGCGTGCCTATCAGACCATTGAAGGCAGCTGCCAGTGGCCCGCCTCGGCCGTGCTGGAGAATGCAGGCAATTACGCCGATGTCCTGCGTGCAGAGTACCATCGCTATCCCGCTATTCCCCCCGTGTTCCGCTTCATCGACCACAAGGCTCCCGGCAAGGTGAGCAAGCTGAAGCCTCTTTGGATGGAGGATGGCTACGTGCTCTTCTGGACGGCACCTAAGTGCCGCTCTGAGATGGACCGTGCCGTCAACTACGCCATCTACCGCTTCAAGGCCGGTGAGAAGATTGACATCAACGACGCCACCCACCTCGTGGCCATCACGCCCAACACCTTCTACAAGCTGCCCTACCGCGATGGCAAGACCAAATACACCTACGTCGTCACCGCCCTCGACCGCATCCACAACGAATCGAAGTCGGTCAAGAAGAAAGTGAAACTTTGATAACCAACAGGCAACTCGTGCCCTGATAAAAGCGATATATAGTTATGATGAATATGAACAATGATTTAAAGCAGCGCCACGGCTGTGTCACCTTCTGGTTGTGGCTGGTGCTGATTGTCAATGCCGGCTTTACGTTGCAGTATTTGGTTATGCTGGTAGATGCCGACCCGCAGCTACCTGTGCTGGCTGTCTCCCTGCTGGCCCTGCTCGGAGCCTGCAATGTCTATGCAGCGCTGCTATTGCTGCGCTGGAACAAGACGGGTTTCTACCTCTTCATCTGCTCCTCGCTGGCCGCCCTGGTCGTCAACGTTACGATGCTCGACCTCCATCCCGTGCAGTCCGCCACGTCGTTGTTTGGCATTGCCGTCTGGTGGGGCGTGCTTCAGATCCGTCGTGACGGCCACTCCGCCTGGAGCCAGATGGAGTGCCGCGGGCTCATTTAGGTATTCCATACCCTTCCCAGCACGGTATCTCGGTAGGTGTTGAAGATGTTCGGTTTCAGCATCACGTAGTCAGGCAGGCTCTCCAGGTAGTCCAGTTCAAATACCAGGCGGGGATCCTTGTCCTCACATTCCGGATGAATCTCCGCTTTGTTGCCGATGCGGGCTATGCGTATGAGGTACAGGTCCTTCACCCCCTTCCCTTTGATGTAGGGCATGAAGTAGAAGAGCTTGTTGAGCGCTATGGTTGAGGGGAACCCTTTGGTCTTGCCCGTATAGTAAATCTTCGTCTGACGGCCGTCAAGGAAGTACTCCTTGTTGTCATCCTTCACAAAGCCGATCAGTAGATTCTTCGTCAGGTCTAGCGTGTAATTCTTTTTGGGCTTGTTGAGCTTCAGCAGAGGGTCAATCTCGGCAAAGAGTTCAAAATTCAACTTGGGCATTACATCGCGTTTTGTGTCGATGGGACGTGTAGAGATAGGCTCTTGCCCATAGATGAATCGATAGAGGCTTTTGCCGATCTGCTGAACGATACCACACACTAGGGCGTTTCCCATCAGGAAGGCTCTGCGGCCATCGGTTACGTCGGGGTGGCAGGTATGGTTGTCGGGGAACATGTTCAGACGTTCCAGCTCAATCGGCATCAGGCGGCGGTATCGCCCCGAAGGCGTCAGGATGACGTGCTTGAAGCGGGATGCCGCCGAGCCGCCTTCCCCCGTAATGATGGTGCGCGAAGGTTTCTCCAGCGGGTCGGGAAAGGCCATTCCGCCCTCCGAGAAGGTGTATTTGTATCCCTCCTTAGAGGTACGTTCTATTCGCTTTGCCCCTTTCTCATACTCCCATCGGGGCAGCTCCTCTGCTGGGATGAAGTACTCCTCAGGCACCAGCGTCTCATCTACCACGTTGCCTCCCAGTGTCATGGTAGGTCCGTCATATACCGCCTCTGCATCGACAGAATAGACCACCCGGCCGCGCATCATGCCTGCATTGCCGAATGGACTCTCCTTGCCAGCCTTGTTGAAGTGGTCTGACACCTCTTTGATTGTCCCCTCAATCCTGAATTCAGAGAGCGACTTCTCCTTTACCGTGAAGGGGAATGCCTTGGCCATCACACCGTCATAGAGCACCCACTCCTTCAGCTCCTGCACTTGGTGAGCCACGTTCGACCGTTCATTGTATCCCACGATATAGGTACGTCGGCGACGCTGCGGCATACCGTAGTCGGCTGCATTGATGACTCGCCATTCCACGGTGTAGCCCAGGTCGGCCAGTGAAGCCAGGATGATGGCAAAGTCGCGTCCCCGCTGCTTGGCAGGTGAGCCCAGCAGGCGGTCCACATTCTCAAAGAAGATGTAGTTGGGCCGGTTCTCTCCCTTCTCATCGAGGATTCGGTAGATCTGCCACCAGAGCACCCCCTTCTTGCCTTCAATGCCACCCGAACGGCTGAGGGTGGAGGCCACGGAATAGTCCTGGCAGGGGAATCCGCCCACTAGCAGGTCGTGGTCAGGGATTTCATTGGTTGGCACGGTGTTGATGTCCTTGTTGGAGTGGCCTCTCGAGCCGAACCTCGCCCTATAGACCAGCGAGGCATCTTGGTGGGTGGTAGATGGTTCCCATTGGTTGTTCCAGATGGTGTCGTAGGCATCCGAGGCCCCTTCCAGTCCGATGCGGAATCCGCCGACACCGGCAAACAGTTCTACGACTTTTATCTTGTTATCGTTTCCTTTAGGCATATTATATCTTCAATGTATGATGTTTATTGTAAATTGCTGCAGCTATCGCCTATGTGCTTATTCACGATGCGGAGGATATACCCTTTGTTCAGCCAGAAGCACTTGGGCTGAACTTCCCCACCTTGTGGTGTCGGAACCTTTTGCCGCTTTGTCCCATGTGGACGAACGTGGCAGACCTCATGACTTAAGGAGGTGATGAAGTGGTCATAATCATTTTGGGCCACTTTATCCTTCGTGTCTTTC
>JBJEKS010000297.1:0-7822 GCA_051878755.1 Bacteroides sp. | reverse complement strand
GGAGCAGTTCCTCACCGAGCTGGACAACTCCTGGAACGAACTCAACGAGACGGTGAATCACTTAAAAAATAAAATGTAGCTTGTAGCTCGTAACGTGTAACTAATAATATCCCATAAGACAATGAAAAAGACTTTGACAGTAAATCTGGGCGGAACGGTGTTTAATATCGATGACGATGCCTATCGCCTGTTAGACAACTATTTGTGCAATCTCAAGGCGCACTTCTCCAAGGAGGAGGGAGCCGAGGAGATTGTGGATGATATCGAACGGCGCATCTCGGAGTTGCTGGCCGAGAAACTGGCGGAAGGAAAGCAGGTCATCACCATCAGCGACGTGGAGGAGGTGATTGCCCGTGTGGGTAAGCCGGAGGAGATGGACCAGGAGGGTGCTGCTGGTGAGGCTGACACGGCTCAGGGTGGTGCTTCTACCCAAGCCTCTGCGCAGGGCTCGACGCAGAGCGGTACTCGCCGACGTCTGTTCCGTAATCCTGATGATAAGATTCTGGGTGGCGTTATCAGCGGTATTGCAGCCTACTTCTGCTGGGACGTGACGTTGCTCCGACTGCTGCTGCTCGTTATCCTCATCTGCGGCTATGGTACGCTGGTACCCGTCTATATCGTTTGCTGGTTCCTGATCCCTGAGGCACGTACGGCAGCCGAGAAGCTGAGTATGCGTGGGGAGGCCATTACGGTGGAGAATATCGGCAAGACGGTGACCGATGGCTTTGAGAAGATGGCCGGTGGGGTGAACGACTATGTACGCTCGGGCAAGCCCCGCACCTTTCTGCAGAAGTTGGGTGATACCTTTGTGAGGGCGTGTGGCTGGGTGCTCAAGGTGCTGCTGGTGCTTGCCGTGGTTTGTTTCTCGCCCTTCCTGCTGGTGATGGCTATTGTATTGGTGGCGCTGATTATCGCGTTGATAGCTGCCGTGATAGGTGGTGGGGCTGCATTTGCCTCTATCTTCCCTGTTGCTTGGGGACTGACAGAGTTTGTATCGCCACTGGCTATACTGGTGATGTACATCTCGGCTGCGTTGCTCATCTGCATTCCGCTCTTTGCGTTGGTATGGTTGCTCTGGAGCCAGCTGACCCATAGTAAGGCAATGAACAGCGGACTGAAGTGGACGTTGCTGATTCTTTGGATTGTGAGTGCGGCCTGTTTCGGCATCTGCTTTGCTGACAACGGTGCACAGCTGCCACCTCCCTTCCATCGCCTCCAGCCTCAAACAGAGCAGAGCAATGGCAAGTATGGTACTTTATCCCTCCGTCGTTGGATCATTGGCGACAAGGCCTTCCGGGAGGATGTGCGCCAGGCGCTGACTGAGGCGCAGCAGGAACTGGATGATGCGCAGAAGGAGATGGAGGAGGATAGCATCTTCGAGGAGATAGGGAATGAGGCTGAAAAGTATGCCCGCGACACGCAGCGCAAAGCCATTGCCGTGAGTAAGGCCGCCATCCAGAAATCGCTGGACGAGCTTGATGCCGATACGGTGGAATAGGGATTAGGGATAAGGGATTAGGTTATGAAAAATCCCCCTTGGCTTTTGGCCTTGGGGGATTTTTTGTGTTTATAGGGTGCTGATTCCCTTTATCAATCTTTGCACTTGCGCAGCACGACGGCGGTGCGGGCGGGGATGTAGAGCTTCAGCCAGCCCTTCTTGTCCTTGGCGTAGAGCGGGTCGTGGAGGGTGAAGTGCTTGATGGTGTCGTCGGTCAGGCCGTTGCCGCCGAAGGCGGGATTATCGGTGTTGAGCACTACTTCGTAGCTACCCTCAGGCACCAGGAAACCGTAGTCGGTAAACGAGCGGTTGGGGCTGAAGTTATAGACGAAGAGCAGGTCCTTGCGCGTGTAGGCCAGCACCTGGTCGCCATCGTTGTGCCAAATCTCCTGCACGGGAGTCTTCACGAGGTGCTTCTGGCTCTTGATGGTCTCGATCATGGCCTGATCGAAGTCGCCCAGGAAGTGGTAGCAGAGGTTCTTGTTGTCCACCAAATCCCACTGGCGACGGGCATACTTGCAGCTCCAGCCGTTGCCTTCGCGCGGGAAGTCAATCCATTCGGGGTGACCGAACTCATTACCCATGAAGTTGAGGTAGCCGCCGTTGATGGTGGAGGCGGTGAGCAGGCGAATCATCTTGTGGAGGGCGATACCGCGGTGTACGGTGTAGTTCTCGTCGCCCTTCTGGAAGTGCCAGTACATGTCGGCATCAATCAGGCGGAAGATGATGGTCTTGTCGCCTACCAGGGCCTGGTCGTGGCTCTCGCAGTAGGAGATGGTCTTTTCATCCTTGCGGCGGTTGGTTACCTCCCAGAACATGCTTGAGGGTTTCCAGTCTTCATCCACGCGCTCCTTGATGGTCTTGATCCAGTAGTCGGGGATGTTCATGGCCATGCGGTAGTCGAAGCCGTAGCCTCCGTCCTCATACTTGGCTGCCAGGCCGGGCATACCCGATACCTCTTCGGCGATGGTGATGGCTTTGGGGTTCACCTCGTGGATGAGGCGGTTGGCCAGCGTGAGGTAGCAGATGGCGTTGTCGTCCTGATGACCGTTGAAGTAGTCGCCGTAGCCGCAGAAGGCTTCACCCAGTCCGTGGCTGTAGTAGAGCATGGAGGTGACACCGTCGAAGCGGAAACCGTCGAAGTGGAACTCTTCCATCCAGTACTTGCAGTTGCTGAGCAGGAAGTGGAGCACTTCGTTCTTGCCGTAGTCGAAGCAGAGCGAGTCCCAGGCGGGATGCTCGCGGCGGCCACCGCTGTAGAAGTACTGGCAGGGGTCGCCGGCCAGGTTGCCCAGACCCTCCAGCTCGTTCTTCACGGCGTGGGAGTGGACAATGTCCATAATGACGGCGATACCCATCTGATGGGCGGTGTCGATGAGCTGCTTCAGCTCCTCGGGCGTACCGAAGCGTGATGAAGGGGCAAAGAAACTCGACACGTGGTAACCGAAGCTGCCGTAGTAGGGATGCTCCTGGATGGCCATCACCTGGATGCAGTTGTAGCCGTCCTTGGCCACGCGGGGCAGCACGTTCTCACGGAACTCGTTGTAGGTGCCCACCTTCTCCTCTTTCTGTCCCATGCCGATGTGGCACTCGTAGATGAGCAGCGGGTCGGTCGTGGCTCGGAACGTACGCTTCTTCCACTTGTAGGGAGTCTCGGGGTCCCACACCTGTGCGCTGAAAATCTTGGTCTGGTCATCTTGCACCACGCGGTTGGCCCAGGCGGGGATGCGCTCACCTTCGCCCCCTTCCCAATGGACTTTCAGCTTGAAGAGGTCGCCGTGCTTCATGGCCGAGGCAGGCAGCTGGATTTCCCATACGCCGCCGCTCTTTTTCTTCTTCATGCTGTACTTCTTATCCTCCTTCCAGCCGTTGAAGTCGCCGATGAGGTAGATTTCCGTAGCGTTGGGAGCCCATTCGCGGAGCACCCAGCCGCCCTTCTCCGAGCGGTGCAGACCAAAGTAGAGGTAGCCTGTAGCTATTTCGCCCAGGCTCTTCTTGCCGTTTTCGGTCAGTTCTTTCTCCTTGTTGATGGCATACTGGTGACGACCGTTGATGGCCTCCTCAAACGGTTCGAGCCAGGGGTCGTTCTTCACAAGATTCAATCTATCTTTTGTAGTGGTGGTCTTCTTCATGATGCAAGAGTTTTTTTAGGGTGAATAATAATGATTTAGCTTACCTTCACTTTGAAGATGGCCTTCTTCAAGCCTGCGGAAGAGATGGCAGGGGCGTGGCCGTCCTCAGGGAAGAAGATGGCAAACATCCCGGGCTTTACCTCGATGTAGCTCTCGGCCAGGCCTTCGTAGAAGATGATGTCATTCTCAGCATCGAAGGGGGCATCCTGCGGTTGGCAGTCGGCGGTGGGGGTGTAGCCCATCGACTCAGGGGCCGAGAGGGGGAGCTGGATGTCGATGTAGTCGCGATGGGCCTCCAGCTTGGCCTGTTCCTTGCTCTTGGGCTTGGCTTCGACCAGGTTGAGGTAGATGTCATCGCCCTGAATGATGTGCTTGCCGGTCTCCATCTGATGGAGGTCGTGCTCCTTGAGGTAGCTGGCCACTGTGGCGAACAGGGGGTGCAACGCTACGTAGTGCTCAAAGTTTTCCAGTTTATCGATTACCATAGTTGTTATGTTTTAATAAAGATTGATTTTCAATATCTTTCCGCTCCAGGCTCCCACCTTCACCTCGGTGGCCTTGTAGGGCAGCAGGGAGAGGGTCTCTACCTGACCGGTCAGCAGGTCGGTGGCCTGACACTGGTCTATCTGCGGCAGTTGCAGGTAGTCGAAGGCGTGGGTGGGCAGGTTGATGGCCACGTCCACGCCCATGCTGTCGAAGTTGACCACGATGAGGAGCAGCTCCTTGTCGTGGTGACGCAGGTAGGCGTACTGACGGTGCTCGTTGAAGCGCCAGCCGTTGAGGTTAGCGTAGGTCAAGTCGAAGCAGCGTCCTTCGGCAATGGCCCGTTCGCTGTTGCAGAGGGTGAGGATGCGCTGGTAGATGGAGTAGAGGTGGCGCTGGTCGTCGGTCAGCATCTTGCCGTCAAACTTGCCTCCGTTGCGCCAGCGGCGGATGCTCTCCACGCTCCAGTAGTCGAAGATTGTGGTGCGGCCGTCGCATCCGCTGAAGCCCTCGCTGTCCATGCCCTGCTCACCAAACTCCTGTCCGAAGTAGATCATCATGGGGTTGGTGTTCATGGTAGCTGAGACGATGAGGGCGGGTATGGCCTTCATGGGGTTGCCTGCGAAGAAGGAGGAGGCGATGCGCTGCTCGTCGTGGTTCTCCAGGAAGTTGAGCATCTGGCGCTCCTTGCCGCCCAGGCTCTGCCAGCTCTGGCTGATGCGGGTGGCCGAGGCGTTGTCGCAGGTCACGGCCTTCAGCGTGTCGTAGAGCCCCACCTTGTCGTAGAGGTAGTCGAAGTGACCGCGGTTCAAGTAGTTGTGGTACTCGTGTGGGTTATAGACCTCGGCGATGAAGAGGATTTTGGGGTACTTGCCCTTCACCTGCGGAATGGCCCATTCCCAGAACTCTACGGGAACCATCTCGGCCATGTCGCAGCGCAGGCCGTCGATACCCTTCGAGGCCCAGAAGAGCATGATGTCGAGCATCTTGAACCAGGTGTCGGGCACGGGGTAGAAGTGGCAGCTGCCACCGTTGGCGTAATCTACGCCGTAGTTGAGCTTGATGGTCTCATACCAGTCGTTGATGGTGGGGTAGGCATCAAAGCGGTTGTTGCCCGTAGCCTTGGCCGGACACTCCAGGTAGGGCTCAGGGGCTCCTGCCTGCATGTCAAACTGTCCGTGGAGCTCAGTTTGCGGGATGTAGTAGAAGTTATTGTAGGGGCTGAAGGCCTGGTGCGGGTCGTCGTTGGCCCCGAGTTGTGAGGTACCGTCGGGTTGATGGTCGGAGTGGTACTGGCGCGCCACATGGTTGGGGATGAAGTCGATGATGACCTTCAACCCGTTGCGGTGGGTGCGCTGCACCAGGTTCTCAAACTCCTTCATGCGCCCGGGTACGTCCTTGGCCAGGTCGGGATCTACATCGTAGTAGTCCTTGATGGCGTAGGGTGAGCCTGCCTTTCCCTTCACTACCGCGGGATGGTCGGGCGAGATGTTGTAACGGCGGTAGTCGGTTTGTGTGGCATGTTCGATGATGCCTGTGTACCAGATGTGCGTAGCGCCCAGCTTCTTGATTTCGGTCAGCGCCTTGCCGGTGAAGTCGGCCATCTTACCGCAGCCGTTCTCCTGCAGCGTTCCGCCAGGGATGCAGCAGTTGTTGTCGTTGCCGAAGAGGCGGGGCAACACCTGGTAGATGATTATCTTTTCTGTAGGATTCTCCATAGATTCATGTTTCAGCCCCCACGAGGGGGGCTATATATTATATAAGGTAGGAATGCTTACGCTCAGGCAATGCCGTGGGCTACTGCATCCTTGTTAATCTTCTTGATGAGTCCCTGCAGCACGGCACCCGGACCACACTCGGTGAAGTCGGTAGCACCATCTGCAATCATCTGCTCTACGGTCTGCGTCCAGCGCACTGAGGCAGTGAGCTGAGCCACCAGGTTGGCCTTGATTTCGTCGGGGCAGGTGTGGGGCTTAGCATCCACGTTCTGATAGACGGGACACTTAGGCGTGTGGAACTCCGTGGCCTGGATGGCAGCTTCCAGCTCCACCTTGGCGGGGTTCATCAGCGGAGAGTGGAACGCACCGCCCACCTTCAGTGGCAGGGCACGCTTGGCTCCGGCGGCCTTCATCAGCTCACAGGCCTTGTTGATGCCCTCAATAGAGCCTGAGATGACAATCTGACCCGGGCAGTTGTAGTTGGCTGCCACGCAGACATCGCCTTCGGCGGCTACCTGGGCACAAATCTCTTCCACCTTAGCGTCGGGCAGGGCGATGATGGCGGCCATCGTGGAGGGCTGCATCTCACAGGCCTTCTGCATGGCCATGGCACGTGCATAGACCAGTTTCAAGCCATCTTCAAAGCTCAGTGCACCAGCGGCAACGAGGGCAGAGAATTCACCCAGCGAGTGGCCTGCAGTCATCTCGGGCTTGAACTCCTCGCCCATGCAGAGGGCAGAGATGACAGAGTGGAGGAAGACGGCGGGCTGCGTCACCTTGGTCTGGCGCAGGTCTTCGTCGGTTCCGGCAAACATGATGTCGGTGATGCGGAAGCCGAGGATATCGTTAGCTTTTTCAAACAGTTCTTTAGCAAGGGGTGAGTTGTCGTACAGATCCTTACCCATTCCAGAAAATTGGGCACCCTGGCCCGGAAAAACAAATGCTTTCATTGTTCCAATTATTATGATATACTTATTATTAATACGCTATTTCGCTGCAAAGTTAGGATTATTTTTTTAATCACAGCCTATTCAGGAAGGTTTTTTGAAAAACCTTCTCCTTAAAAACAACCTCATCCCTTGTCCCTCATCCTTCATCCCTAAAATGAACTTACCGTAATAAGTACAAAAAGCATGTTTTAGGATAGTGTAAAATATACATTAACTATTAATTTGAAAGCAACTTAAGGTGTTGCTCGTCAAGCGTGTAGGCGAAGAACAGGGTAAGGTGTTTCACGACATGAAGTTGCCTGGGAGCTTGATTTACGAGGATGAGGACCTGGACGTGGCGGCGCGGCGCGTGCTACGCGAGCTGACGGGGCTGAAGAATCTCGACATGCGGCAGTTTAAGGCTTATGGCTCAAAGAACCGTACGAGCAACCCCAAGGATGTACACTGGCTGGAGCGGGCCATGCAGATGCGTGTGGAGCGCATCGTGACCGTGGGCTACGTGGCTGCTCGACTACTTCGGATTCCCCGCTTCGGTTATCCCCACTATCCGCCCCACTTTTAGCGAGCAGGGCCGTGTACGTAAGGCGGCGGCTGCCGAATTGGGTCTGGCTGAGGGTACGCCCATCACCTATCGTGCAGGCGACCAGCCCAACAACGTCCTCTCCCTGGGTGTGCTCAATCCGGGCGAGATTGCCTCTACTGCAGGTACCTCGGGCGTAGTCTATGGCGTGAACGGCACGGTGAACTACGACCCTCAGTCGCGCGTCAACACCTTTTGCTTTGCCTACACGCTTTACGGCGTAATCTGCGTCGTGGCTGCGCTCTTCGTATGGCGCCTCGTGCCCGAAATCAAGGGCAAGACGCTGGAGGATATGACCCGGCTATGGAAGAAGGAATCTTAATTATTAGTTACGAGCTACAAGTTACAAGTGAATGTATAAAAAAAGCGCCTTTTGGGGCGCTTTTTTTATTTGTTCCTTGATTATTTATCTCAGGGCGTAGGCGTTGCTGCAGAGGGCGGCTTGGGCCTCGCTGATGCCT
>JBJEKS010000296.1:0-7832 GCA_051878755.1 Bacteroides sp. | reverse complement strand
GCCAGCGAAGCCGGTGTATTCTACGGCATCCAGACCCTGCGCAAGTCCATCCCCGTACTGCAAGGCAGCACCCCCACGCTCCAGGCAGTGGAAATCAAGGATGCTCCACGCTTTGACTACCGCGGTGCCCACTTCGACGTAAGCCGCCACTTCTTCAGCGTAGAAGAGGTGAAGACCTTCCTCGACATGATGGCCCTCCACAACATGAACCGCATGCACTGGCACCTGACCGACGACCAGGGCTGGCGACTGGAAATCAAGAAGTACCCTGGCCTGACCGAAATCGGTGCCAACCGCAAGGAGACCGTCATCGGCCACAACAGCGGCAAGTACGACGGCACGCCCTACGGTGGATTCTACACCCAGGAGGAGGCCCGCGAGATCGTGAAGTATGCTGCTGAGCGCTACATCACCATCATCCCCGAAATCGACCTGCCCGGTCACATGCAGGCTGCCCTGGCCGCCTATCCGCACCTGGGTTGCACCGGTGGCCCGTATGAGGTATGGACCATCTGGGGTGTATCTGAAGATGTGCTCTGCGCCGGCAACGACAGCGTGCTGACCTTCATCGACGATGTACTGGCTGAAGTGATGGATATCTTCCCCTCGGAATACATCCACATCGGTGGTGACGAGTGCCCCAAGACGCGCTGGGCCTCCTGCCCCAAGTGCCAGGCTCGCGCCAAGGCCCTGGGCATCAAGGGTGACAAGAAGCATACCACGGAAGAGTACCTGCAGAGCTTCATCATCAGCCACGGCGAGAAGTTCCTCAATGAGCATGGCCGTCAGATGATTGGCTGGGACGAGACGCTGGAAGGCGGTCTGGCTCCCAATGCCACGGTTATGTCATGGCGCGGTGAAGGTGGCGGCATCGAGGCTGCCCGTCAGCACCACGACGTCATCATGACACCCAACACCTACCTCTACTTCGACTACTACCAGAGCAAGGATACGGAGAACGAGCCGGAAGCCATCGGTGGCTACCTGCCCGTAGAGCGTGTCTATAGCTATGAACCCATGCCGAAGGCCCTGACCCCCGAGGAGCAGAAGTACATCAAGGGTGTACAGGCCAACATCTGGACGGAGTACATGCCCACCTTCGCACAGGTGCAGTACATGGCTCTGCCCCGCTTTGCCGCTCTCTGCGAAGTGCAATGGAGCCAGCCCGACAAGAAGAACTACGAATGCTTCCTGAAGCGTCTGCCGCAACTCATCAAGCTGTATGATGTCCTGGGCTACAACTACGCCAAGCATGTGTTCGACGTGAGCGCTGAGTTTGATGCCAACGCCGAAACCGGCAAGGTAGATGTACGCATGAAGACCATCGACAACGCTCCCATCCACTACACGCTGGACGGTAGCGATCCTACAGCAGCCTCTCCCCAGGCTGGTGAGGTGGTCAGCATCGAGCAGAACTGCACCTTCAAGGCCGTAGCCGTTCGCCCCAATGGCAACAGCCGCGTGCTCTCCGAGGAGATCGCTTTCAGCAAATCCACCTGCAAGCCCACCACGGCCAACCAGCCGGTGAACAAAGGCTACCAGTTCAAGGGCATCACCACCCTGACCGACGGTCTGAAGGGTAACCGCAACTACAAGACGGGCCGCTGGATTGCCTTCTACCGCAACGACATGGACGTGACCATCGACCTCAAGGAGGCTACGGAAATCTCTTCCATCGCCTTCACAACCAATGTGGAGAAGGGCGACTGGACCTTCGATGTACGCGGCATCAAGGTGGAGGTTTCTGAAGACGGCGAGAACTACACCAAGGTGTTCGAAGAGAACTATCCGGCCATGAAGGAGAGCGACCGCAACGGTCTCTACGAGCATAAGCTGGCTATCGACCCCGTGAAGACCCGCTTCGTACACATCGTAGGTCTGGCCGAACACTCCATCCCCGCATGGCATGGCGGCAAGGGCAACGAAGGTTTCCTCTTTGTCGATGAAATCACCATCGAATAATCATTTGATATGAGATATCCATCACCTATCCACCTCTTGCAAGGAGCAGCATTGGCTCTGCTCCTTGCAAGCTGTGCGGCACAGTCGGACACCAAAGACTATGCCGCATTTGTCAATCCCTTTATCGGCACCGGCGGCCACGGCCATACCTACCCGGGTGCCGTGGTTCCTAGCGGCATGATTCACCCCAGCCCCGACACACGTATCATGGGATGGGATGCCTGCTCGGGCTACTATGACACCGACAGCATCATCAACGGCTTCTCCCACCTGCACCTGAGCGGTACGGGATGTGGCGACTACGGCGAGGTGCTGCTGATGCCTACCGTGGGCGAACAGCATATCGGCACACCCACCGACGAGCAGAGCATGCCCTACGCCTCGCGCTTCTCGCATCAGAAGGAGCTTGCTACACCAGGATATTATGCCGTCCATCTGGACACCTACGGCGTAGAGGCTGAACTGACCGCCTCGCCTCGCGTGGCCATGCACCGCTACACCTTCCCTGAGAGCAGCGAGGCCGGCTTCATCCTCGACCTGGATTACTCCCTGCAAGGACAGTACAACCGGGCCTTGTCGCTCGAAGTGGTCAACGACTCTACCCTGCGCGGCTACAAGAACACCAACAGCTGGGCCTGGCGTCACGACCTCTGGTTCCAGGCGGTCTTCTCCAAGCCCTTCACCTGCGAAATCATCACCGACACCATCCAGCAGGCCAACGGACGCCGTCCGAAGCCTGTGAAGAAGGCCTTGCTGCACTTTGCCACTGCCAACCAGGAGCAGGTGCTCGTCAAGGTGGCCCTCTCGTCGGTAGATGCCGAAGGAGCCGAGAAGAACCTGGCAGAGATTCCCCACTGGGACTTCGACCGCGTCAAAGAAGAGGCACGGGCTGACTGGAACCGCTACCTGGGCAAGATTGATATCGACACGCCGAACGAAGAGCAGCGCACCGTGTTCTACACCGCACTCTACCACACCGGCATCTCGCCCAGCCTCTTCACCGACATCGACGGACGCTACCGTGGCCTGGACCGTGAGGTACATACTGCCGAGGCGGACAAGCCGATGTACACCATCTTCTCGCTGTGGGACACCTTCCGTGCCCTGCACCCGCTGCTGACTATCGTCGATCCGGCACAGAACAGCCGCTACATCCAGGCCCTGCTCACCCAGTATCAGGAGGGAGGCATCCTGCCGATGTGGGAGCTGGCCGGCAACTACACGGGAACGATGATTGGCTACCACGCCGTGCCCGTCATCGTCGATGCCTACATGAAGGGCGACCGCAGCTTCGATGCAGAGCTGGCTCTGAAAGCCTGTCTGCGCAGCGCCGAATACGATACCATCGCCCCCATCGCTACGACCAACTACCTGAAACATGCCGCCCTGATGCCCATCTCCAAGTATTACAAGAACACCATCGGCTACGTGCCTTGCGACAAGGAGAACGAGGCTGTGGCCAAAGGCCTGGAGTATGCCTACAACGACTGGTGCATCAGCCAGCTGGCCGGTGCCATGGGACGTGCGGACGTAGCCCAGCGCTATGCTGACCTCGGCAAGAACTACCGCAACTACTTCGACCCGAGCGTACGCTTCATGCGCGGCAAAGACCTGCAGGGCAACTGGCGCACACCCTTCAGCCCCCGTTCGAGCAACCACCGCGAGGACGACTACTGCGAAGGTACCGCCTGGCAATGGACCTGGTTCGTGCCCCATGATGTAGAGGGGCTGGTAGAGCTGATGGGAGGTCGCGAGGCCTTCATCGGGAAGCTGGATTCACTCTTCACGGCCGACTCTGCGCTGGAGGGTGACCTGGTATCAGCCGACATCTCCGGTCTGATAGGCCAGTATGCCCACGGCAACGAACCGAGCCACCACATTCTCCATCTATATAATAAAGTAGGAGAACCGTGGAAGACGCAGGAGCTGGTGGACGACGTGCTCCACAACCAATACTTCAACGACCCCAACGGCCTCTCCGGCAACGAAGACTGCGGACAGATGTCAGCATGGTACATCCTCAACGCCATGGGCTTCTACCAGATTTGCCCGGGCCTGCCGGAGTACTCCATCGGACGTCCGCTGTTCGACAAGGTCACCATCCAGCTGCCCAACGGCAAGCAATTCCGCATCGAGACCGTCAACAACTCAGCAAGCAACAAGTACATCGCATCGGCTACCCTCAACGGCCAACCCTTGCCACAGCCCTTCTTCACCCACACCCAGCTGATGGAGGGAGGTACGTTGCAGCTGATAATGACCGACCAGCCTACTGAGTGGAAATAACACGTTAGTAACCCCAAAAGCATGAGACAGAACAGCATGATCAATTACAAAAAAATAGTCCGCACCCTCCTGGCCTCCGCCCTACTCTTCCCCACCACCCTGCTGGCACAGGGAGAGAAGCAACCCATCGACTACGTCAACCCGTTTGTCGGCACGACCAACTACGGCACCACCCATCCGGGTGCGGTCTGCCCCCAAGGACTGATGTCCGTCGTACCCTTCAACGTGATGGGTACCGAAGGAGGAAACATCGACAAAGACACCCGTTGGTGGTCCACAGGCTATGAATACAGGAACACCTTCTTCACCGGCTATGCACACGTCAACCTGAGTGGTGTGGGTTGCCCTGAGCTGGGCTCCCTGCTGCTCATGCCCACCTCCGGCCCACTGAACGTGAACTATCAGGAGTATGGCAGCACCTACAAGGAGGAGCAGGCCACTCCCGGGTATTACAGCAACATCCTCACCAAATACGGCATCAAGACCGAGGTGACTGCCACGCCCCGTACAGGCCGCGCCCGTTTCACCTTCCCCGCCGGAGAGGGACACGTGCTGCTCAACCTGGGTGAAGGCCTGACCAACGAGAGTGGTGCCACCGTACGCTTTGTGAGCGACACGGAGATTGAAGGCAGCAAGTTGCTCGGCACCTTCTGCTACAACCCCAATGCCGTCTTCCCCGTCTATTTCGTCATGCGCCTGCATAAGACTCCTCGCGAGCGTGGCTACTGGAAGCAGATGCGCAAGATGGGGGTGGAAGCCCAATGGGACAACACCTCCGGCACACGCAAAATCTACGCCAGCTACACCAAGGAGATGAGTGGTGACGACATCGGCGTATGGTTCACCTTCGATACCGCCGAGGGCGAAGAGGTGGAGGTGAGCATGGGCGTGTCGTTCGTCAGCATCGAGGGTGCCCGCCGCAACCTGGAGGCTGAGCAGCAGGGCAAATCGTTTGCCCAACTGCATGAAGCCGCCCGCCAGGCATGGAACGACGACCTGAGCCGCATCCTCGTGGAAGGAGGCACAGAAGCTCAGCGCCGCGTCTTCTACACGGCACTCTACCACTTCCTCATCCACCCCAACATCCTGCAGGATGTGGATGGACGCTACCCCGCCATGGAGTCGGACCAGATCCGCACCGTGCAGGGCAACCGCTACACCGTGTTCTCCCTGTGGGACACCTACCGCAACGTGCATCAGCTGATGACGCTCCTCTTCCCCGACCGGCAGCTCGACATGGTACGCACCATGGTGGAGATGTACCGCGAGCATGGCTGGATGCCGAAATGGGAGCTCTTCGGACGTGAGACGCTCACCATGGAGGGCGACCCGGCCATTCCCGTCATCGTAGATACCTGGATGAAGGGATTACGCGACTTTGACGTCGAGACCGCCTACGAGGCGATGCGCAAGTCGGCCACCATGCCGGGCAAAGAGAACCTGATGCGACCCGATGCGGATGACTACTACAACCTGGGCTATGTGCCTCTGCGCAGTCAGTACGACAACTCCGTATCCCACGCGCTGGAGTACTACATCGCCGACTATGCCCTCTACCGCATGGCGCAGGCCCTGGGCAAGAAAGAGGATGCCAAGCTCTTCCTCAACCGCTCGATGGGCTATAAGCACTACTACAGCAAGGAGTATGGCACGCTGCGTCCCTTGCTGCCCGACGGAACCTTCTACTCCCCCTTCGACCCGATGGAGGGAGCCAACTTTGCCCCCAGCCCCGGTTTCCACGAAGGCAACGCCTGGAACTACACCTTCTACGTGCCGCACGACATCCAGGGACTGGCCAAGCTGATGGGCGGCAAGAAAGCCTTTGTGGATAAGCTGCAGCGGGTATTTGACGAGGGACTCTACGACCCGGCCAACGAACCCGACATTGCCTATCCCTACCTCTTCAGCCGCTTCTCCGGCGAGGAGTGGCGCACCCAGAAGCTGGTGGGCGAACTGCTCGAGAAGTACTTCACCGACCGTCCGAACGGCATTCCGGGCAACGACGACACCGGCACGATGTCGGCATGGGCCATCTTCAGCATGATGGGATTCTATCCCGACTGTCCGGCCACACCCGACTATACGCTGACCGCTCCCGTCTTCGACAAAGTGACCCTGAAGCTTGACAAGCGGTTCTATGGTCGCGACGAGGTGGTGCTCCGCAAGGCTTCTACTGACTCAAAGGGTTACATCAAAGGCATCACCCGCGACGGACAGCGTCACAAGGGATTCCGTATGACACACGATGAGTTGGTCAACACCAGCGAAATCGTTTTCAATTAGTACACACACCAATCTATTACAAGCATGAATAAGTTTAGCAAAATCGCCCTGATAGCCCTGATGGCCCTCCCCTTATGGGCACAGGCACAGGTCAGAACCGAGCAAACCTTCAAGAAGGGATGGAAGTTCACCCGTGAGGATCGCGCAGAGAATGCCTCCGTTGACTGCAACGACAGCAAATGGCAATCGGTCAGCGTGCCTCACGACTGGGCCATCTACGGTCCCTTCAGTATCGATAACGACAAGCAGAACGTGGCCATCGCACAGGACGGACAGAAAGAGGCGATGGAACATGCCGGACGCACAGGCGGTCTGCCGTTTGTCGGCGTGGGCTGGTATCGCCTGCAGTTTGAAGCCCCCGATTTCAAGGAAGGGAAGACAGCCACCCTGCTCTTCGACGGTGCCATGAGCCACGCCCGCATCTACGTGAATGGACAGGAAGCCGGCTACTGGCCCTATGGTTACAACTCCTTCTCCGTCGATGTCACTCCCTTCCTGAAAGCCGGAGAGACCAATACCCTGGCCGTACGCCTGGAGAATGAAGTGGAATCCTCCCGCTGGTACCCTGGTGCCGGACTCTACCGCAACGTGCACCTGCGCATCCAGGAGAAAGCACATGTACCCGTATGGGGAACCAACCTCACGACACCCGTAGTCAAGCAGGAGTTTGCCCGCGTACACCTGGAGACGGAGTGGAGCGCACCTGCCGGCAAGAGCGTGGCTAACTACCGCATCGAGACCCGCATCCTGGATGCTGAGGGCAAAGAGGTTGCCAAGGATGCACGCCCCGGAACGAAAGAGGATGGTACCTTCTTTGCACAGGACTTCGTGGTACAGCAGCCCGCGCTCTGGTCACCCGAGACGCCCGTGCTCTATACTGCCGAGACCAAAGTATATGAAGGCAGCACCCTCTGCGACGAGGTGAGCACCCGCTTCGGCATCCGCTCCATCGAAATCATCCCCGACAAGGGCTTCTTCCTCAACGGCAAACTGACCAAGTTCAAGGGAGTCTGCAACCACCACGACCTGGGCCCCTTGGGTGGTATCGTCAATGAGGCCGGCATCCGCCGCCAGATACGCATCCTGAAGGATATGGGCTGCAATGCCATCCGTACCTCCCACCACATGCCTGCCCCCGAGCTGGTGGCTGCCTGCGACGAGATGGGTATGATGGTGATGGCTGAGTCGTTCGACGAATGGAAAGCTGCCAAGGTGCAGAACGGCTACCATAAGGTATTCGATGAATGGGTGGAGAAGGACCTGGCCAACCTGGTGCGCCACTTCCGCAACAACCCCTCCGT
>JBJEKS010000295.1:0-7924 GCA_051878755.1 Bacteroides sp. | reverse complement strand
GTTGACCCCAACGACATTCCTGCCGTGGCTATCGTTGACCCTGAGCTGATGTACTCCCTGCCTAAGGGCTTGACGGCTGCTACGGGTATGGATGCCCTGACGCATGCCATTGAGGGTTACATCACGAAGGGTGCCTGGATCATGAGCGACATGTATGAGCTGCAGGCCATCAAGATGATTGCCGAGAACCTGCCTATCGCCGTGGAGGAGCCGCAGAATCCGGTTGGCCGCGAGGGCATGGCGTTGGCACAATATATTGCTGCCCAGGCATTCTCCAACGTAGGTCTGGGCCTGGTGCATGGCATGGCTCACCCCATGGGCTCACTGCACGATGTGCCTCACGGCGTGGCTAATGCGCTGCTGCTCCCCACGATCATGGAGTTCAACATGCCTGCACGTATAGAGAAGTATGGCGTCATTGCACAGCATATGGGCGTTGACACGACTGGTATGAGTGCCGAAGAGGCTGCTCAGGCTGCAGTAGATGCTGTACGTAAGCTCAGCATCAGGGTGGGCATCCCGCAGCACCTCTCCGACCTGGGCATTACGGAGGAGCACATCCCGGCCCTGGCCGAGCAGGCACTTGCCGACGTCTGCACGCCGGGTAACCCGCGTGACGTGACGCTCGACGATATCGTGGCCCTCTACAAGAAGGTGCTCTAATTTCTTCTCCTGCAAATCTTTATTTATTTTCTCAGGATGATAAGGACCAAGTTTCGGTGGCCTTCGGGTTGCCGGGACTCTTTTCAAGTAAACGAGTTATATATGATGGAAATACTGGAAATCAATGCTGACCTGCTGGCGCAACTGCACGTGCAGGCTGAAGCTTCAGAAAGGAAGCGCATGAACCGTGACCTCAGGACAACCCCTGCGGATAATTCGCAGCGTATGCTCAACGCACTGCAGGTGGGGACCTGTGTCCCTATCCACCGCCACCTCAAGACCTCGGAGAGCACCATCTGCCTGGAGGGGTGTATGGACGTGGTGTTCTATGACCTGAAGCCTGCTGACTGCTGCTGCAGTGAGGAGGTGAAGGCAGACCAGCAGGGGGTGAAGGCTGATGCTACGGTCATCCCGCAGGGGATGGAGGGCGTGGTCTATGAATGTGGACGCGTGCGTCTCTGTCCGCGCGAAGGAAGGTACGGCGTGCAGATTCCGCTCGGTGCCTGGCACTCTGTGGAGGTCTATGAACCCTCCACCATCTTTGAGGCCAAGGATGGAGCCTACGGAGGATAACGCATCGGAACTACCTGCCTCCGCTAGGGGCGGGGAGAGCTGTGGTCATTGGCGCGAGAAAAAAAAGCCCGAAAAGTTGTTGATGGCGGGAAAGTATCGTATTTTTGCGGCGGATATATAATCGCAACAGATTATATGCCTATTCGCAACTAGTATAAATGAAGATATGAGAGATTTCAACGAGATTAAGATTGCCGTGGCCGGTACGGGCTATGTGGGACTGAGCATGGCTACCCTGCTGTCGCAACACCATGAGGTGACGGCCGTGGACGTGATTGCGGAAAAAGTGGAAAAAATCAACAACCGCATCAGCCCGATTCAGGACGAATATATAGAGAAGTACATCAAGGACCCTGCCATACTGCTTTGCGTAGGTAGGCCCAACCCGAACGGCGGTGCCTCGCTGCGCGCCACGCTGGATGGTGCTGAGGCTTACCGCGATGCTGACTTCGTGGTGATTGCTGCACCGACCAACTACGACCCGCAGAAGAATTTCTTTGACACGCACCACATTGAGGATGTGATTAACCTCGTGCTGAGTGTTAACCCTGATGCGGTGATGGTGATTAAGAGCACCATCCCTGTGGGCTACTGCCGCTCGCTCTACGTGAAGTATGCCCTGAAGTTCCTCACCGACCCTGCGCTGAAGGGGAAGCACTTCAACCTGCTCTTCTCGCCCGAGTTCCTGCGTGAGTCGCGCGCCCTGGAGGACAACCTCTACCCGAGCCGTATCATCGTGGGCTATCCCAAGCTGCTGCCTGCCGAGCAGGACACCAAGTGGGACGAGGAGAATGCGGCCATCCGCGCCATCAGTAACCCCGAGGCTGAAAGCTTTGCGCGCACCTTTGCGTCGCTCCTCATTGAGGGCAGTCTCATTGCCGACCAGCTCAATCCTTCCGGCATCCTTCCGCTGCTCCAAGCCACTGACCGCGTGCTCTTCATGGGGCTTAAGGAGGCTGAGGCCGTGAAGCTCTTCGCCAATACCTACCTGGCCCTGCGCGTCTCCTACTTCAACGAGCTTGATACTTATGCTGAGATGAAGGGCCTTGATACAAAGGCTATTATATCGGGTGTGGGACTTGACCCGCGCATCGGCACGCACTACAACAATCCCTCTTTCGGCTACGGCGGCTACTGCCTGCCCAAGGACACGAAGCAGCTGCTGGCCAACTATGCTGAGGTGCCGCAGTGCATGATGACGGCCATTGTGGAGTCAAACCGCACGCGCAAGGATTACATTGCTGATGCTGTGCTCCACAAGGCGGGCTACTATACGGGCAGCTCTGAATGGGATGCCTCGAGGGAGCACCAGTGCGTCATCGGCGTTTATCGCCTGACGATGAAGTCTAATTCTGACAATTTCCGTCAGTCGGCCATCCAGGGTATCATGAAGCGCATCAAGGCAAAGGGTGCTGAGGTGATCATCTACGAGCCTACGCTCGACAACGGCACCTCTTTCTTCGGCAGCCTGGTGGTGAACAACCTGGAGGAGTTTAAGCAACGCTCCAAGGCTATCATCGCCAACCGCTATGACGACTGTCTGGCCGACGTGATGGACAAGGTCTATACGCGAGATATCTTTGGGAGGGACTAATACGGGTATATTATACAGCAGGGGCGGATTTTTTCCGCCCCTGTCTTGTATATTGGCCTGCAATTAGTTGACGTTTCTTTTTAGTTTGTCCTTGTCTGTTGGGCGGACCTGTGGGTCTGCCATGAAAAACGCAAGGGTGCATGATTAATGTGGATGTATCTGGAACTAATTTGCTGAAGTACTGTCGCGGTCGGTGAGGACGGGGAATTTCTGCCGGAAGGCTTTGAGCTGCTCTAGGTCGAGGGTGCAAGTGATGGCTGACTCCTGGTCGTCGGGACAGGACTGCAGCGTGTGCCCGTAGGCGTCAATGATGCAGGTGCCGCCGTTGTACTGGCAGGCAGGGTCTTGCCCTATGCGGTTGACACCGCAGACGTAGGCCTGGTTCTCGATGGCTCGCGCACGCAGCAGGAGGTCCCACGGCTCACGGCGCGAGGTGGGCCAGGAGGCGACGTAGAGGGCTACGTCGTATGCCGATGGCCCCTCGGCGGCATTACGTGCAAAGATAGGGAAGCGCAGGTCGTAGCACACCTGCAGCAGGAAACGCACGCCGCGCCACGCCACGATGACCTTCTCCCCTCCGGCCGTGTAGCGCAGCTGCTCACCGCCGTAGGTGAAGAGGTGGTGCTTGTCGTAGTAGGTCACTTCGCCCGACGGCTTCACTAAGTAGAAGCGGTTGTAGTAGCGTCCCGCCACTTCTGTGGCGATGCTTCCGGCGATGGCGCCATCCAGCTTGCTGGCCATCTGCTTCATCCAACTGAGGGAGGACTCGTCGCGTTCCGCAATCCCTTCCGGCTGGGTCACAAAGCCCGTGCTCCACATCTCGGGCAGCACGTAGAGGTCACTCTTGGGGGCGGCCGCCAGCCGGCGCTCAGCAGCCTGCTGGTTGGCGGCAGGATTGCCCCACAGGATATCTTGTTGGAGTAATGTAATCGTCATTATCTTTCTGAATTAAATCGTTATTATCTTTTTGAATTAAAAGTGTTTAAGTACTGCAAGTTTAAACTTGTTCTAGCCAACTTGCTAGGTTCTTCTTCAATTTAGTTGAAAGCCTGCCTCTGTTCCTGTCACTGTAGGGGCAGACCTATGTGTCTGCCCAGAACCATGCACTTTATCATACTCCGTTGCGGTTTTCAGGGCGGACACACAGGTCCGCCCCTACAGGTGATAAAACGATACTTCGACTTAATTGCATTTGAACCAGCCAACTTGCCAAAGGATAATCAGTGGTCGGCCTTGAATTGTCTCATGCGCTCTTCCAGGACGGGGTATAACTCCTCCCTCATGCGTGAGGTGCAGGCGCGTACGCCCTGCTGCTTTGAGCCAGTGGTGTCGAGGTTGATGCTCGACACGCCGTAGCCTATCAGCTCCTTCACCAGCTCCGAGCCGCTCAGGCCGGGGTAGGAGAGGGAGAAGAAGAAGCCGTCGCCGATGGGCTCGCTGACGTCGCGCGGATAGGTGATGGTGAAGCCGTTGTCGCAGAAGATTTTCTTCATCTTCTCCGCCCGGATGGCGTACTCGCGCGTGTCCTCCACGAAGTTGATTTTGCCCTCGCAGCTCAGCCGCAGCATGTGGGCGTAACCCATCTGCGTGGTGGCGGTGCAGCCGGAGGTAATCATGTACTGGATGCTGGCGATGAAGGTGGGGCCAAAGACTCCCTCGTCGTGGTAGCGCTCCACGAAGGCGGGGAACTGGCGGTCAAAGAGGCGGTCGGAGATGCAGACCAGGGCCATGCGCTGACCGGCATAGGAGAATATCTTCGAGGAGGAGAGCATGAGCAGGTAGTTGTCCGTGTAGCGGGCCACGGTGCGCACGTAGGGCGGTTCGTAGGGGTGGCTCAGGTCGCGGCGGCTCTCCATGGCGAAGTAGGCCAGGTCTTCCATCACAATGACGTCATACTGCGTGGCCAGCTCGCCGATGATCTGCAGCTCCTCCTCCTCCAGGGAGATCCATGCGGGGTTGTTGGGGTTGCTGTAGATGATGGCGGCTATGTCGCCTTGGCTCAGCTCCTCGGTCAGCTTGGCGCGCAGGGCCTGTCCGCGGTAGGGGTAGATGTCAAACTCTCTCCACTCGATGCCCAGCACGCGGAGTTGGGATTTCTGAATGGGGAATCCGGGGTCTATGAAGAGCACCTTGCCCATTTCGGGATAGCGCTGGCGCTGGCAGCAGGCGATGAATCCGCCGAACGAGCCGGCCACGCTGCCCACCGTGGGGATGCAGGCGCGCGGAGAGATGTCGATGTTGATAAAAGCCTTGACAAACTGGCTGGCGGCCTCCTTCAGTTCGCCGATGCCTGCTGCAGGGGGATATTGTGCGCCGATGCCTGCATCCAGGGCGCGTTTTTCGGCCTCTATGCCGTGGCGGTTGGCCGGCAGGCCGGGCGAGCCTTGGTCCATGCGGATAAAGGGGATGCCCGTCTGCTGCTCCAGGTATTGCGCCACCAGGAGGGTCTCGCCGATGGTGGCGTGTGAGAGGTCGGCCACATGGTTCACACGCGCCGCCTCTGCCACTAACTCATCACTGAATATTTTCATTTTCTTTTTGTCATTATCATTATCACTGTAGGGGCAGACCTGTGTGTCTGCCCGGATACATGCACTTGATTAAGCACCATTGCGGTTTTCAGGGCGGACACATAGGTCCGCCCCTACATGCGATGACATGCTAAAACGTCATTATCTGTGAAAATCTGTGGTTCTTCCACTTCACTTACTTCCAATTGATGAGGTGGGTGCGCTTATCCTTTACGTGCTTGGCCTTGCCGTTGGAGCGCTCTATGCTGCCCGGGGGCAGGATGTGGATGTTGGGCTTGATGCCGCAGACGCTCACCAGACGGTCGTAGAGGGGCTTGATGAAGGGCATCTGCTTGGCGGGGTTGGGCGAGAAGTACTCCTCGCGCAGCTCTACGTCGAGGTCGAAGGTGTCCTCGTTGTCCTTGCGGTCCACTGTAATGAAATATTGCGGCGTATAGACGGTGAATTCGGAGAGCACAGCCTCGATTTGCGACGGGAAGACGTTGACGCCGCGGATGATGAGCATGTCGTCTGAGCGGCCCAGGATTTTGCCGATGCGCACGGCCGTACGGCCGCAGCGGCAGGGCTCGTAGATGAGGTGCGTGAGGTCGCGCGTGCGGTAGCGCAGGATGGGCATGGCCTCCTTGGTGAGGGAGGTGAAGACCAGCTCACCCTCTTCGCCGGGGGCTACGGGCTGGAGTGTCTCAGGGTTGATGATTTCGGGGTAGAACATGTCTTCCCAGATGTGCGTGCCGTCCTGGTACTGACATTCGCCGCCTACGCCGGGGCCTGACATTTCCGTAAGTCCGTAGATGTCAATGGCTTTGATACCCATCTTCTCCTCCAGTTCGCGGCGGATGCCCCACGTCCAGGGCTCAGCGCCGAAGAAGCCTACGCGCAGCTTGAGGTCGTCCTTGGTGATGCCCATCTTGGCCATGACCTCCGTGAGGTGGAGTGCGTAGGAGGGGGTGCAGCAGAGCGCTGTTGTGCCGAAGTCCTTCATCAGCATCACCTGCTTCTCCGAGTTGCCCGACGAGGTGGGCAGCTGGACAGCGCCCAGCAGTCCTGCGCCGTCGTGCGCACCCAGGCCTCCCGTGAAGAGTCCGTAGCCGTAGGAGACCTGCACCACGTCGCCCGGGCCTACGTCGCCCACGGCCATCACGCGGGCCACGCCCTCGGCCCAGTTTTCAAGATCCTTTACTGTATAGGTGCCTACCACCGGCTTGCCTGTGGTGCCCGATGAGGCGTGTATGCGCACGATTTTGTCCATGGGCACTGCGTTGAGTCCGAAGGGGTATTCGTCGCGCAGGTCATATTTGGTGGTGAAGGGGAGTTTCGTAATGTCTTCGAGCGTCTGGATATCTTCCGGCTTGAGTCCCATCTCGTCGAATTTCTTGCGGTAGAAGGGGACGTTCTCGTAGCAGGTTTTCACGGTTTGTTTCAGTCGCTCGGTCTGCAGCTGGCGCATCTCTTCGCGCGCCATGCATTCAATGGCAGGATTGTGAATCATGATAGTAAAGAGTATAGTGTTATTTTTTATTGTTGTTAATATACTTTGTTGTTGTTAATATGCTTTATTGTTGTTAATATGGTTTGTTCAGGCGGTAGCCCAGGCCGGTCATGACGGCCAGGATGGTGCCGTCGGCCTTGCTGACGCGGACCTCGCAGTAGGGCAGGCGGTGGTGGTCCACCACTTCGCTGCATTCGGCTATCAGCCGTTCGCCCAGCTGGGCCGACTGGATGAAGGTGATGGTGTTGCTGATGCCCAGCGTGAGTGTGCCCCGGCCGTTGGCCACGGCGGCAAAGGCCAGGTCGGCCAGCGTGTAGAACACGCCTCCCTGGCAGACCCCTGCGCCGTTGAGGTGGCGGCTTTCCACCGTCAGTTCCGCCCGGGCATAGCCTTCGCGGGCCTCGGTGAGGCGTGCCCCGATGCTGTGGGCAAAGTGGTCGTCGTTATTCAGTTTCTCTTTGATGTCCATATGAGGTTTCATTTTTTTTACTCCGTTACTGCAGGCCTGCGTCGAAGGCTTTCAGGTTGGCTTCTACCACGGCTTCTCCCTTGCGGGCAAAGATGTCGGCCGTGGCCTGGCGCAGCTGCTCCGGGGTGAGGATGTCGAGGTGGCGGGCGGCCATGCCCAGGAGGACGACGTTGGCTCCCCGCGGGTTGCCTGCCTCGCGGGCCACCTGCTCAATGTCCATCTGCACCACGTGGGGCAGGGCCTGCAGCTCGGCCTGGAGGGCTGACAGGTCGGGATAGTTGGGTATGTTGACGAATGGTTTACTGCTGGTTACGATTACTCCCTCGCGGCTGAGGTAGGGCAGGTAGCGCAGCGCCTCCATAGGCTCCATGGAGATAATGAGGTCGCAGCCGCCCAGGGGGATGAGGTCGCTGTAGATGGTGGTGGTGGAGAGGCGCAGGTTGGATTGCACGTCGCCTCCGCGTTGCGACATGCCGTGAACCTCGGCCTGCTTCAGCTGGAGGCCTGCCAGGGTGGCTGCCTTGCCGATGATGGTGGCTATCGAGAGGATGCCCTGGCCACCCACGCCACATAGTATGATGTCTTTTTTCATGATGCTGTGTTAA
>JBJEKS010000294.1:0-7935 GCA_051878755.1 Bacteroides sp. | reverse complement strand
CCCCTTTCACCTACGGCGTGGCCTGCTATCCCGAGAAGCACGACGAGGCACCCAACATGGAGAGCGACCTCTACTGGCTGAAGAAGAAGGTGGAGGCCGGTGCGGAATATGCCGTCACCCAGCTCTTCTACGACAACCGCAAGTACTTCGAGTTTGTGGAGAAGGCGCGTGCGGCAGGCATCTACGTACCCATCATCCCTGGCATCAAGCCCTTCAAGAAGATGTCACAGCTCACCGTCATCCCCAAGACCTTCAAGGTGGATTTGCCCAAGGAGCTGACCGACGAGGCCTTGAAGTGCACCACCGACGAGCAGGTGAAGCAGGTGGGCATCGAATGGTGCATCCAGCAGTGCAAGGAGCTGATAGCCCACGGCGTGCCGAGCATCCACTTCTACACCGTAGGAGCCGTGGACAGCATCCGCGAAGTGGCCAAGGTCATTTACTGATTGTTTATACCTATTTATATTATTATATATATAACAAATAGCGCACAGATGTTCAGTTTCAGCGACATTATCGGACAAGAGGAGGCCAAGCAGCGCTTGCTGCAGGAGGTCAGCGAGGGACGCATAGCCCACGCCATGCTCTTCACCGGCCCCGAGGGGTCGGGCAAGCTGCCCATGGCCCTGGCCTACGCCCGCTACCTCTGCTGCGAGCACCCCACCCCTACGGATGCCTGCGGCTGCTGTCCCTCGTGCGTGAAATGGGAGAAGCTCATCCACCCCGACGTACACTTCGTCTTCCCCATCGTGGCCAAGAAGGCACAGAAGAAGGAGGTGTGCGACGACTACCTGCCCGCCTGGCGCAGGCTGCTCAGCGCAGGAAGCTACTTCAGCCTGAGCCAATGGCTCGATGAGATGGATGCCGAGAACAGCCAGGCCATCATCTACGCCAAGGAGAGCGACGAGATACTGCGCAAGCTGAGCCTCAAGTCGAGCCAGGGAGGCTACAAGATTGTCGTGATGTGGCTGCCTGAGAAGATGAACGAGGTGTGTGCCAACAAGCTGCTCAAGCTGCTGGAGGAGCCGCCGCAGCAGACGGTCTTCCTGCTCGTGAGCGAAGCCCCCGAACAGCTGCTGGCCACCATCCTGAGCCGCACGCAGCGCTTCAGCCTGCCCCGCCTGGAGGAAGAGGTGATAGCGCAGACCCTGCAGAGCCGCTTCGGCGTGCTGCCCGAGGAGAGCCGCAACCTGGCCCACATCGCCAACGGCAGCATGATACAGGCCCTGGCCGCCATCCAGCTCAACAAGGACACGGCCCTCTTCTTCGAGCTCTTCGTCAGCCTGATGCGTCTGGCCTACCAGCGCAAGATACGCGAGATGAAGCAGTGGAGCGAGGAGCTGGCCACCATGGGGCGCGAACGGCAGAAGAACTTCCTCAGCTACTGCCAGCGGCTGGTGCGCGAGAACTTCATCTTCAACCTCCGCCGCCCGCAGATGAGCTACATGACCTCCACCGAGCAGCAGTTTGCCCAGAAGTTCGCCCCTTTCATCAACGAGCTGAACGTCATCGGCATGATGGAGGAGCTGACCCAGGCGCAGATTCACATCGAGCAGAACGTCAATCCCCGCATGGTCTTCTTCGACTTCGCGCTGAAGATGATTATGCTCCTGAAACATTAAAAGAGACGAGATAACCACCAAAGAAACACACCTATATAGAAAGAATGGACGATAACAGTATGACAGAATATAAGTTACACAACGGAAGCGGCGGCCTCTGCTGCCGCAGCTGTGGCCGACAGGACCACCAGTTGAACACCTATGACTGGCTGGCCGACATCCCGGGCAACGACCAGGTGACCGACCTGGTAGAGGTGCAGTTCAAGAACACCCGCAAGGGGTATTACCACAACAGCAACCACCTGCCGCTGCAGAAGGGTGACATCGTGGCCGTGGAGGCCTCGCCGGGTCATGACATCGGCGTGGTGACCCTCACGGGTAGCCTGGTGCAGCTGCAGCTGAAGAAGGCCAACTTGAAGTCGGAGGCCGACATCAAGCGCATCTACCGCAAGGCCAAGCCCGTAGATATGGAGAAGTATGAAGAGGCCAAGGCACGCGAGCACAGCACGATGATCCGTGCCCGCCAGATAGCCCTCGACCTGAATCTGCAGATGAAAATCGGCGACGTGGAGTATCAGGGCGATGGCAACAAAGCCATCTTCTACTACATTGCCGACGAGCGCGTGGACTTCCGTCAGCTCATCAAGGTGCTGGCCGAGGTGTTCCGCGTGCGCATCGAGATGAAGCAGATTGGTGCCCGCCAGGAGGCTGGCCGCATAGGCGGTATCGGTCCCTGTGGCCGTGAGCTCTGCTGCGCCACCTGGATGAAGAGCTTCGTCTCCGTATCAACCAGCGCCGCACGCTTCCAGGACATCTCCCTGAACCCACAGAAGCTGGCCGGACAGTGCGCCAAGCTGAAGTGCTGCCTCAACTACGAGGTGGACTGCTACGTTGAGGCCCAGAAGCGCCTCCCCTCACGCGAGATTCAGCTGGAGACGCTCGACAGCACCTACTTCTACTTCAAGGCCGACATCCTGGCCAACCAGATTACCTACTCCACCGACAAGCAGATACCGGCCAACCTGGTCACCATCAGCGGTCGGCGTGCCTTCGAGGTCATCGGCCTCAACCGCAAGGGTGTCAAGCCCGAGAGTCTGCTGGAAGAGGAGAACAAGCCGGAAGAGAAGCGTTCGACCGACTTGCTTGAACAAGACAGCCTGACCCGCTTCGACCGCAGCAAGAAGAGCGGCAAGAACAAGAAGAAAAAGAAAGGCGAAGGGCAGCAAGGACAACAAGCCCAGCAGCAAGCACAGCAAGGACAACAGGCACAGCAAGGACAGCCTACTGAGGGCCAGCAGGGTAAGCAGCAGCCGCAGCAGGGTAAACCGCAAGGCCAACGCCAACCGCAGGGTAAGCAGCAGGAACAGCAGGGCAAGCCACAAGACCAACGCCAACCGCAGGGGCAACGCCAACAGAAAGGCAAACAGCCACAGCAAGGCAAGGGCAGCGGACAGGGTAAACCCCAGCAGCAACAGCAGCAGGGCAACAAGCCACAGCAACAGGGCAACAAACCTCAGCAACCCAAAGGCAACGGTAAGCAGCCACAAGGTAAGAAACCGCAGCAGCCTCAGCAACAACAGCCTCAGCAGCAACAGCAGCCGCCTCAGCAGCAGCAACAATCGCAGCAAACCAAGAAAGATGAGGAAGCATAAACTGAGATACAGCGCCTTGGTAGGGATGGTTCTGGTAGCAGTCATGCTGCTCACCGCCAGTTGCCTTCCTTCCGGCAAGCAATTCCATAGCTATCGCTCCATGCCCTCCTGCGGGTGGGTATGGGGCGATACCGTTCTCTTTGTCACTCCACTGAGTGACTCACTGGCCCACTACCACTACACCGTAGAGGTACGCCACGACAACAGCTACCCCTTCAGACAGCTGGCCGTAGCCTTCAGCGTAAATCCTGTTGATGAACCCGCGATATACAGCGACACCTTGACCTGCCAGCTCAGCAATGACCAAGGTGTATGGCAGGGCCAAGGCTGGGGCAACCTCTTCATCAGCACCCACCCGGGCCGCACCTTCACCATTCCCCACGGCGGAAGCTACGTACTGAGCCTCAGCCACATCATGAAGCAAGACACCCTACCGGGCATCTTCAATGTAGGCATCAAGATAGAGACCGCCCGTGGTGCCAATCAGGAGTGAATCAGCACCGTAGCATAGGCCGCAATGCCCTCTTCACGCCCCGTGAAGCCTAACTTCTCGGTGGTAGTAGCCTTGACCGACACATCCTCCTCATCGATGCACATCACGCCGGCCATCACCCGTTGCATCTCGGGTATGAAGGCCTTCAGTTTGGGCCTTTCGGCACAGATGGTGGCATCCACATTGCCTACGGTATAACCCTTCGTGGCCAGCAGGGCCACCGTCTTGCGTAGCAACACCTTGCTGTCGATGTTCTCGTATGCCTGGTCCGTATCGGGGAAGTGATACCCGATGTCGCGCAGGTGAGCCGCCCCCAGCAGGGCATCACACACGGCGTGAATCAACACATCCGCATCGCTGTGACCCAATAACCCCATGGTGTGGTCAATACGGATACCGCCCAGCCACAATTCGCGTCCCTCCACCAAGCGGTGGACATCGAAGCCAAATCCAACTCTTATCTTCATATTCATTCTCTCGTTGATTTATTCCCTTATTGATATATTCTCTTTCGTTGATGATGTTTTAATCAGTTGATGTTGTACTGATCATAAGCTTATCCCCACCTGGAGGAGCGGAATATCTTCCGCCCCGGACACATGATTCACCGGATGTGGAAATCCAGCAGCTTGCGTTCGCCGATGTACCCCTCCAGATGCTGACCGATAGCCACGGGCCCCACGCCGACAGGCGTACCCGTATAAATCAGGTCGCCCATCTTCAGCGTCATGAAGCGGCTCACGTAGGCAATAATCTCATCCACGCTGAAGAGCATGTCCGCCGTACAGCCACGCTGCACGCACGTCCCATCGATGTCGAGGTGGAAATCCAGCTGTTGCACGTTGCCACCCAGCTCCTCCAGCGGCACGAAGGTACCGATGGCTGCCGAGTTGTCAAACCCTTTGCTCAACTCCCAGGGATGCCCTTCGGCGCGGAAGCGTCGCTGCAGGTCGCGTGCCGTGAAGTCGATGCCCACGGTCACCGCATCGTAATAGCGGTGTGCAAAGCGCGGCGCGATGCACTTGCCTAGTCGGCTGATACGCACCACCACCTCCGTCTCATAATGCATCTCCTGCGAGAAGTCGGGCAGGAAGAAGGGCTTCCCGTCGCGCAGGATGGCCGAATCAGGTTTGAGGAAGATGACCGGGTCCGGCGTCTCCTCCGTATGTCCAAGCTCCACCTTATGGAGCGCATAGTTCATTCCAACAGCTATTATCTTCATTTTTCCAATCTGTTTCGCTATTACAATCAAATAGAACACAAAAGTAAGCTTTTTCCCCGAAACGCACAGCAAGCATTAACATTATTTCTATCAGTTAACCCTCATCAGCAGAAGAAAAATTACAACCAAAAACAAAAAAACTTGTTAAACCACAACAGCTTTCCAGCTACTTCACTTGCAAAAAACAGGAGAAACCCCTACTTTTACGCCATGAAAATCTAAAGCTCAACTTTAATATTTCATGAAATTATAAAGAACAACTTTAATATTTCATGAAATTCAAAAAGTTGTATTTTATAGATAATATATTAGTCATCAGATATTCAACAATATAAAGATTATGATAGAAAGAAAATTAAGATTCGGGGAATCAGACGACAGTATCTTCCTTTGGGGTGCTCGTCAGACGGGTAAAAGTACCTTGCTAATGCAACGTTACCCTGATGCAAAATATTATGACTTGTTGGAATCAGACCTTTTCGAAAGATTCCGGAGGCAACCGTCACTACTTCGCAATGAACTGACCATGATGGACAGCAACACACTGGTCATCATAGATGAGATACAGAAGATACCTGAATTGCTCGACGAGATACACTGGCTTATAGCACGGCGCAACATACGGTTTATCCTGAGCGGCTCCAGTGCAAGAAAGCTAAGACGCTGCGGAGCCAATCTGTTGGGAGGACGGGCCATAAGGTACCAGTTATTCCCCTTTGTGAGCGCAGAAATCCCTGATTTCGACCTATCACATGCGATAAATAATGGTATGCTCCCATCCCATTACCTCACAGACGACCCGACAAAACGATTACAGGCTTATGTGGGTGACTACCTACGCGAGGAAATTAAGGAAGAGGCGCTGACGCGCAACATCTCATCATTCTCAAAGTTCCTGGAAATTGCAGCTCTCACCGACGGCGAAATCCTCAACTACAAGAACATTGCCGCCGACTGTGGCGTGAGCTCCCCTACGGTGAAGGAGTATTTCTCCATCCTTGAAGAGACACTCCTCGGCTACACGCTACCGGCCTATTCGAAAACGGTGAAAAGACGAGTGGTGCAATCTCCCAAGTTCTATCTCTTCGATGTCGGGATTGTGAATTATCTCACCCACCGGCGCGATCTTCAACCAGGCAGCGTGGATTATAGCCATGCCTTGGAGCACCTTATGGTGCAGGAGGTCATTGCCTACTTGAGTTACACGGAATCCAAACTGCAGATAGCCTACTGGCGCACCACATCGGGATATGAGGTAGATATCATTCTGTTTGACCCTTACAACCAAGAGATTAACTATGCAATAGAGATTAAATCATGCGATGAGGTACAGCACAGGCACCTCAAGGGGCTCAGAGCACTTCGAGACGAGCACCCACAAATTCATGCTGTCTGCATATCTCACGACAAAGCCCCCCGTATGACCGATGACGGCATCGAAATCTGGCCAGCGGAAGAGTTTCTGAAACAATTGTGGAACGGCAGATTTAGCTAATAATAACAACAACTATAAATACCGTGAGTTCGATAAAAAGACAAAAGTACGGAATTATTTTGTATAGCAGATGATTTCTGCGAATATTTTGAAAGAAAAATCTACCAAGCGGTGAAGCGCAACGACTCCCCTATGCCTCTCTTCGAGACTGATGAGCAAAACGGTCACTTCCTGGCCACAATGCCCATACACCGAGCATTCATCGACGAAAAGGCTTATCTCGCCTCCATTGGTAAAGAACTGGATGCAAATGAACAATACAATGACAAGAAAGATGACAAGATAAAACTGTCTGACCTACAAGAGCATATACTAATTCTCATCAAAGGGAATGACAAGATAACAATTCCTGAATTAGCAAGAAAGGCAAGGACATCTGAAAGTTCAATTTCTAGAGCATTAAGAGAAGAATAATAGGGCTTCTGAACAAAATAATACGACCTGTGAAATGATGTTGCGTACCTACCACCTACCTTTGCACCATATTCAAGAGGCAATATAATTACTAAATCCATATCACTATGCGTATGAATGCCAATCTATTATTCCGTGAGTTTGAAAAGCAAATGTTTGCTGATGAAGTCGTTACCACTCCAGCCCTCACCCACCTCTGAGAAGTAGAAGCACCAGGGCTGAAAAGTTAAACATCCAGCCGTGGGGAGTTAACTCCTCAGCCGTGAACAGTTAAACATTCAGCCCTGAAGAGTTAACTTCCCAGAAACTGGCGTCAAGGCGTCAAGAAATTGCCGTCACGTGCTATATAACAGCTAAAATCATTTTGTATTCTCAGCAGTATTTCCGAAATTTGCAGAGGAATAAGAGTGTAAACGAGCACTTACGATTGCAGGTAAAAAGAAGTGCAGGTAAAAAGAAGTGATCCGAACCTATGATTATGAACAACTAACATTAAACCATAAGAATATGTATAGAGGTATGATATATTGGCGATGTTCGGAATGCGGCACAAAATTCAGCGCCCCCGATATGGAGTGGCTCGCAACGAGCTACAGCACCCCACAGCCTTGCCCTGAGTGCAACAGTCGCCGCACCTATCCCGCTATGTGCTGGCCCCTCAGCTGGCTCGCAAAGCACGACTACGAGAAAATCTGGAAGCATATGGATAAACAACAAAACAACTCAGAGCTATGAGCGTCTTAGTACCGACCAACATCGAGAAATACAGCTCGCATTTCAAGGAGAGCGACCTATGGCACAAGATAAAGAGCGTAGCGAGACAGGCTGGCGTAAAGGTGATTTATGTCGCCCTGCTGCTATACTATGTCTTGCAGTCGCCCAACGTCAGCATGGCCGACAAGGTCAAAATCTACGGAGCGCTGGGCTACTTCATCTTGCCTTTAGACCTCATACCCGACTTTATCCCAGTGGCAGGTTACACCGATGACCTCGGTGCACTCCTCTGTGCGCTCAATGCCGTGACAAGCAACATCACTCCCGAAATCAAAGCCCAAGCCAAGAGCAAGCTGCAAGAGTGGTTCGGCGAAGTGGGAGAA
>JBJEKS010000293.1:0-7991 GCA_051878755.1 Bacteroides sp. | reverse complement strand
GGACGCGGAAACCGTGGTTGCGGGCCACCTTGCGCATGAGCGACATGATGAGCAGGTTGTGGTCGTTGGCCAGATTGCATTCTTCGAAGATGGGAGCCAGCTCAAACTGATTGGGGGCCACCTCGTTGTGGCGCGTCTTGACGGGGATGCCCAGCTTGTGGCACTCCACCTCCAGCTCCTTCATGAAGGCCGTGACGCGCGGAGGGATGGAGCCGAAGTAGTGGTCCTCCAGCTGCTGGTCCTTTGCTGAGGAGTGTCCCATCAGCGTGCGGCCCGTCAGGCAGAGGTCGGGGCGGGCATTGTAGAGAGCTAAATCGACCAGGAAGTACTCCTGTTCCCACCCCAGGTTGGTATATACCTTATTAATATTCTTATCGAAGAGGCGGCACACCTCGGTGGCTGCTTTATCGACTGCGGCCAGGGCCTTGAGCAGCGGGGTCTTGTAGTCGAGCGCCTCGCCGGTGTAGGAGATGAAGATGGTGGGGATGCAGAGGGTGGTATCGACCACGAAGGCGGGCGAGGAGACATCCCACGCCGTGTAGCCGCGGGCCTCGAAGGTGTTGCGGATGCCGCCGTTGGGGAAGCTGGAGGCATCAGGCTCCTGCTGCACGAGCAGCTTGCCCGAGAAGCGCTCGATGACGTCGCCCTCTTCGCCAAACTCAATGAAGCCGTCGTGCTTCTCAGCCGTACCGTCGGTGAGCGGCTGGAACCAGTGGGTGTAGTGGGTGACGTTGAGCGACTTGGCCCAGTTCTTCATGCCGTTGGCCACCAGGTCGGCCGTGGCACGGTTGATGGGGGTACCTTTCTCAATAGCGTTGACCACGGCCTGATAGGCCTCCTTGGGCAGGTACTCCTGCATCTTCTTGCGGTCGAACACATGGCTACCGTAGTAGTCAGTCAGTTTGTTGGATGGAATGTGTACTTCAAGCGGCTTGCGGTTGGCCAGTTCCTGAAGGGCGAAAAAACGCATTTTAGACATAAATTCCTAATCTTTTGTTGTTGGTTGTTGTTTTGCGGTGCAAAAATAGTGCTTTATTTTCAAACATCGATAGATTTGTCTATATTTGCATCACGAAAAAATGTTAGGATGAAAATGAACACTCCACATCCACTCTACCAAGAGTTCAGCCTCTTCCTGAAGCGCCACTTCCCCTACAAGGTGCAGAAGATTTCGCTTCACGCCGGCTTCACCTGTCCCAACCGCGACGGCACGCTGGGGTGGGGAGGGTGTACCTACTGCAACAACCAGACCTTCAATCCCGACTACTGCAGCACGGGCAAGAGCATCACCGAGCAGCTCAGCGAAGGCAAGCGCTTCTTTGCCCATAAGTACCCCGAGATGAAATACCTGGCCTATTTCCAGGCCTACACCAACACCTACGACACGCTGGAGCGACTGAAGCAGCGCTACGAAGAGGCGCTGGCCGTGGAGGATGTGGTGGGGCTGGTGATAGGTACCCGTCCCGACTGCATGCCCGACGCGCTGCTGCACTACCTGGAGCAGCTGTCGCGCACCACCTTCGTGCTCGTGGAGTACGGCATCGAGAGCTGCAGCGATGTCACCCTGCGCCGCATCAACCGTGGCCATACCTTTGCTGCGGCGCGTGAGGCCGTGGAGCGTACGGCTGCCTGTGGACTTCCCGTGGGTGGACACTTCATCCTCGGCCTCCCGGGCGAGACAGCCGAGGAGCTGAAACGTCAGGCCACGGTGGTCTCCCGTCTGCCCCTCACCACCATCAAGCTCCATCAGCTCCAGCTCATCCGCGGCACCCGCATGGCCCGCGAGTATGCCGAGCATCCCGAGGAGTTCCATCTCTTCGATTTGCAGGAGTATCTGGCCCTGGTCGAGGCCTACCTGCAGCGCCTGCGGCCCGACCTCGTGGTGGAGCGTTTCCTCTCCCAGTCGCCCAAGGAACTGCTTCTTGCACCCGACTGGGGACTTAAAAACTATGAATTTAACCACCTGCTGCAAAAAAGAATGAAAGAGAGATGCACATATCAGGGTCAACTATTTGACAATTCCGGAATTTAGTCGTACATTTGCAGTCGGCTATAGAGCTATTGTGATGGATAGACGCTATAGAGAACGAATATAATAACCAATAAAGTAAAAGAAAATACAATGAATCAGCGATCACTGGTAAAAGGAAAAATCCATTACGTAGGGGTGAACGACCGCAACAAGCACCTCTTTGAGGGCATGTGGCCCTTGCCCTATGGTGTGTCCTACAACTCATACCTCATCGACGACGAGATGGTGGCACTCGTTGATACCGTCGATGTCTGCTTCTTCGAGCAGTTCATCGCCAAGATTAAGGCCATTATAGGCGAGAAGCCTATCCAATATTTGATTATCAACCATATGGAACCCGACCACAGTGGTTCTATCGCGCTCATCAAGAAGTATTATCCCGACATCGTCATCGTGGGCAACAAGCAGACCTTCGGCATGATTGAGGGTTTCTATGGCGTGGTGGGCGACCAGTACGTGGTGAAGGATGGCGACTTCCTCTCCCTGGGTCACCACAAGCTCTGTTTTTACCTCACCCCCATGGTGCACTGGCCCGAGACGATGATGACCTTCGACGAGACCGAGCATGTGCTCTTCTCCGGCGACGCTTTCGGTTGTTTTGGTACCCTCGATGGTGGATTCCTCGACAGCCGCATCAACCTCGACAAGTATTGGGACGAGATGGAGCGCTACTACAGCAACATCGTGGGTAAATATGGATCGCCCGTGCAGAAGGCGCTGCAGAAGCTGGGTGGCCTGCCCATCGAGATGATCTGCTCCACCCACGGGCCCGTATGGACCGAACAGATTGGCAAGGTGGTGGGCATCTACGACCGTCTGAGCCGCTACGAGGCCGAAGAGGGCGTGGTGATTGCCTATGGCACCATGTACGGCAATACCGAGCAGATGGCTGAGGAGATTGCTGCCGAACTTTCGGCACAAGGCATCCGCAACATCGTGATGCACAACGTCAGCAAGAGCAATCCCTCCTATATCATCAAGGATATCTTCAAGTACAAAGGACTGATAGTGGGCTGCCCCACCTACAGCAACCAGATTTATCCCGAGATGGAGTCGCTCCTCTCCAAGATACTGGTGCGCGAGGTGAAGGGACGCTACCTGGGCTGGTTCGGCTCCTTCTGCTGGGCAGGTGCTGCCGTGAAGCGCATCGCCGAGTTTGCCGAAAAGAGCAAGATGGAAATCGTGGCCGACCCCGTGGAGATGAAGCAGGCCATGAAGCCCACCACCCGCGAGCAGTGCGACAACCTGGCACGTGCCATGGCCGAACGGCTCAAGAAAGATCGATAACATCTAACCCTAATATTCACTTTATAATTTAAATTACTATGAGATTAATTATCCAGCCGGATTACCAATCCGTATCTAAGTGGGCCGCTCATTACGTAGCTGCCAAGATTAACGCTTCTAACCCCACGGCTGAGAAGCCTTTCGTACTCGGTTGCCCCACGGGCTCATCACCCCTGGGCATGTACCGCGAACTGATTGAACTCAATAAGAAGGGCCTGGTATCGTTCCAGAACGTAGTGACCTTCAACATGGACGAGTATGTGGGCCTGCCCAAGGAGCACCCCGAAAGCTACTACTCCTTCATGTGGAACAACTTCTTCAGCCACATCGATATCAAACCCGAGAACACCAATATCCTCAACGGCAACGCTCCCGACCTGGCTGCCGAGTGCGCACGCTACGAGGAGAAGATCAAGAGCTATGGCGGCATCGACCTCTTCATGGGTGGCATCGGTCCTGACGGCCACATCGCATTCAACGAGCCGGGTTCATCGCTCGCTTCACGCACCCGTCAGAAGACGCTGACTACCGACACCATCATCGCCAACTCGCGCTTCTTCGACAACGACGTCAACAAGGTGCCCAAGACGGCTCTGACCGTAGGTGTAGGTACTGTGCTCAGCGCCAAGGAGGTACTGATCATCGTCAACGGCCACAACAAGGCCCGCGCCCTCTATCATGCCGTAGAAGGTCCCGTGATGCAGATGTGGACCATCAGCGCCCTGCAGACGCACGAGAAGGGTATCATCGTCTGCGATGATGCTGCTACCGAAGAGCTGAAGGTGGGTACGTACCGCTACTTTAAGGATATCGAGGCTGCTAACCTCGACCCTGAAAGCATGATTTAAGCTTTACCGCATTTTACGGTCGTTTTTTGCAGACTACGCCTTGCGCTGCCTCGCACGGGCCGCGGGGTGTAGTCTGCTCTGTATCATCACCTCTTTCCACCTCTATTTACACCTATTACACCTATGGAAGGTATCAGCATAGAAATCATCCTGCTCTGCATTGGGGCCAGCTTCATCCAACGCACCACGGGCTTCGGGTTCGGCATCTTCATCATGACGATGCTGCCCTATTTTACGGCCACCTACGGTGAGGCTACGACGCTCTCCGGGCTATGGGCCATGATGACCTCACTCTTCGTGGCGGTCAGAATGCGTCGCTACCTGTCGTGGCGCAGGCTCTGGCTTATCCTGTTGACCTTTGTGGTGGTCTCCTCGCTCTCGGTCTTTGCTCTGAAGCGGATGGACAATGCGTTGCTCAATCGCATCCTGGGTGTGGTGCTTATCCTCTGCAGCCTCTACTTCGCCTTCTTCAGCAAGCGCATCCAGCTCAAGCCCAACCGCACTACGCAGGTGGGGGCAGGTACGTTGAGCGGCTTGATGGGAGGCTTCTTTGCCATGCAGGGGCCGCCGGCGGTGCTCTACTTCATCTCCTCCGAGAAGGACAAGGAGCACTACATGACCATGGTGCAGTGCTACTTCCTCCTGGGCAACCTCACGATGACCATCTCGCGGGCGATGAATGGCTTCCTCACGCCGGCCGTTGGGGTAGATTTCCTCTTTGGCCTGGGCGGTGTGCTGATAGGCTCCTCGCTAGGTGCTTTCGTCTTCCGTCGCATCCCGGGGCGCATGTTCCGCTACGTGGTCTATACCTACATCGGCATCAGCGGTCTGATTATTCTCTTCAAGTAGGTTGTTCTTCACTCCATGATGCAGTCGCAGATACTCTGGCCCTCTGAGGTGCTCCACCCCTTTGTTCATCACTACTGGGTGATGCAGGCCGATGCGTCGCTGCGTATGGAGTTGAAGATTATGCCGATGGGTTGCATGAAGTGGATGTTTCATCGCGGTATGCCCTTCACCATCAATGGGGTATTCGACCGCTCAGCCTCCATCTGTGGGCAGTACGCCTCTGCTGCTCACGTGGGTATGCACGGTCATACCGACCTGCTGTTTGTCTTCTTCCAGCCCTATGCCATGAAGATGATTACGGGCATTCCCTGCGAGCACTTCAGCGAGACCAGTGTGGGGCTGGATGATTTGGAGATGCCGGAGTTCAACGAGCTGAAGCAGCAGGTGCTGGAGGCAGCGGACAATCGGTCGGCCATCCTCTGTATTGAGCAGTTCATCCTGCGGCAGCTGCACCGCAGGGACGATGCGGTCTATCTCAAGCAGTTCATGACCATTGCCCGGACGATGGAGCTGCACCCCGACCTTTCACTCTCCGCCCTGGCCGACTCGGCTTGCCTGAGCGAGCGTCAGTTGCGCCGGGTCTTTTCCGAACACATCGGTTTGTCACCCAAGCAGATGCTGCGCATCCGCCGTTGCCTCGATGCCTCCAGGATGATGCAGCAGGTGGAGGTCACCGATTTCTCAGACATCATCTATCAGCTCGGCTTCACAGACCATTCCCACCTCTACAAGGAGTTCAAGCTCTTTGCCGGATTGTCGCCCACCGACTACCTCGACCATCTGAAGCAGATACGCAGAGAGCACATCTTGGCCGGCTATCGCGCCTATCACGGCTGAGGCATTTCATTTTAAGCTGGTAGAGTGCATCATGTCCGTTTTTTACACCGCTTGTTGTTCATAGAGTGCTACCTTTGCAGTCGAATAGTCCCTGCGGCTATGTTATATAAGGTATATTAATATAATAAGGTATAGTGAACTTATGACGGCATTGATTCTTGTATTGTCATTATTGGTTATGTGGCTCGTGGCACCATGAGTTTCCGCCACCCGTCCTTCTTCCATTTTTACATGTGCTGTATTCTCCATTATTGAGAATTGTTCAATTCGGCCCGATATAGGGGTATATAATGGGCCGAATTTTGCAAAAATCGTTCAATTTGGCCCGATAAAGGGGTATATAATGGGCCGAATTCAGCAAATATGGTCTCAGTTGTGAGTCTTTAATACATCACGGTTGGGATATCTCACAACATGACACTTCAGCTATAGTTGTATCTACATCTGTCTGACCACTTCTCTGACCACTTCTCTGACCACTTGTCTGACCACTTGTCTGACCACCATAATAGTTCTAATGCAATTTAGATGGATGTAGTCCTGTAATCTGTAGAGAGATGCCTTCAATGAGATTGACGAATAACCTGTGAAATCAGGGAATAATATGCTTTTATGACTATACGATTAATAATCGTATCGCTCAACGATTAATAATCGTTTGGCATGACGATTAATAATCGTATGGGTAAATATGCTCTCTTCAATAGCCATTCATGAAGAGTTAACTCTTCAGCGCTGGGAAGTTAACTCTTCAGCCGTGGAAGTTTAACTCTTCACGGCTGAAGGGTTTGATGTCCAGAAGCGGCCTGTTTGATGCCTGTTTTTTCCAGGCAATGAGTGGAAATAGTGAGTTGTGTGGTTAAACTATGTAAAATATGGCACGCTAAGGTAATGTTATAAGGAATAATGCCTATTTTTGCACAATCTTCACGCTGAAGAGCTCTTTTGCTGAAAGGCAGTGAGTTGGCAGGGTGGGGATACATACAGATAGAGGCGTATCATACGCTTTGCTTTTTGACCGGTACGAAGTCCTGAGAAAATTTCACAACGGTCATCAAAAACAAAGCAACGATGGCGTCACGTGGGTAGATTATGCCATCTTCTCACATCTTGTATGCCTGTATGGGCGGGAGCAATTGTTGCTCCTGCTTAAGGCGGGGTGCAGAGATGCTTTCCTTGCCGATTGGGGGCAAACAGATGGAGGGGGAAGATTGTTTATATATCGGTTCAGCGTGAAGTTCGGAGTTGCTCGTTTCGATGACTGTGGGCAATTCTCAGGACGCCTTGTACCGTGAAGCGAGCGACGAGTGGGCTTCACGTTTTTTGTTTGTATGTAGCGTGAGTTTACAATCTATATAGTATCGGTGAGGAGCCCCATCGACTGTTTTAATCTCAAAGATGGTTTGCACTATGAAAGAAATGCAAAAGAAACAGTATGTGGCTCCATCTATCGAAGTGATAGCCATGGAGAATGAGGGAGTGATTGCCGCCAGCGGCGCTGGCAATGGCAGCACAGAAGGTTACACTCCAACTCCGCTTTCTGGCTCAGCCTACAGCGGTGCATCGAGCAGCGATTTGGAGGATATGATTAACGACATTCTAACCGTTGAGTAAGGAAGGAGGAATCTCAAATGATGAACTTGAAACAAACATGGAAACTGGCTGCCCTCTCTTTGGCAGCCATCGCAATCGCCAACGGTTGCGCAAACGATGAGTTTGATGGTGTATCCACCAAGGGACAGACCGTAATCACCGCCGGCTTTGAACAACCCGGAGCAAACACTCGCACGGCGGTCAACTCAAGCAATCAAGTTGTTTGGTTGAAGAATGATGCCTTTAAGCTATTCTATACGCCCCAAGGAGGCACTCAGCAAGAGTCTGTATTCACCACCTCGGATGACACGAAGCAGACCTCAGCCACCTTTACGGGTACAGCACTGCCTGCAGGTGCCACAGCAAGCTATGCTGTGTATCCCGCGGCTAACGCGACTTCATTGAGCGGAAACACCTTGACCATGACATTGCCTTCAACCTTGACAGCCGATGAAACAAGCAACGGCCCGATGTTTGCAAATGCCAGCTCCAGCTACACTAATCTAAGTTTCAAACACCTTTGCGGTTTGCTGAAGCTTACGGTC
>JBJEKS010000292.1:0-8025 GCA_051878755.1 Bacteroides sp. | reverse complement strand
GGGTTTTACAAGGGCAAAGATAAATAAAGTTTATGAATTTATGGCTTAATAGGATGCTTTTTTAAACAGGATGGGCTACTTTTTCGTTCATCTTACGTAACTTTGCCCCGATTTTAGATTGATTGACGCAGATTATGATGAAGAAATGTATGTATAGGATGCTGCCCGTGGGCTTTCTGCTGATGGGGTTGCTGCTTTGGACTTCTCCCGCCTTGGCGCAGAATTGGGAAATCAACACGGTTCACCGCATCAACAGCTGGGACCATGGGTTCGTCAGACAATATAATAAGGTAATATCGCGCACGGAGCCTTACGTGGCTGTGGGGGTACCCGTGGCTATGGCTGTGGCCTCGTGGATTAAGCACGACAAGGCGCTCTTCAAGGATGCGGTCTATGTGGGTACTACGGTGGCCGGCACTTTCGTGCTGACCTATGGCATGAAGTATCTCTTCGACCGCAACCGTCCCTACGAGCGCTACCCCGACCGCGTCCATCCCTTCAGCACGGAGAGCAGCCCCTCCTTCCCCTCGGGCCATACGGCCACGGCCTTTGCGCTGGCCACCTCGCTCAGCATCAAGTACCCCAAGTGGTACGTGATTGCTCCATCGGCCGTGTGGGCCACCTCGGTAGGTATCTCGCGCATGAACGAGGGGGTGCACTATCCGACGGATGTGCTGGCTGGGGCAGCCATAGGTGCAGGGTGTGCCGTGCTCAACATCTACGTGAACCGCTGGCTCAACAAGTGGTTGCTGGGCAATTGAACCCGCGCCGTTGTAGCTGATAGCTATTACTTGTAGCTCGTAGCTTGTAGCTGAAAATCAATTCAGCTTCAGCATCTCCTCGATATACTCGCGGGTGTTGCTCAGGCGGGGTATCTTGTGCTGTCCGCCGAGCTTGCCCTTCTGGTCTAGCCAGTCGTGGAAGAGGCCTTGGCGGGCCACGATGATTTCCAGCGGCTGCAGGGCGAGGTTGTTCTGACGCTTTGCCTCGTAGTCGCTGTTCACCTCCTTGAGCGTATCGTCGAGGATGCGGGCAAACTCCTGCAGGTCGTTGGGCTCGCGACTGAACTCGATGAGCCATTGGTGGCGACACTTGGCGTTGGCATCCATGAAGACCGGGGCGGCGCTGTAGTCGGTAATCTGTGCTCCCGTGGCGGCACAGGCACGGGCCAGGCCCTTCTCGGCATTATCTACGATAAGCTCCTCGCCGAAGGCGTTGATGAAGTGCTTGGTGCGCCCCGTGATGATGAACTTATAGGGGTTGCGCGAGGTGAACTTCACGGTATCGCCTATCATGTAGCGCCACAAGCCGGCGCTTGTGCTGATGATAAGGGCGTAGTTCTTGCCCGTCTCCACACCCCACAGGGGTACCACGTGCGGGTGTTCGCTGCCTAGCTCCTCCAGCGGCATGAACTCGAAGAAGACGCCATAGTCTATCATCAGCAGCATCGAGCTGTCGAGCGGGTCGTTTTGTGTGCCGAAGTAGCCCTCGCTGGCGTTGTAGGTCTCCACGTAGTGCATCTTCGGGGAGCGGATGACCTGCTTGTACTGCTCGCGGTAGGGGGTGAAGGCCACGCCGCCGTGGAAGAAGACCTCCAGGTTGGGCCATACCTCCTCGAGCGACTGCTTGCCCGTCTTCTCCAGGATATGCTTGATGAGCACCAGCATCCACGAGGGGACGCCGCTCAGGTTGCTCACATTGGCACCGATGGCTTCGCGCGCTATCTGCTCCATCTTGGGCTCGAAATGCTCCATCAGGGCCGTCTGCTTGGAGGGCACGCGGATGTAGTTGACCAGCGTGGGGAGGTTTTCGATGAGGATGGCACTCAGGTCGCCCACCAGGCTGTGGGGCGTATTGAGGTTGGGGGCATGGCTGCCGCCCAGGATGAGTCCCTTGCCGCTGAAGAAGCGGCTCTCGGGGTTCTGTGCTAGATAGACGGCCACGGCATCCCGTCCACCCTGGTAGTGGGTGTCCTTGAGCGACTCGCGGCTCACGGGCAGGAACTTGCTCTTGTCGTTGGTCGTGCCGCTCGACTTGGCGAACCATTGTATCTTCGAGGGCCAAAGCAGGTTCTGCTCGCCCCGGCGCATCCGCTCCACGTAGCCCTTCACCTCTTCGTAGGTCTGCACGGGCATCAGCTGGCTGAAGTCGTCGTAACTCTTTATCAAGGTGAATTGGTGCAGCTTGCCCCATTCCGTCTCTTTGGCCATCTCCACAAGCCGGCGCATGACCTGCATCTGCAGCGTTTCGGCCTCGGTGGCATAGCGTTCTATCGCCCTCATTCTCGGGGCAAAATAGAGGTTATTCAGTATTGATGTGATGTTGATCATCCTTCTCTCAAAAAAAATTTGGTACAAAATTAATCTTATTTTCGTTGATATGCATCTTTTTCCTCTTTTTTTTCTACCTTTACGCCTGCTTTTAGCGTAATAGGACGGAAAATGTAATAAAAATAACATCATTATGAGGATAGGAATATTGACTTCGGGCGGTGATTGCCCGGGTATCAACGCTACGATTCGTGGCGTGAGCAAGACGGCCATCAATCATTATGGCATGGAGGTGGTGGGCATCCACAGCGGTTTTCAGGGACTGCTCACCAAGGATGTGGAGGTGCTGACGGAGAAGTCGCTCTCAGGACTACTCAACCTGGGCGGCACCATGCTGGGCACCTCGCGTGAGAAGCCTTTCAAGAAGGGGGGCATCATGGGCGATGTCGATAAGCCTTCGCTTATCCTGCAGAATATCCGCGACCTGGGACTGGATTGCATCGTGACCATCGGTGGTAACGGCACGCAAAAGACGGCAGCCAAGCTGGCTGGCATCGGCGTGAATGTGGTCTCCGTGCCTAAGACGATTGACAACGACATCTGGGGAACGGACTTCTCGTTTGGCTTCGACTCGGCCGTGACGATTGCCACGGATGCCATCGACCGGCTCCACTCCACGGCCAGCTCGCACAAGCGGGTGATGGTCATTGAGGTGATGGGCCACAAGGCGGGATGGATTGCGCTCTACTCGGGTATGGCCGGAGGGGGCGACGTGATTCTGTTGCCCGAGATACCTTACGATATACATACCATCGGTGAGACCATCCTGGCCCGCCTGAAGAAGGGAAAACCCTACAGCATCGTGGTGGTGGCCGAGGGTATTCAGACTGGCACGGAAGGGAAGAAGCGTGCGGCAGAGTATATAGCCCAGGAGATTGAGTATGAGACGGGCATCGAGACGCGTGAGACCGTGTTGGGCTATATCCAACGCGGAGGTTCGCCTACACCCTTCGACCGCAACCTCTCCACGCGCATGGGTGGACATGCCACGGAGCTGATTGCCCAGGGACAGTTTGGCCGCATGGTGGCTCTGCAGGGTAGTGACATCGCTTCGGTCCCCCTGGCAGATGTGGCAGGTAAGCTGAAGCTGGTTACCGAAGACCACGACCTGGTGGTGCAGGGCCGTCGCATGGGCATCTGCTTCGGATAACCGGTATGAATATGAAGCCGGATAAGGAGTATGAATGTAGAATCCGTACGTGATTATTGCCTCGCTCTGCCTATGGCGAGCGAGGATTTTCCGTTTGACGAGACTACGTTGGTCTTCCGGGTAGAGGGGAAGATATTTGCCATGATTGACCTGGAGGATACCACGTGGTTTGTATTGAAATGCGACCCCGACTATGCCTTGGAGCTACGCGACAAGTATGCGGAAATTGAGGGTGCATGGCACATGAACAAGCGCCATTGGAATCAGATTAACCTCTTCGGCTCGTTGAGCGACAGCCTGATAGAGTCGCTTATCCGTCATAGCTATGCCCTGGTGGTGAGCAAACTGCCTAAGCGCATCAAGCAGGAGTACCCTGACTTGCTGACGGTCAGCTGACCCTGCATCAGAGGTGCTTTATTACTGTAGGGGCGGAATATTTTCCGCCCTGAATAGTGCGACTGTGGGAAAATTTGGGCGGAAGATATTCCGCCCCTACAAGCTGCAACTTAAATCGACGTAAAACCGCGTGGAGCTCCTATTCCTCGTTGGCTGGGGTGAATGACTGGGCGATGGCTTCTACCTCAGCTTCGGCTGCCTGTTTCTCTACTTCGGCTGCTTGGCGGTCGGTCTCAGCTTGGCGGCGGCGGTTGCGTTCGCGTTCGCGGGCCTCCTCTATCTGTTCGCGGAAGGTCTCGTCGTTGCGGATCACCTTCAGCGCCATCTGTGCAGCCTTCTGTTGGCTCTCCTTCTTGCTGTAGCCACGGCCATTGCCGGCGGGGATGCCCTCGATGTGTACCTCGGTGCTGAACGTGGGGCTGTGGTCCTTGTCCATCACCTGGTCTATCAGCTCGAAGCTCACCTGCATCTTGTTCTTCTGGCACCACTCGATGAGGCGCGACTTGAAGTTCATCTCCTTGCGCGACATCTTGTCCAGGTCGATGTATTGCTTGAGAATCTTCTCCTCCATGAACTGCATGCAGCAGTCATAGCCTCGGTCCAGGTAGATGGCACCTATGAAGGCTTCGAAAGCGTTGCCGTAGAGGTAGCTGTTGTGTGACTGCGAGCGGCTGCTCGTCTTCACCAGCTTGTCGAGGCCGATCTCCACGGCTAGCTTGTTGAGCGTCTCGCGCTGTACGATTTTCGAGCGGGTATTGGTGAGGAATCCTTCACGCCGTCCTTCGAAATGGCGATAGACGATGTCGCCCACCACGGCATCCAGGATGGCATCGCCCAGGAACTCCAGCCGCTCGTTGTTGAGCAGCCGCCCCTGGTCGGAGCGTACGGCGGTGGATTTGTGGAGCAGGGCCTGCTCGTAGTACTTCAGTCGGCGGGGGTAGAACCCCAGGATGCGGTAAAAACGAAGATAAGACTCCCTTTCCTTGCAGAAAAGAAGTCTTATCCTATGTATGAGGTCGCTCAGCACAATCTTAACGTTGCGTTAATGGGTGATTACTGGGCATACTTCTTGAAGATGACACATGCATTGTGGCCACCGAAACCGAAGGTGTTCGACAGGGCGGCGTTGACTTCGCGCTCCTGGGCCTTGTTGAATGTGAAATTCAAGTTGTAGTCTATCTCCTCGTCGTTGTCGCCCTCCTCATGGTTGATGGTGGGGGGAACTACGCCGTTCACGATGGCCAGGATGCTGGCAATCGACTCTACGGCACCGGCAGCACCCAGCAGGTGACCAGTCATCGACTTGGTCGAGCTGATGTTGAGCTTGTAGGCGTGTTCGCCGAATACCTCCTTAATGGCCTTGGCCTCGGAGATGTCGCCCACGGGGGTAGAGGTGCCGTGTACGTTGATGTAATCGATTTCCTCAGGGTTCATGCCGGCATCTTCGAGGGCGTTGCGCATCACGAGCTTGGCTCCCAGACCTTCGGGGTGAGAAGCCGTGAGGTGATAAGCGTCGGCACTCATGCCTACGCCAGCCACTTCAGCATAGATGCGTGCGCCGCGGGCCTTGGCATGTTCCAGCTCTTCGAGCACCAGGCAGCCACCACCTTCACCCATGATGAAGCCGTCGCGGCTTGCGCTGAAGGGGCGCGAAGCGGTCTCGGGCGAGTCGTTGCGGGTAGAGAGGGCGTGCATGGCGTTGAAGCCGCCCACGCCGCAGGGGTAGATGGCAGCTTCGGCACCACCGGTCACGATGGCGTTGGCCTTGCCGAGGCGAATCAGGTTGAAGGCGTCGGCAATCGAGTTGGTAGAGGTGGCACAGGCCGAGCAGGTGGAGTAGTTGGGACCGTGGAATCCGTAGAGGATAGAAATCTGTCCGGCAGCGATGTCAGAGATCATCTTGGGGATGAAGAAGGGACTGAACTTGGGTCCCATCTCTGCGCCATTGACGGCATAGTTGCCCGCCTCTTCCTCGAAGGTGTGGATTCCGCCGATACCTGCACCAAAGATAACGCCGATACGGGTCTTGTCCTCAGTTTCGAGGTCCATGCCCGAGTCTTCAACAGCCTCTTTGGCCACCTTGATGGCATACTGTGCATAGAGGTCCATCTTGCGGGCCTCCTTACGGTCGATATACTTGCTGGCATCGAAGCCTTTCACTTCGCATGCGAATTGTGTCTTGAACTTTGAAGCGTCAAAATGAGTAATAGGTCCTGCTCCACTAACGCCCTTGACCAGATTCTCCCAAAACTCGGGTACGCTGTTGCCAATCGGCGTAATGGCACCAAGACCTGTTACTACTACTCTTTTTAATTCCATGTGTTACGAATAAGTCAGTGGAATAGATTTTACTTCAGGTGCTCCTCGATATAAGCGATAGCGTCACCTACAGTACCAATCTTCTCAGCCTGGTCGTCGGGGATAGAGATACCGAATTCCTTCTCGAAGTCCATGATGAGTTCTACCGTGTCCAGAGAGTCTGCACCAAGGTCGTTGGTGAAGCTGGCTTCGTTAGTAACTTGTGATTCTTCAACGCCCAGTTTATCAACGATGATGGCTTTTACTTTAGATGCAATTTCAGACATAACTTTTGGTTTTTAATTAATAATTAGTTTATTTTCTTTATTTTTGCGGCACAAAGGAACAATTATTTCTGTATCTTCGCAAATATTTCGGGAATTAAATGCATTTTTTTGCGCATTTTTCACGGTTTTGTGCATAGTTTTGAATAAAATAGAGCTTTTTATGAAGAAAAACATCGCTATTTTCGCTTCGGGCAATGGTACCAACGCCGAGCAGTTGGTGCTGCATTTCGTCCATCATCCCAAGGCTCGCGTGGCTTTGATTCTGACCAATCGTTCCACTGCCTTTGTGCTGGAGCGGGCCAAGCGGCTGGAGGTGCCGGCTTTCTGCCTCAACAAGGAGCAGTGGGCTGATGGGACGGAGGTCGTGGAGCTGCTCCGCCGCTACGGGATAGACTTCGTGGTGCTGGCCGGGTTCCTGGCCCGTGTGCCCGACTGTGTGCTCCACCTTTTTCCACAGCGCATGGTCAACATCCATCCTTCGCTGCTGCCCAAGTTTGGTGGTAAAGGGATGTATGGCGACCGCGTGCATCAGGCGGTGCTCGATGCGGGGGAGAAGGAGAGCGGCATCACCATCCACTACACCAACGAGCACTACGACGAGGGAGCCATCATCTGTCAGCATCGCTGCCCCGTGTTGCCTGATGACACGTTTGATACGTTGGCCGCAAGGGTGCATCAGCTGGAGTATGCCCAATATCCCGAGGTGGTGGACCGACTGGTCAGCGCGCTGGAGTAGGTCGGATAGGACTTGCGCTGCTTGTTTCTTTTTTTTCTTTTCGCAGGTAATTTGTCATCAGCAAGTTGAAAAGAGATTTTCCTCGTGATGAAATAAGTTTTTCATCGCGAGGAAAACAATGGGAACTGTGGTTTAGCGAATTAGGGCATCTATCCACGTTTTTGGTTGACACTTGTAATATGTTGTAGGGGCGGACCTATGCGTCCGCCCTGCATACCGCAACGGTGGGTGTTTTCGGGCAGACACGCAGGTCTTCCCCTACAGTGGATGATGACCATGAAATGAAAATCCGTACTGATGATGAATAACACCTTATACCTCATAATTACTTGTATTTTGCTGATTATTAGCAAGATATGGTATGAGGTATCGGCTTTGACACCTCATATACACCTCATGCTATAAATTATTGTATATCAATATGATAATGGTTGCTTATGAGGTATGAGGTGTTGTTTTCATTTCTCCGCGTTTTTTTTCTGTGGGTTATCGTTGCGTTATGTTGGGCTTAGCGCTGAATGGATATGTGGTAGGCTCCCTCTTCGCGGCGCAGGGGGTAGTTGCCTCGGATCTGTTCGAAGAGCTCGGGGTGATTCTTGAGGGCCTGGCTGTCGGTGTGGGGATTGTAAATCTGCAGCAGGGCTTCGGGAAGGGTAGCGGCCTCTACCTCGGGCTGTGGAGGTGCGGGAGGGGTGATGGTGTAGTGACCTTGCAGCTGGAAATGGCGGCAGAGGGCATCGAGGGCCTGGCGCGTGGCGTTGGCCTTGCCGTCGGCGCTATAGCCGGCGATGTGTGGCGTCCCTATATATATATAATGTAAGAGGTCGA
>JBJEKS010000291.1:0-1514 GCA_051878755.1 Bacteroides sp. | reverse complement strand
TCAGCCGATGAGGCGCTGCAGCAGATAGAGCAGAAGGGCTATGCCAAGCCCTACCTGCATGACTCGCGCCAAGTATTACGCATCGGCATGAACTTCTCCTCAGAGACCCGCACCATCGCTGAGTGGATGGTGCGGTAAATTGTATCGGGGTTTGTGCCCATCATTTGAATCAATCTTGCAGTCCCTCATATTCGCAGATTTGGAGATTATCTCCCTTGGTCACGGTAAAGACGTTGGTCCAGAGAGGCAAAGCCCAATCCAGTAATCCAGGCAGCTGAGTTTCGGTTGTGGTTGTACCATTTTCGTTAGTATAGACCGTGGTAGGAAGGTTCCACAGATTGGCACGGGCATCATAGTTCCCATAGGCCAGCCGCAAGTGATAGCGGTTGAAGACCTGCTTTACATACCAGCTGTCCCCATAAGATGTCTCTTTTTCATAATCCCAAAGGTAGTCGTTCACCTGGAAATAGAAAGCCTCGTATTTCCATAACCAACCCGTTTCACGATAGCATTGGTCTAAGAAAGCCAAGTTCCCATCTGAATCAGTGAAGTCATCCGGATGGAAGAGGAAATTGTAAATGCTGTAGAAGAGGTTGAGGTACTCTGTTGCGGTGCACGACTGGATATAGTCCTGCAATTTGATGTTCATTGCGTCATCCAGGTTCATGCACTGGTCCGTGTACCCTGTGGGTCGATAATTTGCCCTGTCTTTCTGGATGTCGGGTGCGAAGAGCACCCAGGTGTCATTTGAGCCTTTGAGCGGTCCCATAGCTATACCATACCGTTTGGTGTTGTTCACACTCACCTCCACGATATCACCTTTAGCCAGCTTGTTGAACTCCTCCTCTGATGTGTTTTCGCCTCGCTGGGTGTAGTCGATGAAGTGGACCTTGGTGACAAGACCCTTCAGGCCTGGTACGTCGAAGGTGGCTATGGCCAGTTCGCCGTTGTTGCCACTGCCTGTGGCAAAGGTAGCTGTGCCTTGCTTGTTGGCCAGGGTATAGGTGTTGCCATCTGAAGAGCACTTGGTCTCTTTGTGGAAGAGCAACTGGTAGCGCTTCTTGGCAGACTCGAGGTCTTTGGTGTAATAGATGCGCTCAGCGGAGTTGGCCTCGCTCATGGCTACACCAAAGGTGGCCTTCGTCGGTTCACCCTGGAGGTTGACCAGGCAGAGGTTCATCTTCAGGTTGAGCAGGTCCAGCACACCCTGTTGAACCTCTTTTGTGGACTCATTGTTGTCTTTCTCATCATCGTCGCTGCACGAGGGCAGCGAGATGCAAAGCACCAGGCCAGCAGGCCCATAGTCAGTTGTCTTAATGTTCTCATGTTGTTTTTTTGCTATTTATTCATCACTATTCACTAAACGTAAAACTTGGGTTATTACTCTCTTTGGGGTTGCTTCTTCTTGGGTTCCTTTTCCGTTGCTGGTTCGCTTTGTCTCGCTTCCAGAACGGGGAAGAAGCGAATCTGTAGCGAAGAAGAAGCGAAGGACTAACGGAGTTCTAACGGAAAAC
>JBJEKS010000290.1:0-8316 GCA_051878755.1 Bacteroides sp. | reverse complement strand
GGGCCGCCTGGAACGGCAAGAAGGCGGTGCTCACCCTGCGTAACCCCGCAGCCTCCGTGCAGAGCATCAAGCTCACCCTGCGTCAGGCTCTAGAGATACCGGCTTACGTCAAGGGCAGCGTCACGCTGACTGACGGCTTCACCCAGCAGCCCCTGCAGGGTCTTCCCACGGGAGCCCCCATCGACATCGACCAGGAGTTGACCATCGAAATGCCCGCCTCCACCGTCTATATCTATGACGGACAGTGCAAGTAAGGCACGCTAGCGATACAAGTACGATTAAACGGTACAAGGCTATGAACAGAAAAGCTGTTATCAACGTGATGAAAAAGGTTGTGCATCACGTTGATAACAGCTTTTCAACGAAATGAAAACGGCTTGATTACAGCTCGATTACCAGCGATTCGCGGGGCTGCATGGTGAGGGCCTCGCCGAAGGTCACCTGCTTGCCGCTCAGGATATCCTTGCCTTGGCTCTTGCTGCCCAGGATTTCGCGGTAGAACTTCAGGGGAACGGTGGTGACGGCATCGGTACCGTTGAGCATCACGAACACGGTCTTGCCTTCATACTGACGGGCGTAAGCATAGACACCCTCCTGCACCATAAACTGCACCATCGAGCCTTTGGCAATCACCTCGTTGCCCTTGCGCCAGTTGAGGATGGTCTTGAAGAAGTTGTAGCACTCGTTCTGCAGGGCGGTGCGGCCTTCGGGGGTGAAGGCGGTCACCTTATCCTCAGCCCATCCACCGGGGAAGTCCTTGCGCACGTAGCCGTCGCTCTTCTCCTTCGTGCCGTTCATCATCACCTCAGTGCCGTAGTAGAGCTGCGGGATGCGGCGGGTGGTGAGCAATAGTGTGGCGGCCTGCTTCAGCATGGGCAGGTTGTCGCCATTGCCCAGGAAGCGGTCGGTGTCGTGGTTCTCAATGAAGGCCAGTACGGAGGCAGGGTTGGGGTAGAGGAAGTCATAGACGAAGTTGTTATAGACACGGTCTAAGCCCTTGAACCAGGTCTCGGTCTGCTCGTTCTTGGCAATGTTGATCTTGTCGTAGAAGCTGAAGTCCATCACCGTCTTGAGGTTGCTGTTCTTGGGGGCGGAGAGCTTGCTGTCTTTCTGCCACCAGGCGGTGTAGGCCGGTTCTGTGACCCAGGTTTCGCCTACGGTGTTGTAGTTGGGATATTCATCGTTAAGTTCAGCCATCCAACGGCTCATGCCATCGTAGTCGGCATAGGGGTAGGTATCCATGCGGATGCCATCGATATCGGCATACTCAATCCACCAGAAGCTGTTCTGGATGAGGTAGCGCATCACGTGTGGGTTCTTTTGGTTGAGGTCGGGCATGGCGCTGACGAACCAACCGTCGTTCATCTGGTCGAAGTCATACTTCGAGGTGTAGGGATCCACGTGTGAGGTGAGCTTGAAACTGGTCTGCACGAAGTGGTTCTCGTAGTCGGGGTTGTTGAACCAATCCTTTGAGGGCATATCCTTGATCCAGCGGTGATCTACGCCGCAGTGGTTGAAGATCATGTCCATCACCATCTTGATGCCCCGCTTATGGGCGGCAGCGATAAGCTGGCAATACTCCTCGTTGGTGCCGAAACGGGGATCCACACGGTAGTAGTCAGTCGTGGCGTAGCCGTGGTAGGAGCCACCCTGCATATTGTTCTCCAGCACGGGGGTGAACCAAAGGGCGGTAATGCCCAGGTCGCTGAAGTAGTCGAGGTGCTGCTCGATACCAGCCAGGTCGCCACCATGGCGGGCGTTGGGGTCATTGCGGTCAACCTTATATTCCTGCATCCCGGGCAGGTTGTCGTTCTCAGGCTTGCCGTTGGCAAAGCGGTCGGGCATCAGCAGGTAGAGGGCATCCGATGCATCGAAGCCCATGTGTTCACAGCCTTTCTTGGCACGTGCCTTGAGCTCGTAGGGCTGGGTGAACTTCTTCTTTCCCAGGGTGAAGTTGAGCTGCATGGTGCCAGGCTTCACATCGGCATCCAGATGGAGGTAGAGCAGGAGGTAGTTGGCGCTCTCCAGCTTCACGATGCTGCTCACGTTCACGCCCGGGTAATCCACCGTGACGCGGGCATCGCCAATGCCGGGGCCATAAATCATCAACTGCAACTCAGGATTCTTCATCCCTGCATACCAGAAGGGAGGGTCAATTTTTTCTACATTCATTGCTGCAAAAGTACTCAGCGAAAGGAGCAGGGCTCCAATCATGGTAAAGATTTTCTTCATAAGCTATTCTACTGTGTTAACAATTTCTGCTGCGAAGGTATGAAAAAAGGGCGTACCTTGTAGATACGCCCCTTTATTTTCACAAAGTTTGATATTGCAAACGATTACATTAGCTCTCCAACCGTTTATGACAGGAATCCCAGCAGGATACCAGCAGCTACAGCAGAACCGATTACACCGGCTACATTGGGACCCATGGCATGCATCAGCAGGTAGTTGGACGGGTCGTACTTCAGGCCAATGACCTGCGAGATACGGGCCGAGTCGGGCACAGCCGATACACCGGCATTGCCTATAAGCGGGTTAATCTTGTTGTCCTTGCTTAGGAAGAGGTTGAACAGCTTCACGAAGAGTACGCCTGAGGCCGTAGCGATGATGAACGACAGGGCACCGAGGATGAAGATAAGGATGGATTCCCATCTCAGGAACTCGGAAGCCTGCGTAGAAGCACCTACGGTCAAGCCCAGCAGGATGGTGATGGTGTCAATCAGCGGACCGCTGGCCGTATTGGCCAAACGACGTGTCACGCCACTCTCCTTCAGCAGGTTGCCGAAGAACAGCATACCCAGCAACGGCAGACCTGAAGGCACCAGGAAGGTGGTGAGCAGCAGACCAATGATGGGGAACATCACCTTCTCCGTGTGAGATACGGCACGGGGAGGCTTCATGCGGATGAGGCGCTCCTTCGAGTTGGTGAGCAGACGCATGATGGGGGGCTGAATCACCGGTACCAGCGCCATGTAGGAGTAGGCAGACACGGCAATGGCACCCATCAGGTTGGGAGCAAGCTTCGAGGAGAGGAAGATGGCCGTAGGACCGTCGGCACCACCAATGATACCGATGGCACCGGCCTGCATCGGGTCGAAGCCCAGGGCTAAGGCAATCATGTAGGCACCGAAGATACCAAACTGAGCGGCGGCACCCACGAGCATCAGCTTGGGGTTGGATATCAAGGCCGAGAAGTCGGTCATCGCACCAATGCCCAGGAAGATGAGGGGCGGGTACCAACCCGAGGTCACTCCGTTGTAGAGAATATTGAGTACAGATCCCTCTTCGTAGATGCCCACCTTGAGGCCGGCCTCCATATTGAAGGGAATGTTACCAATCAGCATACCGAAACCAATAGGAATCAGCAGCATAGGCTCAAACTCCTTGGCTACAGCCAAGTAGATGAATATCAGGCCTACGAGGAGCATCACCAGGTGGCCAACGGTGGCGTTGGCAAAGCCAGTGTAGGTCCAGAAGTCGGCCAGGTTATTGCCTAAGAAACTAAAGAAATCACCCATACGCTTATTCGATAATTACGAGGTCGGTACCTTCGAGTACCGAGTCTCCATTCTTCACATTGATGGCAGTCACCTTACCGTCGCGGTCGGCTACGATGCTGTTCTCCATCTTCATCGCTTCCAGGATGAGCAGCAGGTCGCCCTTGGCTACCGTATCACCTACATTGACCTTCACGTCGAGGATGACACCAGGCAGCGGAGACTTCACGCCACCCTTGCCGGCAGCAGGACGTGAGGGAGCGGCAGATGCTGCAGGAGCTGCCTGAGGAGCTGCTACAGGACGTACCACGGGTTTTACGGGTTCGGGCTTCGGAGCCTCTTCCATTTCCACCTCATAGGGCGTGCCGTTTACCTCCAGGTGGGCGATGTTGTCATTGATTTCGCCTACGGTAACCTTGTACTCGTTACCGTTGATTTTGTATTTAAACTCTTTCATCTTGTTTTCTATCAGTCGTTAGTGTGAATGAATTATAAGGGGAAGGGGGATTACTTCTTCTCGGGCATCTGACGCAGGGTGTTGGCCTTGTTGCTCCATGCTGAGGGGGCTGTGCGCTTGATGGTGAGCACATTGCTCTCCACATCGTGTACGTTGGCTTGCAACTCATAGAGGGCCATGGCAATGGCGGCATAGACCTCACCTTCGGGAGCTTTGCCGGCAGCGGGAGTAGCCGGGGCCGGAGCAGCTGCGGCTGATGCAGCTTTGCGGGCCTCTTTGGCTGCCTGCTGTTTGTTCTTGTGGCGGTGGTGCAAGCTCAATGCAATGCGTCCAGCCAGCATGAACGAAACAAACAGAATCAGCAATCCGCTGAACACGACGCTCATGGCTGTGATAGCCATGCCGATGCCGGTGGAATCCTGCACCTTAAACTTGTCGCGCTTGTAGTTGCTGTCCAGCGTCTGATTGTTGGTGCTCGGGGTGACATACTTGTCGCCGGAAGCACCCTTTACTTCCCATTCGTCGGCTGCATCGTTGGTGCGTGCATACGACTGGTCGGCAGCGAGCAGTCCAGCTTTGACCGTCACCTGATCCACCAGGCGGCCTCCACCATCGTACAGGCCAATCCAGTTGTCCTGCGAGGGGTCGAGGGTGAACGAGGTGTGGAAAGTTCCCTTGTTGGGATGACCGTCGGCCCAGAAGAGGGCGTGCTGACGAGGCTTGATCACGGTAAGCACGTCACCCTTGGGGATGAAGTAGCTCATGGTGTCAGCCTGTGTGCCGCAGCGGTGCTTCAGGTACCATCCGGCCAGGTCGGCACTGGTGTACGATTTATTAAAAATCTCCACCCATGCGCTATGCTGCCCATAGTCGTCCTGATAGTTGCTTTCGTTGCATACCAGCACTTCGTTGAGCAGTAACTTGCTGCCACTGCTCTTCTCTCCGCAGGAGGTGAACAGCGTGAGCAGCAGCGTCAGGGTGGCGAATAACGTTGTTTTCTTCATTACGATTACCTTATTTATATGGATAATTCTGGGTGTCTTATTACAGAGGAATGTTGCCGTGCTTCTTGGCGGGATTGGTAAGACGCTTGGTGCGCAACTGCTGCAGGGCGCGAATCACGCGGAAGCGGGTGTTGCGAGGCTCAATCACGTCGTCAATATAGCCGTACTTGGCCGCATTGTAGGGGTTGGCAAACAGCTTGGTGTATTCTGCCTCCTTGTCGGCCAGGAACTGGGCGGGATTCTCCTGCTCCTTCGCTTCACGGGCATAGAGCACCTCTACGGCGCCGGCACCACCCATTACGGCAATCTCGGCCGTGGGCCATGCGTAGTTCGTATCACCACGCAGTTGCTTACAGCTCATCACGATGTGCGAACCGCCATACGACTTGCGGAGCGTTACCGTCACCTTGGGTACGGTGGCCTCACCGTAGGCATAGAGCAGCTTGGCACCATGCAGGATGACACCGTTGTACTCCTGACCTGTACCGGGAAGGAATCCGGGTACATCGACCAGTGTGACGAGAGGAATGTTGAAGGCATCGCAGAAGCGCACGAAGCGGGCACCCTTGCGCGAAGCGTTGCTGTCGAGCACACCGGCCAGGTACTTGGGCTGGTTGGCCACGATACCTACCGATTGGCCATTGAAGCGGGCAAAGCCTACGATAATGTTCTTCGAATAATCCTTCTGAACCTCCAGGAACTCGCCGTTATCCACGATGGCACTAATGATCTGGTACATATCGTAGGGCTTGTTGGGATTGTCGGGGATGATGTCGTTCAGGATATCCTCCATGCGGTCGATGGGGTCGTTGCACTCCACTTCGGGAGCCTCCTCCATGTTGTTCTGGGGCATGTAGCTCAGTAGCTTGCGGATAAGGGCTACGGCTTCCTCTTCGGTTTGAGCGGTGAAGTGGGTTACACCCGACTTGGTGGAGTGTACGCTGGCACCACCCAGGTTCTCTTGAGACACATCCTCACCCGTCACGGTCTTCACCACCTTCGGTCCCGTGAGGAACATGTAGGAGGTACCCTCCATCATCAGGGTGAAGTCGGTCAGGGCAGGCGAATAAACGGCACCACCGGCACAGGGGCCAAAGATACCCGAAATCTGCGGAATCACACCCGATGCCATGATGTTGCGCTGGAAGATTTCAGCATAGCCAGCCAGGGCATTGATACCCTCCTGGATACGTGCACCACCCGAGTCGTTCAAGCCGATGCAGGGGCAACCCATCTTCATGGCCTTATCCATGATGTGACAGATCTTCAGTGACACCGTCTCAGAGAGTGAACCGGCAGACACCGTGAAATCCTGGGCAAAGATATAAACAAGGCGACCGTCGATTGTACCGCAACCGGTTACCACGCCGTCGCCAGGATAGTGCTTCTTTTCCATACCGAAGTTGGTGCAACGATGTTCCACGAACATGTCCATCTCCTCGAAGCTACCCTCATCGAGCAGCATGGTGATGCGTTCGCGGGCGGTATATTTACCTTTGTCATGTTGCTTGGCAATGGCCTTCTCACCACCGCCCAGACGTGCTGTTGCACGACGTTCAATCAATTCTTTTATTTTCTCTAATTGATTACTCATGTTTGTCTTTCTTATGTTTTTGAGATATAATAATGGATAAACTTATCTGTTGGGATAACCGCAGGGCTCTATCAGGGCTTCTCGCAAAGCTCGGTCAGTACGCCCAATGTCGATTTGGGATGCAGGAAAGCGATGTTCAGTCCCTCAGCACCTTTGCGGGGGGCTTTGTCAATCAGACGGATGCCGGCAGCATCAGCTTCAGCCAGGGCATTGGCTACACCATCTTCTACTGCAAAGGCCAGGTGGTGCATACCGCCGTTGCCGTTATTCTTCTCAATGAACTTGGCGATGGTGCTGTCGGGCGACGTGGGCTCCAGCAGCTCGATTTTTACATCACCCACCTTCAGGAAGGCGGTTTTCACTTTCTGGTCTTCAACGACCTCGATGTTATAGCACTTCAGTCCTAAAACGTTCTCGTAATACGGCAGGGCCTCTTCGATACTCTTTACGGCAATGCCGAGATGTTCAATGTGTGAAATCTTCATGACTGTACAGTTTTGTTTATGATTCTTGTTGTTTCACCCGTGATTTTGCCCGTTTGGGGCGCAAAACACAAGGCAAAGATAGCTATTTATACCACGACAATAACTAAATTAGCACATTTTTTTCACTTTTGAGCAGAAATTACTGCTCGATAGACCTAAAAAACGGCCGTTTTGCTCACTTGAGTAAGCAAAAGACTACCGCGTATGCCTTATTGTCGTTTCCAAAAATCGGGGTTCAGAATCAGCAGCACACAGAAGAGCTCCAGGCGGCCAATCAGCATTAGGAAGGAGAGAAGCCATTTGGCCGCATCAGGCATGGAGGCCCAGGTGAACATGGGACCGTAATTCCCCAAGGCGGGACCTACGTTGCTGATGGCAGAGATGGCGGTACTCATTGCCTCGGTCATCCCTAGTCCCATCATCATCAAGAGCGTCCATCCGATAAGGATACAGAGTACATAAAATAGTACAAATGTGGTCACAGTCGATACCACATGGGTGGAGAGCACACGTCCGTCGGCCTTCACGGGGAGCACGGCGTTGGGGTGGAGCTTACGGCGAAACTCCATCTTGATGCTTCGCATGAGGATGAGCAAGCGCATGTTCTTTAACCCACCAGAGGTGGAACCGGTACATCCTCCTGCCAACATGGCAAACAGCAGCAGCATCCAGGTGAACGAGGGCCACAGCAGGTAGTCGTCGGTGCTGAAACCGGTGGTGGTGATGATGGAGACCACCTGGAAGAAAGCATTGCGGAAGGCCTGCTCCACGCCGTAATGGTTCCAGAATACTAATGAGGCGGTGATAATCAGGGTAATGATTGTAATCGTTCGGAGATAGAACCGCAGCTCGTCATCCTGGAAAAGCCGTCTCACCCGACCACGAAGGCAGAGGCAGTAGAGCGAGAAGTTGACTCCTGAGAGCATGACAAAGATGGCCACTACGTATTGTATGAATGGGGAATCCCAGTAGGCTATGCTGTCTTGCTTGGTGGAATAACCGCCTGTTGCTGTGCTGGTAAGGGCGTGATTGATGGCATCAAACCATCCCATGCCGCCACAACGGAGCAGTAAGGCTTCGGAAGAGGATAGCAACAAATATACCAAGGCAATCCACTTGACGGTGACGGATATCTTTGGTAAGATGCGCTCTTTTTTCACTCCCGTGGATTCGGCAGAGAAGAGCTGCAGACTCTCGCCGCCGAAGAATGGGAAGATAGCTATGGTGAAGAAGACGATGCCTACACCTCCTACCCATTGCATCAAGCTGCGCCAAAAGA
>JBJEKS010000289.1:0-1532 GCA_051878755.1 Bacteroides sp. | reverse complement strand
CCACGCCTTCAATAGTGCCATCGTTCATAGAAATATGGGTTACAGTGATGCCCTTTCCCTCGATGGAAGCGGGGTCCACTGCATAGCCATGGTTTTGAGAGCTAATATAGATGCGACCACTGCGCAAATCCTTAACAGGCTGGTTCACGCCGCGATGACCAAACTTCATCTTATAGGTATCGGCGCCGTTGGCCAGAGCCATCAGCTGATGCCCTAAGCAGATGCCGAAGATGGGACGACGGCCAATGAGCTTCTTCACGTTTTCGATAACGTCCACCAAATCCTTGGGGTCCCCAGGGCCGTTGGACAGGAAAATGCCGTTAGGATTGCAGGCCAAAACCTCTTCTGCTGTAGCGCTAGCGGGAAATACCGTCAGGCGGGTATCGAACAGCAGCAGGAAGTTCAAAATATTTTGCTTAATACCAAAGTCCATAACAGCGATATGGTATCTGCCACTGCCCATAGTATAAATCTCAGGAGTGGTTACAGTGGCTACTTGGTCGTGGACAGCAGGCAGATCCAGCAGTGCTTGCACCTCGTCCTCAGGCATGTCACTGGGCACAATTACGCCAGGCATTACGCCGTGGTCGCGGATTTTGCGAGTGATGGCGCGGGTATCAACGCCTACCAAAGTGGGCAGGTCCTGCTCCTCCAGCCAATCCTCAAGGCTCTTTTCGTTACGCCAATTGCTGGGGCAATCGCAGAGCTCACCAATGACATAGCCTTGGAAGAAGTTCTTGCGACCTTGGTTAAACATGGGGTTGGTGCCATAGTTGCCCACCAGAGGATAGGTCATAACAACAATCTGGCCACAGAAGGAGGGGTCGGTGAGAGTTTCTTGGTAGCCGCTCATGCCGGTGGTGAAGCATACCTCACCCACTGCATTACGCTTGCCACCATAGAGAAGGCCCTCGTAAACACTGCCATCCTTTAAAACTAATTTACCTTTTCTTACTTCTTTGTGCATACTACACCATCTCTCATCACAAATTTACCGTGCAGCATAGTGGCAACTGCCTTGCCCTTGCAAGCCTTGCCTTCATAGGGGGTGAACTTGCCGCGGGTATAGAATTTGGAGCTATCAACAGTCCATTCCTTATTCAAATCCATAATGGTAATATCAGCAACGCTACCCTCCTTCAGGGTACCGCCGGGCAGACGGAATACCTTAGCCGGCTCGCAGCTCATCTTGCTGATAATGGTCTTCAAGTCAAAAATACCGGTGTGGTACAAATCGGTCAGCATTACGCCTAAGGATGTCTCCAAGCCGCAGAAGCCGCAGGGAGCATAGCGGAACTCCACGTCCTTTTCTTCAGGAGCATGGGGTGCGTGGTCGGTTACGATGCAGTCAACAGTGCCATCCAGCACGGCCTCACGCATTGCTTGCACGTGGTCCCAGCTGCGCAACGGCGGGCTTACACGAGTTGCGGAACTGTAGTTAGAGCATGCTTCATCAGTCAGAGTCAGATGGTGTACAGTAACCTCGCTGGTTACGTTGACGCCTCTCTTTTTGGCTTGGCGAATGATATCGA
>JBJEKS010000288.1:0-1538 GCA_051878755.1 Bacteroides sp. | reverse complement strand
TATTCAGCAAGGAGTATCGCATCCCCGGCATGAACCGCCAGGAGGTGTTCGACCGTGCAGTAAGCTGGATGACGGCTCGACTTGAGAAAAACAAGAACAACAGCCGCGTGGTGCTGCAAGATGCTGACAAAGGTCAGGTAGTGGGTATCGGTGATGAGTGGATGATCTTCTCCTCCTCAGCCCTCTCGCTTGACCGTACCCGCATCCTCTATCAGCTCTTCGTGAGCTGTGAGGCCGAGCTCTGCCGTCTGGAGGTGAGCAAGGTGAGCTACATCTACCGCGAAGGCAAGGAACGCTACAGCGCGGAGGAGTGGGTCGTCGATAAATACGCCCTCAACAAGGACAAGAACAAGCTGATACGCGGCCTGGCGAAGTGGCGCCGCAAGACGGTGGACTTCGTGGATGAGCTCTGCCTGGAGCTGGCCGATGCCCTGAGCGCTGCCACGCTGACACCGCAGGAGCTTCAGGCAAAAGCCGAGGCAGAAGCCGCAGCAGCTGCCGAAGAGGAGAAGGAGCAACGCAGCGTGGCCAGCAGTGGTGCCATGACCATCGTACCTCGCAACCAGGTGAACGTCACCACGGGCGCAGGCAATGGGGCAGATAAGACCACAGCATCAGGAAACGCTGCCAGCAATGCTGCTACGTCAGGTAATGCTGCCAGCAATGCTGCTGCATCAGGTAATGCTACTGTACCAGAAGTAACTGGTGGCCAAGTGGCTTGTGGCGGACTGCCTCCCGTGAAGCCGGAGAAGCCCATTAAGCCGGAGAAGAGGGCGGGCAGCAGTTTGCTCAATCCTTCGGAGGGAAGGTTGGTCATTGTCATTGGCAGCGACCCCTTCAACATGACGATGATGACGGCCAACGCCGGCGGTTCGCTTGGCACCTATCAGGGGAAGCAGGTCATCTTCACCATCCTCTCGCCCGACCAACCCTATCAGCAGCTCGAAGCCGCCCAGGAGTATGAGGTACGCTTCTATCCCAACGGCAGCACAGAACCCTCGATGAGCTTCCGTTGCCGCAAGGTGGAAGGACCCGCTCCCATCGACGGTATGCCACGCACCTACATCGGGGAAATTCTGAAATAGTATTTGTTTAGCTACAAGCTACGAGCTACAAGCTACTAGTAATAGATACTGCGTATATGTAGCTCATACTCGTAGCTGGTAGCTCGTAGCTAGTAGCTTGTAACTTTAAAATAATCTCGTAACTTTAATAAAAAACATATGGAAATAAAAGCAACTTTCGACCATTGCAACATCAACGTCACCGACCTGGAGCGCAGCCTTGCCTTCTACCGTGACGCACTGGGCCTGCACGAAGCCTCACGCAAGGAGGCCGCTGACGGCTCATTCATCCTGGTCTATCTGACCGACGGTGTCACCCCCTTCAGCCTGGAATTGACCTGGCTGCGCGACCATCCGCAGGCCTATGAACTGGGCGACAACGAGAGTCACCTCTGCTACCGTGTGGCTGGTGACTACGATGCCATCCGGGCCTACCACAAAGAGCACGGATGGGTGTGCTTCGAGAACCACGAT
>JBJEKS010000287.1:0-8372 GCA_051878755.1 Bacteroides sp. | reverse complement strand
TCTTGTACTTGAGGTCACCGAAAGTCAGCCCATTCGTACCGGCAATGGGTGTATTGTCTGGGCCATGGAGCCAGAGAGGGTTGTCATAGACCCCCAATTCCAGTCCCTTGGCTCGACACATCTCTACCAGTTTCTTCAGGGGCATACTGCCATATTGCGTCATGTAGCCCGAGGCATCGGTGGCCAGCATGGGGATGAAGCCATCGGTACAGAGCATGTTGTAGCCATAGGGTTTCAGTTCCTTGGCAACCCAGTCTATCACTTCGGCCCACTGCGACTCCGTAAAGTCCATCTTGTCGCTGGATATACCGGCCCGTTCCTGCAACCAGCAATGCTCATAGATGCTCCAATAGAGGGGAGCTTTCAGGGTATGAATCCCCTCATCTGTAAACGTAGGAGGCGTATCGTCTCCTCCTTGGGGTGCATCATCATCCGAGCTAGAGCAGCCACTCAGACAAAGTGTGGCACAGAGCATCCAAATGTTCAGAAGAATATCTTTCATTGTATATCGTAGATTAATAGTAAACTTATTTAGTCCTCTACTCCCTCTCCGCCAGAAGCAGAGAGGGAGATGGGACAAGTTATTGATAGTAATACCTATTGAAAATCAAGCTTTTAAATATATTCTATTCCGCTTCACCCAAATATTCAGCTTTGATGGTATATTCCTTCAGGTCCATTGTAATTCGGTATTTACCGGCATCTACAACTTTCCATTGTGTGTCGGCACCACCTTTATAACACTTGAAGTTGGAATCTGAAATACCATCCTTGCTGATGGTGCAGTTCTCCTCTACCGGGTGCATAAAGTCCTGACTCCAGCTGTCATCCATCACCATGAAGGCTTTGAAGGTCTCATCGGCTTTCAGGCTGACCTCGCAGCTGAAGAGGTACTTGTTATCAGCATCCTTGACGAGCGATGTGGCGGCACTCTGATCCCAGCCACCGGGAGTGGCACCTCCAATCAGGTAGAGCGTTTCCGTCTCAATGGGAGTCTTGGGTGCTTCAGGTATCTCGCCTACATAGTCCACCCGGACGGTCCAGGCACGGAGATTGAAAGTGAAGCGATAGATGGCTGCATAGGTGATGACCCACTTGTTATCGGGGTCGCCGGCATGCATGTCGAATGCGGTTTCGGCTATGCCTGATTGGTTGATTTCAGTACCTCCTTCCATGGGACGGATAAAGGCATTGTCCCAACTGCCGGCTTTGATACAGCACTTCATTTCGCCTTTGTTGAAGGCTCCCTCATAGACAAAAATGAGCGGGTCCTCATCGGAAGCGGTAAAAGGTGTCGGGTTGTTGATGTCCCATCCTGCTGGTGTGGCATCGCCTACCATGTAGAATGTGGAGGTCTTGATGGGGAGCTGTTCGTCAATGATGACCATGTCCTTCTCTCCTTCGCAACCGGCAAGGGTTGTGGTGAGCAGTAGCATCACCATACCTATATATTGATAGATTGTCTTCATGTTGTTCTCCTTTTAATAGATTATTTGTTATAACCAGGATTTTGCACCAAGTTGAGGTTGGCATTCAAAATGTCGCGCATAATGGGGAATATTTCCGTATGGTTGTCGGCATCCGGGGTCTTGTCCCACCAGGTGCTGTTGGTGAACTTGCCAAAACGTATCAAGTCAATGCGGCGACGGCTCTCAGCAAAGAACTCACGACCCCACTCGGCCAACATCTCTTTCTCATTGAGCTGCACGGCTCCATCGGGTGCGTAGAGTGTGCGGGCCAGGTCGGCTGTGGCATCGTAATTCCGACGACGCACTTGGTTGAGCAGGTGGCCAGCCTCCTCGGTCTGACCAGCACGCAACTTGCATTCAGCCAGCGAATAGATGATTTCAGACAGACGGATTTCAGTATAATCCGACTCCATCTGGTGGGAGTCATCATCACTGTAGAAGGGGTATTTGGCGAAGTGCCATCCCGAGTTGTGGTCACCGTTGGGCAAGGCACTGGTCTTGTCATCAGGCCACTGGTCGGGATCCATACCCTGGAACTTGCCCACAGCATCGCGGATATACAGGTCATAGGGCTGCTCCGGAGCACGCACACGTTTAGCTTCCCCATTCTCATCGATATAATCCAGATAGCCGAAGAAGAACATGCCTTCGCGCTTGTTGTCACCCAGGTTACGATAAAGCTTCATGCGTACATCTCCAGGATATTTGCGGAAATTCTGGATAGGCATACCCAACTCATACGAATAAAGCTCACCGTTCAAGTCGTAACTGGGCGAAGCGGCATACTTGGTGTTGTGGTCACCGGCCTTACACTTGGCATCATTCAGGTAGTAACGGGCACGCGCGGGCGTAGTCCACCAATAGGTATCACCCTGGTAGTGCCAGAAACTGTAACCCTGCGAGGCGGGGAAGCCGAAGATGACCTCATCGCAATACTCGTTGTCCCAGTCGAAGGGAGCATCCCAACGATCGGCCACGGCATAGGGACCATATTCACCATTGATAATTTTCTCGGCATAGGAGGCACAGTCTGTGTAGTGTTCCTCGCCTATATATACCTTGGCGTTGAGGTAGAGGCGCACCAGCAGGGAGGCGGCAGCCGCCTTAGTCCACTGTCCCTGCAGCCCCTGGTTTCCACCAAGGGCGGGCTTCTGGGCCAGCAGGTTGATGCATTCCTTCAGTTCCGACTCAATAAAATCGTAGATGACGCGCGGTTCTACCTGCCCCACAGAGTTTTGCGATACGTCGTTGAAGCTGATGGCCAAAGGCACGTTGCGGAAGCCGTCGAGCAAGCGGATGTAGAACCAGGCGCGCAGAGCACGGCACTGAGCCTTGAGGTTGTTGAACTCAGCCTCACTGAAGCCAAACTTCTCGAACGAGAGGGTATTGAGGTCCTCGATGACATAGTTGCACTGCATGATGCCCTGGAAACAACCGTTCCATTCGGTCTGTGCATCACCACCATCCTCCACATTCCAAGTGTGATAGTGTAACCGACGCCACTTGCCACCGTCATCCCACCAGCCGTCGCGAGTAGGTGTAATCAGCTGGTCCGCAGTCAGTTCGTTCAATACGTGGCGCGAGCCGATGCTCCAGAATGCGTGTTCAAAGGGACGGAACGTGGCACGCACCACGTCCATCTGCGTATTGTAATAGTTCTGGGTACCCACCTGGTCATAGAGGGTTTCATCCAGATTGGTGCAGCTGGTCACCAACGTGGCGGCCAGTGCCATTCCTGCTATATAGTTTGTTAGTTTCATGTCACAAATATCTTTTTCCGATTGATTAGAAGTCAAGTTGCACACCCACGATGAATTGGCGGGTAGAAGGGTAATAAGTACGCGATCCGGTAGCACCGGGGTTCAGCCCGTTCACCTGATAGGTAGCAGGATCTACACCGCTGAACTTCGTGATGGTAAGCAGGTTCTTGGCCGTAGCGTAGAGGCGCGCACGCGACAAATACTTGCAACCTGTATTCCAGGTATAGCCCAACGTCACCATGTCGAGCTTCAGGTAGTCGCCACGCTCCAGGAAGTAGTCGCACACTACGGGATTGGCCTTGGCCGAAACGGGAAGATTCTTCTCGTAAGCTTTCTTCAGTACGTTGCCTGTGAAGTTGCGCGTGCCGTAGTAGAAATCGTGGATGTTGAAGATGTCGTAACCGAAGGCTCCCCGGAAGAAGAGGGAGAGGTCAAAATTCTTGTAACGGAAGTTGTGGGTCATTGAACCGGTAAACTTTGGCAGACCGTTACCCACCACCTGGCGGTCTTCATCGCTGGCCTGAGCAGCCTTGATGATGTCGCCCTCCTTGTCGTAAACCAGCCAGTCGCCGTTGGTATCTACGCCGGCATACTTCCACATGTAGAAATTTCCTATGCGCTTGCCTTTCTCTATGCGCTGCAAGTTATAGAAGGGATAGGGATCTTCAGTACCACAGACATTGTAGAAGTCCTGTCCTACATACTCCGAGTTGCTGAAGTTGACGAACTTGTTGTCCATGGTGGAGCCTACTACACTGACAGAGTAGTCGAAATCCTTGCTCTGGACGGCATTCCATTGGATGTCAAATTCAAATCCAGTATTCTTCATCGTACCAACGTTGACAAAGGTCTCATCGAACAAGTAGGGAGGAACGGACACCTTGTAGTTACCCAGCAGGTCCTGCTGACGACGGTTGAAGTAGTTCAACGAACCGCTGACTTTGCCATCGAAGAGAGCAAAGTCTATACCTACGTTCCAGTTCTTACCCTTCTCCCACTTGAGGTCGGGATTGACGTTCTTTGAGGGTCCCCACACCTGGAAGTACCTGCCGTTATAGAAGTAGTAGCCGAATCCTGTCATGGTGTTGAGCGAATTGTAACTGCCAAAGTCCTGATTACCGGTGACACCATAGTCGGCACGCAGCTTCAGGTCACTGATCCATTTCACGTCTTTCATGAAGCTCTCCTCGGATATGCGCCAACCTGCAGATACGGCGGGGAAATTACCCCACTTATTGTTGGCACCAAATTTCGACGAACCTTCGTGACGCAGCGAAGCGGTAACGAGATAACGTCCCTGCCAGTCGTAGCTGATACGTCCAAAGAAGGCTATCAGCTTCCAGTCGTTCTTGTAGGTACCCATACCGATTTCACCCTCATCCTTGGCATATTCACCCGTGCCGATGTTGTCGGCACCCAGACCGTCGTTGGGGAAGTCGCTGTTGCTAGCACTCAGACCGCTGTATTGGGCATATTGGTACGAATAACCGGCCATAGCCTTAATGTTGTGTCCCTTGAAGGAGGTCTGATAGTTGGCCAACCACTCTAAGCTATGTTGCCGCTCCTTGGAGTAGTCACGACTGGCTTGACCGTCGCGTCCGGCATTGATGGCCTGCGTGCTAGTCGAGGGGCGGAACCACTTATTAAAGTTATCATACTGATGGTCAGCGAAAGTAATCTGCGTAGTCAGTATATGATTCTTGCTCTTGTCCTTAAGCAGAAGAGGAAGCAGGTTCAGCTTGGCTGTGGCATCCCAGTCAATCAGTTTGGTTTCGCCCGAACTCTCTTCAATGGTGAGTGCCTCAACCGGGTTGTAACCCACCACCTGTCCTTGGAAATTGTAGTAACGGGTGGGATTCTCAGGGTCCATGATGGGAGTTGTCGGATTAGCTTCCAAGGCATTGCGGAAAGCATTCCAATCGGAGTTGTCACGGTAGGCAATGCGCGGGGCCACATTGAGTGTAAAGGTCAGCAATCCACTGGCCGTAGTATGGTTGATGGAGGCACGCGCCCCATATTCCTCACGTCCCGAACGCTTGTCGATACCACGGGCATCGCGGTAGTCGGCACTCACGCGGTAGTTGCTCTTGTCATTGCCTCCGCTCAGCGTCAGCGTATGCTGCATACTGAAGCCGGTCTGGCTGACGGCATCCAGCCAGTCGTCATTGCCACCCAGGTCAACGCCTGTGCCATCCTGCTCAATGCGTAGGCTACGGTATTCATCAGCCGATAGCATATCCAGTTCCTTCTTCATCACATCGAACGAGAAGTTGCCACTGTAAGAGGTATGAATGGCCCCATCCTTACTGCCCTTCTTGGTAGTAATCAGGATAACACCGTTGCTGCCTCGCGTACCGTAGATGGCACTGGCAGCACCATCCTTCAGGATGTCGAATGAGGCAATGTCGTTGGGATTGAGATTGGTGAGGTTACCACCGGGCACACCGTCAATGACAATCAGCGGGCCAAGGCCTGCAGAACGGCTGCTGACACCACGAATCTGGATGCTTGCCTGGTTATTGGGGTCGCCTGCACCAGTATTGGTAATCGAGACACCAGCCACCTTACCCTGAATCATCATTGAGGGGTCGATGCTACTGATGTTGAGGAACTCCTTCTCACTGACGTGAGCAATAGCAGAAGTCAGCTCCTTCTTGTCCATGGTGCCATAACCAATAACCACCACTTCACCAAGCAGCTCGCTATCCTCTTTCATCTGAAGGTCGATACGCGTGCGACCGTTTACCTGAATCTCCTGAGTCTTGTAACCGATGCTGGAGAAGACCAGCACCTCTTTACTACCCACTCCGCTCAACGTATAGTTGCCGTCCAAATCAGTGGTACAACCTCGTGAGCCGTTTTTGATTTTGATGTTTACACCTATGAGTGTTTCTCCCGTAGTACCATCAGTCACCGTACCTGTGACAGTGAGCGTAGATTGCGCCCACCCTGGCTGTGATGTACCGCACAAAACAAAACATAGGAACAATAAGAAATAAAGTTTACTTCTCATAGCTTTACCTGTTTTTTAAGTTTAACATAAAGAATTTTGTTGTTGATTGTGCGGCAAAGTAAACAGATTGCGTCAAGCCACCAAAGTGATTAAGGGTAAATTAAGGTGCATAAGTACCCTTACAACCTGTGAAACAAGCTGTTGCAATTATCAAAATGCGGATTAATTAAGGTCTGATGAGAGGTGTAATTTATGGCTTGGGAATCCGCTTGATGCGCATTTCGAACTCCTCCTTCCCTACCCTGGCCTTGGCTTTGACCTTGGCCTTATAGACGTAGATGGAGTTGGGCGAGAGGTTGAGGTAACGGCTCACCACGGAAACTTCCTCTATGCCCAGACGCATCAAGGCAAAGATGCGCACCTCAGTGGGCATGGGAGTGTCAGCACTGAAGCTGATGCGATTATCTTCATCAAAGAGGTCGTTGTAGGCATCCAGAAAATTGGGGAACAGCTTGAGGAAAGCCTGGTCAAAAGCCAGTGACATCCGTTCACGCTCCTGCTTGATGCCCATCATAGCAGAGATGCCGTTGAGGTCGGCATACTGACGGGCCTTGAGTTTACGGTCGAGCTGACGGCAAATCTCCTCCACACGGTTGACGAATGTGGAGTCGCTGTAGAGCGACTGGATGATGTACTGGTCCTTGATGTCGTTGGCCTCTTCCAGCCGCTGCTTGCTGTGGGTCAGTGCCTCGTTCGTGTCGCGCAGTTCCTTGGCTTGATTGGCTATCTCACGGCGTGCCTCGGCCAACCTGTGATTGCGTAAGTTGATGCGCAGAGCCAGCCAAATGACGAGCAGAAGCAGTCCTGCCACGAGCACAATGCCCAGGCAGAGTGCTGTGCGCTGGCTGCTGATCCAGTCATAGCGCCGGTTTTCGATTCGTGGCAGGATTTGATTGATTTCCGTTCTGCGCTTCTGGGTGTTGAAGAATTCGGCATCCTCCTGCGCCAGATGGATGTAGCGCACGGCCCGGGCTATCTGTTTCTCTTCATAGAGATAGCCGGCCAGTACCTGACTGGCCCGTGTCTCGCGTGTGGCTGAACGAATGTCGTAAATAGCAGACAGCGCAGTATAGGCGATAGCCTGTTGACGATTGCCCTGCCTTTCAGCCGTCTCGCCCATTATGTAATATTGTACGGCCATCTCGTGCAGTGAGAGCTGGAACTCACGCAGGTACTCCTCGCGTGCCGGGTTTTTCTGCTCCAGAGGAAGGCTGTCAATATGGGTTATAGCCAGGTTGTTCTTACGTACATAGTCGATGGTGGAACGGCAGTTGTTTTGTCTTAACCAGCAACGATAGCGTTCGGCTTTGTCGGTATAGCATCGATAGAGGTCTCTTGTCCCTTTCAGGTACTCTGCCATATCCTGATAGAGATAGACGCAGAGTGTATAGTAATCAATCTGTTCGTCAATGGGCAGTTGTTGGTAGGGGATGCTGTCCACTTGCAATACGGCATCATAGAAGGAGCCTAGACCAATATAGCAACGGGCCACATATCGGTGAGCACGGGCCAGTGCCACTGAGTCGCCCAACTGACGGGCAATATGAAGAGACCGTTTGGCATAGACGTAGGCCGAATCAAACTGATAGCTTTCATACTCGCTGAAGAGCTGGCTGCATTGCTCGAACTGCATGGAGAGCTGAAGCGATTTCTCGAGTAGTTGCTTCAAGGCGACAAGGCGTTGCTCCTTCTGTTCCCTGTATAGGTGACGCTGCTCTATCTCGCCATCAAGAACAAGCAACAGCGAGTCAACGGGACGCATTTTCGCCCCCACCGTTGCCAATGGCAACGTGGCCCATACAAACAAAATTAATATGCTATATAAAACGTGCCTATAACAGTTTCCCATGATATGTACCTACAATTGCGTTTTGAGTTTGCAAAATAAAGCAATATCGAGGAAAAGTCCAAATAATCGTCCAATAAAAATACCTTCAATCCGTGTATCCGTAATGATATTTCATACGCCTATTTCCCCACACCTCCTCTATCTTGAGCAGTATGCAGCGTTATCAAACCTCTAGAGCAGCTCTAAAGTAAGTCTAATGTACCTCCGTAGTGAAGCCCATTTGAACTCGATATGAACTCGATGAATCTCTACTATTTCATCGAGTTCATATCGAGTTCAAA
>JBJEKS010000286.1:5939-8392 GCA_051878755.1 Bacteroides sp. | reverse complement strand
TGATCATGCTCAGTTGCGGTTTTCAGGGCGGACACACAGGTCCGCCCCTACAGGCATATGCTAAAAGATACTTCAACTAAATTGCAGAAGAACCACAAAAAATGGAAAAAGTGTAATTTTGCAGTGCCCATTTCAAGGAAAAAGTGTAATTTTGCAGCACCAAAATATTGGAAAAAGTGTAATTTTGCAGGTGAAAAAAACAAGAAAAAGTGTAATACGACTATGCTCTACAGAAAAATCAGCTCAATAATCGAAGCCCATCTGCGCTCCGGCAATGACAAAATCATGGTCATAGAAGGGGCCAGACAGGTGGGCAAATCATACATTATACGTGAAGTTGGCAACCGGCTTTACAAGAACTTCGTTGAAGTGAACTTTGTTAAAGACGATGAGACGGGAGGACTGTTCCGCAACATACATGGAATGGACGAGTTCTATATGACCCTGAGCATGATTGCAGGCGGAAAGCTCGGCGACAAGTCTGACACACTGGTCTTCCTGGATGAAATACAGCACTACCCCCAGTATCTCACGATGCTGAAATTCTTGCGAGAGGAGGGTAAGTTCACCTATATTGCCAGTGGCAGTTTGCTTGGAATCGCCCTTCGCAATACAGTATCGATACCGGTCGGCAGCATCATACGCAAGCAGATGTATCAGCTAGACTTTGAAGAATGGCTGATAGCAGAAGGCTGGGGGAAAGAGGCTCTCGACTATGTGCGTGATTGCTACAAACGACAAGCTTCACTCCCCGAGGCGCAGCATGACAAACTGTTGGGCGAGTTCAAGAAGTATCTGCTAGTAGGTGGTATGCCCGATGCGGTCAATACGTACCTGGAGAGTCACAATATCGTGCGAGTTCGTGAGGTGCAGGAAAGTATCCGTGACCTGTATAAGGAGGATGCAGCCAAATACGAGAAGGAATCAAGCAAGAAACTGCTGATTCGCCGTATCTATGACATGATCGTATCGCAGATGGAGAACAAGAAGAAGCGCATCGTGGCCAGGGAGATCCGTGACAAGAGAGGTGACCGGTTCGAATGGTTTGCCGAAGAGTTTGAATACCTGATCTCTTCAGGCATTGCCCTGGATGTTCACGCCATATCAAACCCCAAATATCCGCTGTCTGAATCTGTCCACAAGAATCTGCTGAAGCTCTATCTGAACGATGTGGGTATGCTCACAGGACGATTGTACGAACACAATATAGCCCCAGTGATGAAAGACGAACGTAGCATCAATCTCGGTTCAGTTTATGAGAGTGTCGTTGCCCAGGAACTGAAGGCGCACGGACATGACCTTTTCTACTATGACAATACGAAGAATGGCGAAGTGGACTATCTGGTAAACAACGTCGCAGCCATGACCGTACTGCCTATTGAGGTGAAATCAGGAAAGGACTTCACCTCACATAAGGCCCTTGACCGCTTCCTTGCCAACAAAGAGTACCATATTCCCTACGGGATAGTGCTAGACAACGAGCGAGAGGTCTATACAAAGGAGCATGTCACTTACATGCCGATTTATTATATCATGTGTATAGAACGAACAGCAATCCCAGAAGAGCACTGTATCTTCTAGACGTTCGGTTGCTATATCTTATCGAAAGCTTTCATGCAGCAGCCGATGCACGGCCGGGGGGAGGAAGAAGCGGACGTCCTTGCCCTGGCGCATGGCCTCGCGGATGAAGGTGGAGCTCACCTCGATGCAGGGGGCGTGAGCCAGGCGGACGTGCGGTGGGAGCTGATTCTCCTCGACGGGATAGCCCGGACGGGGATAGATGAGCAGACGAAACTCGCTGATGATGCGCTGGGCAGCATACCAGCGGTCGAAGCAGAGCCAATTGTCAGAGCCGATGATCAGCGTGAACTCATCATCGGGATAGCTGCGGCGCAAGGCCTCCAACGTGTGGATGGTATAGGAGGGACGCGGCAGGTGAAACTCAAAGTCGGAGGCACGGAAACGCGGATAGCCGGCCACGGCCTCCGCTACGAGCCGCAGCCGGAACGCATCATCCATCAGGTCGGCCTGCTCCTTGAGCGGATTGTGAGGCGTGACGAGAAACCATACCTCGTCAAGCCCCTCAAACTCACACAGGTAGTTGGCCAAGGCCAGGTGGCCGATGTGAATGGGATTGAACGACCCACTGTAAATGCCTATCTTGCGGCCCTGTTGCTGCTGCGTCTCCATCCTCATGGGTTATTGCTGCGGTTCACTCTTGCCGTTCGCATGGCCGCGACCACGGCCACGGTTGCGACCGCCACGGTGGTTGCGGCGACGCTTCTTCTCCGTCTTGTTCTCCTCGCCAGCAGCTGCCGGCTGCGCGGGTGCAGCTGCCTCAGCAGGGGCCTTTTGCACCTGAGTTGCCTCACTGCCCTCCTGCCTGGGTGCTTCCCCACCCTCTTGCTTCGGCTGGGCTTGGGGCTTCCGCCTCGACTTGCGGCGCTTGCCAC
>JBJEKS010000286.1:0-5839 GCA_051878755.1 Bacteroides sp. | reverse complement strand
GAGTCGTGAGGCACGTCGAAGTTGATGACCATGCTGATGTCGTCGATGTCGATACCACGCGCCACGATGTCGGTGGCCACGAGGATGGCGATACGACCTGCCTTGAAACTGTACATCACCTCGTCGCGCTGCGCCTGGTCGAGGTCGCTGTGCATCTCGCCCACGTTGAGGTGCATCTGCTTGAGCGAACGGGCCACCTCCTTCACCTTCAGCTTCGACGAGGCGAAGATGATGACGCGCTCCAGCTTCTTGGCCTTGAAGAGCGAGCGGATGATGCCCAGCTTCTGCGGCTCGTGGCAGATGTAGGCACCCTGCACAATCTTGTCCGCCGGACGCGACACGGCCAGCTTCACCTCCACAGGGTTGGTGAGGATGTTGCGGGCCAGCTGCTGAATCTTGTCGGGCATCGTGGCGGAGAACATGATGGTCTGGCACGTCTCGGGCAGCAGCTTGGCTATCTGCATGATGTCGTCATAGAAGCCCATGTCGAGCATACGGTCGGCCTCATCGAGGATAAAGAAGGACACGCGCGAGAGGTCCACATACCCCATCTTGAGGTGCGACAGCAAGCGTCCGGGCGTAGCAATCACCACGTCGGCACCCAGCGTGAGTCCACGCTTCTGCTGCTCGAAGAGGATGCCATCATTGCCTCCATACACGGCCACACTGCTCACGGGCATGAAGTAGGCAAAGCCCTCCATCTGCTGGTCAATCTGCTGCGCCAGCTCGCGCGTGGGAGCCATCACGATACAGTTGATGGCATCCTCGGGGTAGCCTCCCTCAGAGAGGCGGTCGATTACGGGTAACAGATAGGCCGCTGTCTTGCCCGTACCCGTCTGAGCCACAGCTATCAAGTCCCGTCCCTCCAGGATGACGGGTATCGCTTTCTCCTGTACCGGCGTACACTCCTCAAAGCGCATGGCATCGAGCGCATCCAGCACATCGTCATTCAAATCAAGTTCATCAAACCTCATTTCTTTCTAGTTCTATCAAATTTGCGGTGCAAAGTTAGCAGAAAAATCGCGGTTTTATGCTAAATAACATAAAAAATCATCGTTAAAAAATCACTTTTTTGCTTGTTTATTTGGATTGTATTGTGAGAAAGCATTACCTTTGCACCCGATTTCTAAGCCGAATGCTTTGATACTCAGCACAAAGCTATCACTTGTAGCTCGTAGCTTGTAGCTGACCAAGGCAAAAGCCTTCTGCGACGGAAGCCCTGTTCGGCCCACAGTTATTGCCGGGGAAGAAATCACTGCACTGTCCAGTGGGCGGTACAGGCCTCGGATAGTATTAACCAAAATCGTTGGTGCATGAAATATGCTAAATTGATTTTTGTTGTATTACTAATCAGTTCCTTGACATCATTTGTAGAAAAAGACAAACCTACCGGAGGTTTGAACGTAGGCGATGTGGCCCCGAGCTACCTGCCCGATGCCGCCTCGCTGATGCTGAGCGACCAGCCTGTAGCGCCCCGCAAGGGCGGATACGTGCTGCTCAGCTTCTGGGCCGGTTATGACGCACACTCCCGGATGCTCAACACGACGCTGAGCAATGTGCTGCGCGATGACTCGCTCAACAAAAAAGTAGAAATGGTTTCCGTTTCGTTCGACGAATATCCGTCGGTGGCCCGCGAGACCGTTCGCATGGACCGTATAGTGGCTCCCCTCTGCTTTGCAGAGACTAAGGGTGCAGAATCCGAGCTCTACAAGCGCTACCGCTTGCATCGCGGATTTGCCAACTATCTGCTGGACGACCGAGGCGTCATCGTAGCCAAGAACGTCACAGCCCGTGAACTTGCTTCTTACCTGAACTGAACACATCACCCCGAACACACTGAGTGGGTATGTGCTTCAGGGCACGGAAGAATCAAGCCTAACCCCCAAGAAGGAAATAACTGAATACAACAAAAAGCCCCTCGCATCGCGCTCCCCCAAAGGAGCTGGTGCGAGGGGCTTCTCTTTTTTTTAAGACTATTGGGATTAAACCGCTGAGACTATTCCAACAGGAAGAGCCTTGGCTTTCTGACCAGTTTGTTTCTCTCGTTCAACAATGAGGCATTGGAGAAAATCGTGCAGTCTGCTTTCAGTGTACCGAAGCTCTCATGAGCATGTCCAAAAAAATGGTATCGAGGTTTTATCTCCATCACACGATTCCTCAAAGGCGCATTCCCCCAATGGGTTCCAGCCGACTTGTCGAGAATCATTACCGGTGGCTCATGGGTGACGACGATGTCTGTATCATCAGGAATCAGTTCTTCTGGATGATTATAGGCCAGTCCGAAGAACTTCACTCCACCAATCTCACATCCGCAATCCTGCAGGAAATGGACATTGGCGGGCAAGTCTTCAATGGCTTCTGCATCCCACAGACACAAGTCGTGATTGCCTGTGACGAAGATTTTGTGAGGGTAAGGAAGTCCTATGAACCAATTCAGGAAATCAAGCACCTCGCTCTCTGTACCACTATGGCTGATGTCACCGCTATGAACGATGACATCAGCCTTAGGTAAGTCATGAATCTGATGATGCAGTCCGTGCGTGTCAGAGAGATGTAGGATTTTCATCTTTTATCTCGTACTTTTGGTATGGAAATAGATGAATCCTTGGGACAACCTCCGTATTTGCCATCTGGTACAGGTCTGTCTTCAGCTTTACCAGTGGGTGTACAGCCACAGAGTCCCAATGCCAGTCATCCCAGTCTTTCATGTAGTCTTCATAAGAGTCATAATATTCTTTGGAATCATTCAATTCCCAACTCTCTCGTTCTGACTCAGGGGTCATGGGTCCTATTACCTTTACAGGCACAACAGCATGATAAGGAGCATGGAACACTGCCAAAACCTTCTCACCCAGAGCGAAACGGCATGCTTCCTGATACTTGGCACCGCCAGGCTGATGACCACCATGCGTATAAGTGGCTAAAAGATTCTTGTTGGCATCGAAAGTATGCACCTTTGATGGTGATAGGTCTTCTTGGTCTTCAATCTCGTAGCCAACAAGATTAGTCTGCCTGTAAAGCGTATGCTCCAAGACGAACTTGGCAGCGTCCAAACTCTTGAAAGGACCGATGTATTTTGCATCAAGCCCGTAAGCTTCTTCTCCGTCCTCTCTGCTTTCACAGGTAGTTCCATCTTTAATTTCCTTGGTACAGAACATTGATAACCAGTATGAATCTGCTATCGATGAAGATATGGGCATGATAGACTCTCCGTCATGGAGTCTGATTACAGGCCATTCCTCACAGAATAGTTCTGCAAACTTGTCGGGACTGTCTGTATGGATGGGGATGATGGCCTTAGGGTGAAGCAACCGAAAGAGATTGTTCATACTGCCCATGTCGCAGTGTCCACTGGTATGCAGGTACTCATAACCACCTTCCAATGCTTTTGCCAACGCTACATTGTAGGCCTCTTTTTTCTCGTCAAGATACCCTTGCCACATGGAAAGATATTTTTTCTTCTCACCAGGAAGTTCTTGGATAAGTTTGTCAAACCTGGGATTGGCACGTGCTATCAGCACATATCCTTTGCTCCTTATTGTTTCTACGAACTTGTCGTTGAAGGTAAAGTCATCGCCTTTTCTGAAGAGAGTCAATGGCTCATATTCCCCATATCGATACAGTCTGGACTTACTCCACAGTGAACCGCTTTTTGCCACGATGTCCATCACCTGCTTCTGATAGGCATCGACAATGAACGGCATACCTGCCCTTAAAGCAGCGTGATAGAATGAGAATAAACGGTCGATATTGGTTGACGAGAGATAGACAATATGACCAATCTTCTGAGTAAGCGCATCTTCAAATGCTTTTTGAAGTTCCGCTTCGGTGCATGATGTTGAGTCAGGACGTGACACATTGGTGCCCTCGCAAACCACATAATCCACTCTCCCCACATATTGTTCAAGCATTTTCCTCAATTTTTTGCTCCTAAAGCCATGAGTCCGGAAATCGCCTGTATGGAATACGCTCACACCATCAGCTTCTATCTTGAAGGCATAGGCATCAAAAGCGGAATGATCAATTGTTACGGGCATCACATTGAAAGGGCCAATAGAAAACAACTGTCCAGGACTAAACTCCCTTGAGGTGTTCAATCGCTCAATAATCATATGCTGGTTCTCATCCACATAAGAGAGATGTTCAGAAAGAGCCAGTTGTATATCTCTTCCAAGTTTGCCTATATATAAAGGAAGCTCCTTGGGTAATTCTCCTATACAACCTATATGGTCACCATGATAATGGCTGATGAGTAGCGCACTCTTTGTCAGGTCGCCATTGGTCAAACCCTCAATCTCTAAAGGATTTGACTTTGGGGAACCAGGCAGTTGCTCTCCATAATCAACAAATAGTTTTCAACCTTTGTGTTCATACTCTGTAACACAGCCGCCTATTTGGTCGGTGCCACGATGGATGGTTATCTTCATAATTGTTTAATATTTAAATCTTTTTTAGTATGTACAAAGTCTTTATAAAGGCCATAGCCCATGAAAGAAGATGATATGAATCTTGCTTCATCAGGAAGTTTTTCAAGTTCTTTTTTCAAATTGTCACTGTAATGATGGTAGTTAGATAGAAGGAACAAAAAATCTACTTCTGGTAAGATTTCTGGTGTTATTTTATTCTTTCTGCTATCTTCAAATAACCAATCCAACCCTTTAATCAGTCCCAAATCCTTCTTCTGTTTTAAGACAACAAGCATATCTTCAGCAAGTGCTTTTACATAATCTTTATCTTGACGTAATTTTTCAAAATCATCATAATGCTTTGAAAGTCCCGCACTAACCTTTCCGTTGTTATCTACTGAAGTAACTATTGCCTCTTCTCCTTGTTTAACTTCAATAATCGTTAGCTGTAACAAACGTTTTCTATGTTCCATGTGGTTCCATCTAAAAGCAATGATATCAGCTCTTCCGCCTAATATATCATTGTCGGCCCATTCAACGTCTGCAACGAAATAATCAGTTTTATCTGCATTTACTGATAGATTATTCTCATAAACCACACGTTGCTGAATTTCCTTTTCTCCCAATTTACTTTTTGTAAATGCCTCGTGTATATCAATAATATGCATTGCTTTTGCAAAATAATCCTCTATCGTCTCAATATGCGGTACAAGTAACTTTGCATTTTTATCTATATAGTATTCTACAGCAAGTCCTTCCATTTTGTTTTCAAAAATGGTTAGGATTTTACCTCCTCTATAATACACCATTACACAATCGCCACGCATCTCCATATCGAGATAGGGAGAAATCCTCACATATTCTGTAATTTTCAAATAATCTTTTTTCAGAATTTCCATTAATTCTTCAGAAATGCTTCTATTTTTCATTTTCATAAAATTTATCATCAATTGCGATTGCCTGCTTATTATTATACGAATGAGTTTTGATACCTAAAGGTATATTTAACTATTTTTTGTTTAAGCACTATATTTTAACAGGGCTTAATCACTTATCTCATCAGAGAGCACTTTCCAGTACCCTCCCTTGGCAGGTCCTATGCGTTTTATGACACCTTTTTGTTGAAGCACTTTTAGATTGTACTTTACCCCATCTTCTGACAATGAGCCCAAGTGAGATGAGATTTCTTTACGTCCTGCATATGGATGGTGAAGCAGAAAATCGACAATTCCTTTCTGTATAGGTGTAATATCTCTGGTTGTATTTAGAGACTCCTAAACTATCATGAACAACAAAAACTAACTAAATATAAACTATTGAAACACAGGCACATTTAGATTTTAACACTTCGAACTTGCTATTTGGTGGTTCCCGATTTTCCGCTTATTTTTGCAACGTATTTCTACCGCGGAGAATTTAGGGAGCTTTTATTT
>JBJEKS010000285.1:0-1551 GCA_051878755.1 Bacteroides sp. | reverse complement strand
TTATCTCAGGGCGTAGGCGTTGCTGCAGAGGGCGGCTTGGGCCTCGCTGATGCCTTGGGCGTTGAGGGCTACGGTCATGGTCTCGCCATCCTGGAGAGCCAGTTCAGCCGTACCGTCGTTGTTTATCTTGAGCAGCTGCGTGCTTACGCCTTCAGCTACAACATTCCAGGTGCTGCTGTCTGCATCGTAAATCAGTGCCATCTGAATGTTCTCGTCACCTTCCTTCACGATGGAGTAGCCATTTTCGAGCGTGGTAACCAGGTAGTTGCCGTTCTCGCCCTGCACCTTCTTCACATCGCCAATGCTGGCCATGGGGTTGCTTCCGCTCCAGAACTCAATGGAGTTGATGACCAGTGCATCGGCCAGGTAGCAGACGGGATAGATGGGGACGATATTGAAGGCCAGATAGACCAACTCGTTGACAAACTTGTTGCCGATGCCCTGGTTCCAAGTGGCCAGACGGTTGTGGAGTCCGAAAGAACCGATGCACGATGAAAACATGAAGGAGCTGCAAATCAAGGCCGCAGCAGCCATTTTGAATGAAATTTTTCTCATAACGTGTTGCTTTTATGAATTAAACAGTCAGTTTTAACGTCTGATAAAAGACGCTGTTGCTGTGTGCAAATATAGGGATTTATTCTTATTAGTGTTGCTTTTTTGCCACAAAAATCGATAATCTCCGTTTTTTTATCTATTTTTGCCTCCCAAATAACCAATTATTTACGCAAGAATATGTTTTCTGGAATTGTAGAAGAGTGTGCCCGACTGGTGGCCATGGAGAAAGATCAAGAGAATGTGCACTTCACGTTTGTCTGCTCGTTTACGGGCGAACTGAAGATTGACCAGAGTGTGTCGCACAACGGGGTTTGCCTGACGGTGGTGAGCATCGAAGGTGACCGCTATACGGTGACGGCCATGAAGGAGACCCTGGACCGCAGTAACCTCAGCTTGCTGCAGGTGGGCGACGAGGTGAACGTGGAGCGCAGCATGATGATGAATGGCCGGCTGGATGGTCATATCGTGCAGGGACATGTGGATCAGACGGCCCGCTGCATTGCCGTGGAGGATGCCGAAGGAAGTTACTATTATACTTTCAGCTATGATTTTGACCCCGAGATGGCCCGCCGTGGCTACCTCACTGTAGATAAAGGTTCAGTGACGGTGAATGGTGTGAGCCTCACGGTGTGCAACCCCACGGACAACAGCTTCCAGGTGGCCATCATCCCCTACACCTACGAGCATACCAATTTCCACGCCATCCACGTGGGCAGCACGGTGAATATCGAGTTTGACATCATCGGTAAGTACATCAGCCGCATAGCAGCAGTAAAATAACTCGTAGCTTGTAGCTCGTAGCTTGTAGCTTGTAGCTTGTCGCTAGTAGCTAGTAGCTCGTAACTAAAAAAAACAATGAACAACGATTTTCTGAAATTGGTGGCTTCGCGTCAGAGCGACCGGGCCTATGATGCCTCGCGTGCGGTGGAGCCGGAGAAGTTGGCCCAGATTCTGGAGGCGGCCAGGCTATCCCCCTCGGCCTGCAATGCCCAGCCC
>JBJEKS010000284.1:6284-8501 GCA_051878755.1 Bacteroides sp. | reverse complement strand
CTCTTCGCGAGGCTCCCCTACCCAACCGGGCACGTTGACGAAGGCCAGGACCTTCTTCTTCAGGTTCTTGTCGCGGTTAAGACGGTTGAGTGTCTCCAGGAAGACGTTAATGCCCTTGTTCTTGAACTCGTAGCGTCCGCTGGTGCCGATAATCAGCACATCGTTGTCAATCTGCTGACCAAGCAGGCAGTTGGCCACATGGAGCAGGTTCTGACGGGCCTTGCGGCGCTTGGTGTTGAAGGCAGCGCCCTGAGGGACAAAGTCATCCTCGAAACCATTCATCAGGATAACGTCTGCCTCCTTGTCGAGCAGCTCCTTGCACTCGGTATTGGTAATCTCGCTCACGGTAGTGAAGCAATCCACATAGTGTGCCGTCTGCTTCTCGATAGAGTGCTTCGACTCCATGTTAAGCTCGCGGGCCATCTGGTCGCCGTTGTAAGCGAAGAGATAATCATAGAGCGGTTTGTTGTTGCCAGCGATGGAGCGACCAATCGACGTGGCATGCGTCGTGAAGATGGTGGCAATCTGCGGTACACTCTTCTGCAGATAGAGGGCAGCCATGCCAGTCATCCATTCGTGTGCTTGAAAGACCACATTGTCATTTTCAGTCAGGTTAAAGCGGTAAAAGCTCTCCACCACCTTTCCGGTAGCGTATGCAAACATAGAAGCTTCATCATAATCACCATAGGCATGAAGTGAATCCACCTGGTAGTTGTTCCACATCTCGGTATAGATTTCGTTCTTCATGGGGAAGAAAGGCTGGAAATCCACCAGGATAACGATAGGCTCTCCGGGGATATTCCAACGTCCCACGCGAACCTGCAGCTTCTCATTCTCTACTGCGTGCTGCTTCCATGCTGCACACAGGTTGTCGTATTCCGTAAAGAGGGGATTCTCTTTCCCCTTCCAAAAGTCGGGACCTATAAAAAACAGTCTGTCAGGGAATTTAGCTTGCAGCGTGTTTGCGCGCGTTGACAGCACCGTATAGATACCTCCTACCTTATTACACACTTCCCAACTCGCTTCAATAATGTAGTCGGGGGTTAGTAATTCTTGTGCCATAAATTTAACAATCTCTTATCTTAAAAAATTTCCGGCTGCAAAATTACACATTATTCTTTGAAAAATAACCTTTTAAACGAGTTTTTTATAAAAAAGAAGCGCAAACGATGGATTCGCTTGCGCTTCTGAGGTCAAAAAGGGGTGAAAATTATACCAAGAAAGTGGCTACGAGGGCCAAGATGGCATAGAATTCAGGCAAGGCGGCATAGATCATGGTGTTGGTCTGCACGTCGTGACCCTGAGACACACCTACGATACCGTTGGCACAAACCTGACCCTGACGGATGGCAGAGAAGAGGCAAACCAGTCCGACACCGATACCCACACCACACCACAGCAGGGGATTCGCTGCCACCTTACCGAAGTGAAGCAGGAAGGCCAGGAAGCCATACAGACCCTGTGTAGCGGGAAGAGCGGAAAGAATCATGTAAGCCGACGACTTCGAAGGGTCTTTCTTCAGCGCACCTTCTGCGGCATTACCAGCGATGGTTGTACCATAGCAACTTCCTATTCCAGCGAGGGCCAACATGAGGCCCATGCCAAGATAACCGAATAATTCGTTCATAATGATTTGTTTTTTTAATGTTTCGTTATTACTTTATTTTTTATTGTTTTTTATTTCTTGAAGGGCTTGTACTCTACGCCCTTGCCGTCGTAACCGGCATTCTTGAAGTACTCCACGAAGGTCAGACGCAGCGGGTGCACGAAGGCACTCAGGCAGGACATGGCGATGTTGAGCGTGTGACCCACGAGGATAATCAGGCCAAAGCCTATCCATCCAAAGAGCAGACCGATGCCTTCCTGTCCATCGACCACCATCAGCGCCAAGCTGTTGAAGGTCTGTCCCAGCATACCGCCTGCCAAGCCAAGGGCAAAGAGACGGATGTAGGAGAGCGTATCGCCCAGGAGGCCGGAAGCCATATTGTAGGTGTCCCACAGGCCCGCGCCCACATTGACCAACACGTTACGGTGGAGGTTGTTGAGCAGGTAGATACCGATGGCAGCTACACCGCCCACCCCGATGAAGGCCCACTTGGAGACTTCCGCAGGGATGACACTGAGGAAGGTCAGTGTACCTATCACCACGCTGCCGACGATGAGCAGCCACCAGCCCCAGGCGCTCAGCGACTCCTTGAAGCCGTAGAACACGGTGCT
>JBJEKS010000284.1:0-6184 GCA_051878755.1 Bacteroides sp. | reverse complement strand
TAACCGGCATCACCCATACAGAACGCAAAGAAGAGCGAGAAGAAGGGCGCCAGTATCGGCGTGGGATCAAAGTCGGTGAAGCTGGGCATACCATACATCTTGGTCAGCACCTCGTACATGCGGGTGAAGGCATTGTTGCGCAGCTTGACGGGAGGATTGTCCTCCTTGCGGGCGGGACGCATCTCGTAATACACCTCCTGCGCTTCGAGCAACTGCTTGACAGGAGCCACACTGTCCTCGGGCACCCAACCTTCAAGCAATACCACCGCACCCTCAGCCAACGCCTCACTACTGAGGCGTACCTGCATCAGGTCGATGTCGCTCTGCAGACGCGCACTGGCTTCGGCCAACGTATTATAGTACTTTTGGCAGAACTGCTTGAGAACGTCCTGCGTCTCTGTCAGTTCCTCCTGGGCCTTGGCCAGCTTCTGCTGAAGCTGCGAAAGACTTGATGAGGGCAGACGGAGCGGTTCCAGGCCAAAGTCCATCAGCTCGTGGCTGACGCTGACGAAGTAGATGTGGCCACTCTCACGGCGCACCACCACGACATGGTCGACCCATTCGTCACGGAAGTCCTTCTCCTGACAGCTGTAGAAGCGTATCAGCCAGCCGGCCTGCTCCAGTTGCTTGAGCCGCGCCCAGTCGAACTCACCCCATACCTCCATCTGGTCAATCTCCTTGCCGATGGCAGGAATCTGCTGCTGCAGCTCCATGATGTGGTTCTGCAGAGCATCATACTCCTTGACGAGCGCTTCGGGTTCCTTCTCCTTATTATATATAGGCGCATCGTGCTGCTTCTCAGCCAGTGCATCCATCTTCTGAAGCATCGACTTGTATTGCGACCGCTTCAGGAAAGCCTGCTGCAATCCGGCATCGGGCTCACCACGCTGCTTCTCCACAATGTGTACTACGCCCAGTTCGCGGATCTGGTCCAGGAACGTCTCATACGCCTTGTGGTAGATCAGGAAAGTAAGTTTCTCCATTCTGGTAATCATGCCTCGGCCTCCTTTCTTTTCTCCTGATGTGACTTCATGATCTTCTGCGAAGACTTGGAGAGGTTCTCCTCATCCTCCATGAATCGTTTGATTTTTCGCAAAGCATCCTGATAGCCAGGTATCTGCACCTTCTCGAAGAGGTTCACCTTCTGCGTGGTCTTCTTGCGGGCATGCTCCAGCAGGTTCAGCTTGGCTACCATGAACTCTCGTTCGATGGCAGTGAGGGCCAACTCCTTGAGCAGCTGGATGCCGTCGGCATACCACTTGGGGGCATTGAAGAGGCTGTAGGGCTTCACCTCAAACTCTACTTCGTCGAGCTGAGGCACCCTGACACCTGCAATCTTCTTCACGTTGAGGTGGACATCGCCCACCCGCAGCAGCGAAGCATCGAACTCATTCCAGAGGGCAAACATGGCTTCGTAAGCTTGGATACTTTTTTCCAACCTCGCTTCATACTCCGATGCTTCGGTCTTGCAGCGCTTCACCTCCATGCGCAAGGCACTCTCCTTATTCTTGATGATAGGGAGCGTACGCTGGCGCACCTTGAGCTGTTTCTCAAGCTGCTGGAGCGAGGTCTTGTTATATTGAAACTTAATAGCCACTTTATTCGTGATTTATCGTTAGTGAATCGGGGTTATGCTTTCGGCCAGTACTGATCGACGAGCTCCTTCTTGATGTTGACCTCCTCGGGCTTGAAGTACTTGCCAAACAGGCTCCAGGCCACGTCGAGCATCTCGGTGGTATCGAGGTTGACGTCGATGGCCAGCAACTGGTTGGAGTAGTCCTTGGCGAAGGCCAGGGTGCGTTCGTCGTAGTTGGTCAGGTCGAAACCGTTCTCCTGCTTGGTCTTGGCGTTGGCAGCATCAGCGTAGAGGCGCACGGCAGCGTTCATCACCTGCGGGTGGTCCTTACGTGTCTTCTTACCAGTAACGAGCTGCTTCAGACGTGACAACGAGCGGAACGGGTCAACGATAACCTTACCGATATCACTGTCGCGGCGCAGGAAGAGCTGACCCTCGGTGATGTAACCGGTGTTGTCAGGCACAGCGTGCGTGATGTCGCCACCCGACAGAGTCGTTACGGCGATGATAGTGATGGAGCCGCCCGAGGGGAACTGCACCGCCTTCTCGTAAATCTTGGCCAAATCGGAGTAGAGCGAACCGGGCATAGAGTCCTTCGAAGGAATCTGGTCCATACGGTTGGACACGATAGCCAGGGCATCGGAATAAGAGGTCATGTCCGTAAGCAGCACGAGCACCTTCTCGTTCTTCTCCACGGCAAAGTATTCGGCAGCGGTCAGGGCCATGTCGGGAATCAGCAGACGCTCAACGGGAGGATTCTCGGTGGTGTTCATGAAGCTGACGATGCGGTCGAGTGCACCGGCATTGGAGAAGACGTTCTTGAAGTAGAGGTAGTCGTCGTTGGTCATACCCATACCGCCCAGGATAATCTTGTCGGTCTCGGCACGCAGGGCCACGTTGGCCATCACCTGGTTGAAGGGCTGGTCGGGGTCGGCGAAGAAGGGAATCTTCTGGCCAGATACCAGCGTATTGTTCAGGTCGATACCGGCAATACCGGTAGCAATCAGTTCTGAGGGTTGCTTACGGCGCACGGGGTTCACCGAGGGACCACCAATCTCCACCTCCTGTCCCTCGATGGCCGGTCCGCCATCAATGGGGTCGCCAAAGGCGTTGAAGAAACGTCCAGCCAGCTGGTCGCTCACCTTGATGGTGGGAGCCTTGCCCAGGAAGACCACCTCGGCATTGGTGGGGATACCCTCGGTACCCTCAAACACCTGCAGCGTCACCTCGTCGCCGGCAATCTTAACCACCTGAGCCAGTTTGCCGTTCACGGTGGCCAGTTCATCATAACCCACACCGGTAGCCTTCAGCGAAAGCGTGGCCTTGGTAATCTGGGTTATCTTGGTATATATCTTTTGGAATGCTTTTGTTGCCATCTTCTTTTATGCTTTACGTTCGTCAATAAGGGCCTGCAGCTGAGCCTTGAAGCCGTCGTACTTCTCCGACTTGTAGGGGGAGTAGTTCATCTGCTTGCAGACGTTAATCATCTTTTTGAAGTAATCCATCACTTCGTTGAAGTTGTCGAAGTTGAATTCTGTATGGCAGATATCGATGACCATGTTCAGAATATCCTCCTGACGCTCCATCGGCGTAACGGCATCAATCTCGTCGAAGGCATCCTGCTGCAGAATCACGAAGTCAATCAACTCAGATTTCCAGAAGATGACGTGATACTCTACGGGTACACCATCGTCACCCAGGATGTTAATCTGCTCGGCAATCTCCTTACCACGCTGCAGGCGGGTCTTGATTTCATTGACCTTACCCAGCCACTGGTCGTTAATCAGTCCACTGATATACTGCTCGAACTCGGGGTATTCGATATATTTAGAATAGGAGTCGATGGGGTTCACGGCGGGGTAACGCTTCTTGTCGGCGCGGTCCTGCTCCAGGGCATAGAAGCAGCGGGCCACCTTCTTGGTGTTCTCCGTCACAGGCTCCTTCAGGTTACCACCGGCAGGTGATACGGTTCCGATGAAGGTGATGGAGCCGGTCGCACCGTTGGCCAGCTTCACGTAGCCGGCACGGCCGTAGAAGTTGGAGATGATGGACGAGAGGTCCATGGGGAATGCATCCGGTCCGGGAAGCTCCTCCATACGGTTAGACATCTCACGCAGTGCCTGTGCCCAACGCGAGGTAGAGTCGGCCATCAGGAGCACCTTCAGACCCATGCTGCGGTAGAACTCAGCGATGGTCATGGCCGTATAGACGGAAGCCTCACGGGCAGCCACGGGCATGTTTGAGGTATTGGCGATGATGATGGTACGCTCCATCAGCTTGCGGCCCGTGTGGGGGTCAACCAGTTCGGGGAACTCGGTGAAGATTTCCACCACCTCGTTGGCACGCTCACCGCAGGCAGCGATAATCACAATGTCGGCCTCGGCCTGCTTGGAGATGGCGTGCTGCAGCACCGTCTTACCCGTACCGAAGGGGCCGGGGATGAATCCCGTACCACCCTCTACGATGGGGTTGACGGTATCGATGACGCGTACACCCGTCTCAAGCAGCTTGAAGGGACGCGGTTTCTCCTTATAGTTTGTCATGGCGCGCTTCACGGGCCATTTCTGAATCATGTTCACCTTCACCTCGTTGCCCTCCTCGTCGGTCAGCACGGCGATGGTATCTTCAATCTTGTAGTCGCCTTCGGCTACAATCTGCTTCACGGTGCATACCCCCTTCTGCTGGAAGGGCACCATGATTTTCAGCGGTTGGAAGTTCTCATCCACCTGTCCGAGCCAGTCGGATGCCACCACCTTGTCGCCTACCTTAGCCAGAGGCACAAAGTGCCATACGCGCTCTTTGTCCAGCGGATAGGTATATTGTCCTCTTTTCAGGAATACGCCCTCCATCTTATCCAGGTCGTTCTGCAATCCGTCGTAATTCTTCGACAGCATGCCGGGGCCCAGGGTTACCTCCAGCATGTGGCCTGTAAATTCGGCTTCAGCACCTACCTTCAGTCCGCGTGTACTCTCAAATACCTGAACGTACACGTGCGAACCAACCACTTTAATCACCTCCGCCATCAGCCGGTCGCCACCCGTCGAGATGTAGCATATCTCGTTCTGTGCCACCGGGCCATCTACAGCGAGGGTTACCATATTGGCTATAACACCACTAACAGTTCCTTTTGTTGCCATATTCTAATTTAAATTATTATTCTTATCTGAATTCCGCAGGTATCTTCACTTGGTCCTTCAAGTTGGAGATCAGCTGGCGGAACATTTGATTACCCTTCTCCTTGTCCAACGTGATCCAGCGCTCTATCATCTCTATCTGCATGAGGAAGACGAAGAGGCGTTCCACGGTAAAGTAGCAGAAGCAGCTGTTCTCCTCCATCCACGTCCAGCGCAGGAGGTCAGCCTTGCGCTCCTTCTCTACTAGTTCCTCGGTCTCGCCTATCTTCATCACGGCATCGAGGTAATCCAGCTCAGCGCTCAGGCCGAAGTCACGTGCCGTAGAGGTGCGCAGGGCTTCGCAGACCGCGGTATCACCCACGATGCACGCAGCCACGTCCCACTTGTACTTGCGGGCAGCCAGAGCTACCAGGCAGTTGTTCACCGTCAGGTTGAACTCAAACCATTGAGCCACGAAGCGGTTCTTGCACTTCATGGCATACGCATAGTAGAGGCTGGCCAGACGGTCCTCGGGAAGCAGCTGTCCGGCAGGGGCATCCTGCTGGAAATAGCCGGTGATGAATTCCGATAGATAGGAAGGAAAAACGGCGTCGGGCAAAGTATCTCCCTCCTTCAAGGCTTTGATATACTCTTCCAGCTGCTCGGCAGAGAAACATCCACGCGGATCGAAGGCCTCTTCTTGCCGGAGCATAGCCAGCACGTTGGCATTATCAAACTTGAGGTAGTATAAGTTGACAAGCTTCTGGTCCTCAGTCGAGAGGAAGGGATAAAATTCAGTCTTGAAGTCAGCCACAGTATAGCTGAGCTTGTTGTCCTCCAGCGAGAGCTCAGGCAACCCGGCCACCAAGTAATAATATTTGCTCGTCATACGCAGGTAGGTTTAAAAGAGCATTTCCACCAGTTGCGGACGCAGGAAATCCTTGAAGTAGCTCATGAACTCCTCCTCACCGAAGCTTACCTTGTAGGAGCCGTCGGCAGGTGAGATGGTAAAGAGGGTCTTCAGCCCGTTGACCTGTTCGATCTTGACCTTCCCATCCAGAAGTTGCTTGGCCTTGGCAGCGAAGTATTTCTTCAGTCCCTCAGCATCGGCAGTAGCAATCACGATAGGCTCCTCCGTGCTCCACTTTGAGGCGAGAGCCACGATGAAAGCCTGCAGGTACTCTTTGTTGGAGGCGAAAGCCTTGACATCAGCTGACACCAGTTTGTCAGTGATGACCGTAGCAATCTCTGACTTCAGGGCGTTGACAGCCTGACCGGCGAAGAGCCGGAGTTCTGACTTGGTATTTTCGGCCAACTCATCGGCCTGCTTGCGAGCGGCAGCCAGGATACTTTCAGCCTCCTTGCGTGCGTTATCCACAATCTGATTGGCCTCTTCCTGAGCTTTAGCGACCAGTTTTTTTGCTTCTTCGTTACCTTTCTCCACCCCTTCGCGGTAGATTTTGTCGGTAAGCTCTTGAATTTTGTTTTCCATATT
>JBJEKS010000283.1:0-8520 GCA_051878755.1 Bacteroides sp. | reverse complement strand
CTGCGAGATAATCCATGCTCCTAACTGACGGCTCTTCTCCTCATCGGTATCGCTGCTCTCCCAGCCAATGGCGGTGGGGTAAATCAGCAGTTCAGCACCACGGAGGGCCATCAAACGGGCTGCCTCGGGATACCACTGGTCCCAGCAAACCAATACGCCAAGTTTGCCAATGGAGGTCTGGATGGGCTGAAAGCCAAGGTCGCCAGGGGTGAAGTAGAATTTTTCGTAATAAGCAGGGTCATCAGGGATATGCATCTTGCGGTACTTGCCGGCAATGGAGCCATCACGATCGAAAACTACAGCGGTGTTATGGTAAAGGCCTGGGGCTCGCTTCTCGAAGAGGGAGGTGACAAGCACAATGCCGTGAGTGGCAGCCAACTCTGAATAGAAGCCGGTGGAGGGACCGGGGATAGGTTCGGCCAGGTCGAAGAGACGGGTGTCTTCGGTCTGACAGAAATAGAGTGTATTGTGCAGCTCTTGAAGCACAACGAGCTGAGCACCATGGGCCGCACAGGCTGCGATGCTCTCGGCAAGGTTCAACATGTTGGTGCGGCGGTCGGGGGTATTGGCCTGCTGTATGAGGCCTACTTTTATCTTTCTCATTGCTTTAGTTCTTGTTTATTGTTCGTTTTGAATAAATGAATGGTGATACTCACTCCAGCACCCCAACCGGGTACTGCATGGTGACACAATGGAGGGAACCGTGCTGACGAATCAAAGCACGACAGTCGATGCCCACAATCTCTTTGTCGGGGAAGGCCTCGGCCAGTACTTGAGCAGCCTCCGCATCAAGGTCGGGCTGCGCGTAGGTAGGAAAGAGCACGGCCTCGTTCATGATGAGGAAATTGGCATAAGTGGCCGGCAAGCGCAAGCCATCCTCATCGAAGATAGGACGGGGAAGGGGCAGGGGAAGCAAGCGGTAGGGCTTCCCGTCGAGCCGGCGGAACGTAGCGAGCTGCTTCTCCATGCGAGAAAGGGCAGGGAAGTGCTCGTCGATGGGGTCATCGCAATGCACATAGGCTATCGTGTCGGGCGAGCAGAAGCGGGCCAACGTATCAATGTGGCTGTCGGTATCGTCACCATGCAGGTAACCGTGGTCAAGCCAAAGCACCTGCTGCAGATGGAACATCATGCGCAAACGTTCCTCTATCTCGGTACGGTTGAACTGGCCGTTGCGATTGGGTGAGAGAAGACATTCACTCGTGGTGAGCAGCGTGCCGCAGCCGTCACTCTCTATCGATCCTCCTTCAAGTACGAAGTTAAGACGGTTGACGTAGGTGCCATGAAGGGCACCTTGCTCCACCAGATGTCGGTTGATGAGGTTGTCCTTGTCAGCAGCAAACTTCAGCCCCCAGCCATTGAACTTGAAGTCGAGCAACTGCGGAGTACTATAGCCCAACAGCGTGAGAGCGCCATGATCACGGGCCCAGGTGTCGTTGGTGGCGCAAGTGGCCATGCGCACCTGATCCATGCAGATGCCTTCTGCCTCCAGCCGCTGACGCACACGGTCGGGATGAGGGGTGACGACAAGCAGCAGCTCGCGCTGAGCAATGGCACGCGCAATCTCTACAAAGCAAGCCTCTACCTCATCGAGCATGTAGGCCCAGTCCGTCTCCTCGTGAGGCCACGTCAGTTGTACGCCACTCTGCAAGCTCCATTCAGCGGGCAGGTGAGGGGCACACATCTCGACTTGCACTGACATGTTCTTGCCGAACCGCACCTGGCAATCTTTCTCGCTGGGGAGTGTCTCTCCCATCAAATTCAGGAATCCCATGTTTTTGAATCTATTAGGAATGATTAAGCTAATTATTTCGGTTGCCTATCAAAGAAGGGATTCTTTGACGAAGCACTCACCGGGATGGCGATAACGGAATGGCATCCTTTGAGGTAACCCATCTGCATGGCCACAAGACCTGCCGAATACATAACACGGGTATCCACACGCAGGTCGGCTGCCAGGGCGCAAGCCGAACCGATGGCAATGCCTACATCCATCACATTGAAGGCACAAGGCACACCCTCGCCACGCGCACCGCAAGTGGCCGAACCGCAATGTCCACAGTTCAATCCCATAGCCATCTCGCGCGTACCTATTAATATAGTACACTCGGCTTGCAACAGGTTACCCCCGTCGCGCTCAAACGACGGACGCTTCTGCTCAACGGCCAACTGCTTCATCCGCTCAGCCAAAGCCTGTTGCTCATCTCCGCTCACCAGAGCTACTTCTACAATGTCCACACCCTTAGCCTTGGGAGCCGTACGTGCTGCTGTCATCATCTGACGTGCCGCCCAAAGCACCTGCTCATGACGGCTATCTCGTTCATTCAGTATCATATATCTGTCCTAATTTTGTTCTTAATCTACGAATCTGCGCTAAAAATGATTGCAAACCTACATAAAATTCTTCAAACTACATAGATATTTCAAATCTTTTTCCTACCTTTGCGGCAAATTTCCGCGAATTATGACAATTAAGGAGATAGTTCATGCCCTTGATCGGTTCGCGCCTCTGCCATTGCAGGATGGATATGATAATGCCGGCCTGCAAGTAGGATTGACAGAGGCGGAAGCAACAGGGGCTTTGTTGTGTCTTGACGTGACCGAAGCCGTGATTGACGAGGCTGTCGCGTTGGGGTGCAACCTCATTGTAGCCCATCATCCGCTGCTGTTCAAGGGGGTAAAGAGCCTCACAGGGCGCGACTACGTGGAGCGATGCGTCATCAAGGCGCTACGCAACGATATCGCCATCTATGCGGCTCACACCAACCTGGATAATCTGCAGGGTGGGGTAAGTTTCAAAATGGCCGAAAAACTTGGACTCAGCGAGGTACGTGTACTTGAGCCCAAAGAGCAGGCACTGACCAAGTTAGTAACCTTCGTTCCTCAGGCACATACTGATGCGGTACGCAAAGCTCTCTTCAGTGCCGGCTGTGGCTGTATAGGTCGTTATGACTCATGTAGTTACAATCTGCAAGGGGAGGGGACCTTCCGCGCACAAGAGGGTACACACCCCTTCTGTGGGGAAATAGGTGAGCTACATACAGAGCCTGAGGTCCGTATAGAAACGGTATTACCAAGCTACCTGGCACAGACCGCAGTCAAAACGCTCATCAAGGCCCATCCCTACGAAGAACCTGCCTACGACCTCTATCCGCTGCAGAACCAGTGGGCTCAGGCAGGAGCTGGTGTGATTGGTATCTTGAAAGAGCCCGAAACGGAACTTGACTTCCTACGACGAGTGAAGAAATGCTTTGAAGTGGAATGTTTGAGGCACAACAAGTTGCGTGGGCGCGAGATTCTCACCGTCGCACTCTGTGGGGGAGCAGGAAGTTTCTTGATGCACCAAGCCATGCGCCAAGGAGCTGACGTGTTCATCACCGGAGAAATCAAATACCACGAATTCATGGGCCATGACCAGGACATACTCCTGGCTGACATCGGCCACTACGAGAGTGAACAGTTTACGAAAGAAATCTTTTATAACCAACTCAGGGAGTGGTTCCCAAGTCTGGAGGTTCATCTTACCAGCTTGAATACCAATCCCATAAAATACTTATAAGAAAATGGCAAAAGAATCAAAGAAAGATCCAGCTGAAATCCCTGTAGAACAGAAGCTGAAGACGCTCTACCAACTGCAGTCAACCCTGTCGAAAATCGATGAAATCAAGATCCTGCGCGGCGAACTGCCCCTGGAGGTTCAAGACCTGGAAGACGAGATTGCAGGCCTCGGCACACGCATCGACCGCATCAAGGCTGAGATTGCTGAACTGAAGCAGTCGATTGCCGGCAAACGAGTGGAGATTGAGTCCAACAAGGCACAGATGGCCAAGTATAAGGAGCAGCAGGAGAATGTGCGCAACAACCGCGAATATGACTTCCTGACCAAGGAGATTGAATTCAAGTCGCTTGAAATCGAACTCTGCGAAAAGCGCATCCGCGAATTCACAGAAAAGGAGACGGAAAAGACGCACGAGATGGAGGAGAACATGCACGCCAAAGAGGAGCGACAGAAAGACCTGGAGATGAAGCAGAACGAACTGGATGAAATCGTTTCGGAAACGAAGCAGGAAGAGGAGAAGCTCAGAGAGAAAGCTAAAGACCTGGAAGCCAAGATTGAGCCACGCCTGCTCCTCTCGTTCAAGCGCATCCGCAAGAATTCTCGTAACGGACTGGGTATCGTCTATGTACAGCGTGATGCCTGCGGTGGTTGCTTCAACAAGATTCCCCCTCAGCGCCAGCTGGATATCCGCTCACGAAAGAAAATCATCGTTTGTGAATATTGCGGACGCATCATGATTGACCCCGAACTGGCAGGTATCTCGCCTGAGGTGAAGGCCGAACCGGTAAAGGAGCGCGCAAGCCGTCGCCGCAGAACTACCTCACGCGAATAACCGGCATCTCCCGAACAGAATATAGACATACTGACAATAACAGATGATGAAACACCGCAACTGTAGTGGATGAACATTCCAGCATCCCTACAGTTGCGGTTTTATATTGCTGAACTACAATGCGTTGTAGTCGGGTATCTGGGAAAGGAACTGATAAGTACCCTGCTCATAATCCACGCGACAACAATAGTGACGCAAGCCGTTGCTCACCACCAGATACTCCACCTTAAGCACCATGTTGTAACGCGTAATCTGGTCGAACACCTGCTGCGTAATCTCCACATCAGGTGACTTGTACTCCACTATCATACGGGCACGAAACGACTTGTCATAGAGCACCGTATCGCAGCGCTTGCGTGTGGCATTGAGCTGTATCTGCACCTCATTGGCCATGAGCGATGACGGATAGCCTTTCTCTTCCACCAGCCAATGCACGAAGTGTTGACGCACCCACTCTTCGGGTGTCAACGCCACGTATTTCTTGCGGATAGGGTCGAAAATCAGCCTTTTTCCCTCCTTAATTACAATTTTTACCTCAAAACTTGGTAGGTTTAATAATAACATTTACTATATTTGTAGTTCATTAATCAAATTACGCCTGCAAAAATAGGAAAAAGTTATGAAAACGAAAGAAGAAATCGTAGCTAATTGGCTGCCTCGCTATACAAAGCGCCCATTGGAGGCCTTTGACCAGCATATCCTGCTGACCAATTTCAACAAATACGTGGAGCTATTTGCCGAAAGCTTCGGGGTTCCCGTCATGGGGCGGGATGCCAACATGACATCAGCCTCGGCCGAGGGAATCACCATCATCAATTTTGGCATGGGGAGCCCCAATGCTGCCATCATTATGGACCTGCTTTCAGCCGTTAATCCCAAGGCCTGCCTCTTCCTGGGCAAGTGTGGTGGCATAGACCAGAAGAATAGAATAGGGGACTTTATCCTTCCCATCGCAGCCATCCGTGGCGAGGGTACTTCAAACGACTACTTCCCACCCGAGGTGCCTTCACTGCCTGCTTTCATGCTTCAACGAGCTGTGTCCACTGCCATCCGCGACCATGCACGCGACTACTGGACAGGCACCGTCTATACCACCAACCGACGAATCTGGGAACATGATGAGAAGTTCAAGGCCTACCTAAAGACCACACGTGCCATGGCTGTGGATATGGAGACGGCTACACTCTTCAGCTGCGGATTTGCCAACCATATCCCCACCGGTGCGCTGTTGCTCGTCTCCGACCAACCCATGATTCCCGAAGGGGTGAAGACGGAGAAGAGCGATAGCCTCGTCACCCAACATTTCGTGAAAGACCATCTGGAGATAGGGATTGAATCGCTTCGGATGATCCTTGACGAGAAGAAAACCGTAAAACACCTTAAGTTTGATTGGTAATAATTATAGATTGTCCCACTATGGCAAAACAAGACATTACATACGCTGAAATACTTGCCGAACTGCGAGCCAAGCAATACCGACCTGTCTATTACTTGATGGGCGATGAACCCTACTACATCGACCTCATCAGCAACTACCTTATTGAACATGTGCTCACCCTCGAAGAGAAGGAATTCAACCTGACCGTAGCCTACGGAGCCGATGTTGATATCGCCACCATCATCAATGCAGCCAAGCGTTACCCCATGATGGCAGAATACCAGGTAGTGGTCATCAAAGAGGCACAAGATGTAAAGAATATGGAAGAGCTTTCCTATTACCTGAAGCGCCCTATGCCATCGACCATCCTTGTGCTCTGCCATAAACACGGCACGCTGGACAGACGCAAAAAACTGGCCGGAGAAATTGAGAAAGTAGGACTCCTCTTTGAATCGAAGAAAATCAAGGAGGGACAACTCCCAGCCTTTATCACTGCATACTTAAAGCAGAAAGGGGTGGACATAGAACCAAAAGCTGTTGCCATGATGGCTGAATGCGTAGGCACCGACCTGAGCCGCATGGCCGGGGAGCTGGAAAAGCTCATTATTACTCTTCCAAAAAATCAGACACGCATAACCTGCGACCAGGTGGAGAGAAACATCGGAATCAGTAAAGACTACAACAACTTTGAACTCCGTGCAGCCCTAGTAGAAAAGAACGTCTTTAAGGCTAATCAAATCATCAAATATTTTGAAGAGAACCCAAAGTCAAACCCAATACAGATGACACTCTCTGTTCTCTTCGGATTCTTCTCCAACCTGATGCTGGCTTACTATGCTCCTGAGAAGAGCGAGCAGGGAGTAGCGGCATTTCTTGGACTGAAGACTCCTTGGCAAGCACGTGAGTACCTGGCCGCCATGCGGAAATACAGTGGGGTCAAGACAATGCACATCATCACCGCTATCCGAGAGGCCGATGCCAAGTCAAAGGGAGTAGGCAACTCATCACTCAGTAATGCCGATATTCTGAAAGAACTCATATTCATGATTCTCCATTAAGCCTGCTTAATCAAATCGTTTAGCTCAGAAATGTGCTAGATGAGATGATTTCATGAAGTCCAAATTTGCGTCTATCTTATTAAAATACAAATAGAAGAATCGATTCTTAAGCGCTGAGAATCGATTCTTTTTGTATGAACGTACCCCCGTGAACAACGAGAAGATTCTAAGCAATTAGGCTGTTTCATACAAAAGAATTTATTCAACAACATTATTGCATTAGACAACTATTTCATGCGCCATTACGAATCCAAAGAGGCAATATATGTAAATTACTAGATTATATATGTAATACACGATTAACAAGCGTAAAGCATACAAATGTAATATAAGGTAAATAACATAAGCAAAGCCTGGTTTTACAAAAGAAAAGCTACAACTTTAACATACACCACAAAATGCGATATTTCGTTATATATCAGTATGTTATACAATAGTAAATAAGCAAATCGGTAAAATATATGATTTATATAGAAAAACATTTGTAAAACCTCTATATAATGCTATTTTCCACATAAATAACCACTTATATAACAATAAAATGGGCAACTTTAATCTATTATTAATTTATGGCATAATCGACTGAACGAAAGAAAAATAAAAAGTGTAATCATATAAATGTAATTTAAAGACTACATTTGTAATTAATACTATTTTACGAATATAATTTGCTTATGTAAATACAAACTATTACTTTTGTAATCGCTAATAACAAGAATACAGATTGATATAAATATACCAGCATGACAGTAATTGAACGATTTCAACAGGTTATGGAGCATTTTGGGCTTAATGCAGGTACCTTTGCAGAGCGAATAAACGTTTCGCAAGCCACCATTTCGCACATCATCAATGGGCGCAACAAGTACCCCAGCACCGATGTGCTGCTCAGACTACACGACACCTTCCCCAAGGTCAACCTGAACTGGCTAATAACAGGTGAAGGTATTTCAGGATTGGAGGAGGATAATGAGAACACTCCTTCCGACCCTAATGCTAACCCGGATTCATCCGATTCTCCCACTTACGATGGCGTTTCTGCGAACAACGGGACAGCCGCCGCCAAATATCGCAAGGAAAACGGGCTAGACGCAGCCCTAAATGCGGCTTACGAAGCTAAGAAACAAGAGGTTGTATATCGTGAAAGACCACAAAGAAAAATCACTGAAATACGCATTTTCTTTGACGACAACACCTTTGAGACTTTTACACCATAAAAGTTAGACCAAAATAGGGTTAATCTCAAACTTTTGTATTACCTTTGGAGCCATGAATAGATGTAATTCCATTGACGTATGAAAAAATATTGTTTAGACCTGATTGTAACGGAGCTGGTCAGACCGCATAAGAATTATGTGCTGATTAAGCTGACCCACTCACAACCCCTTCCCGACATGATGCCGGGACAGTTTGCCGAATTGCGAGTAGATCACTCGCCAACAACCTTTCTACGACGTCCCATTTCTATTAATTATGTGGACCGTGAGAAGAACGAAGTATGGTTCCTGATACAGCTTGTGGGCGATGGAACAAGACAACTGGCAGAGGCCCAACCTGGAGATGTCATAAACACGGTACTCCCATTAGGCAACGGCTTCTCTCTTCCCGAAGACAGAGCAGAAAAGCTGCTGTTGACAGGTCAATTAGATTTACTTATTTCTTGCGGAGCGGAAAGAGTATTAATAGCATTTGA
>JBJEKS010000282.1:0-8529 GCA_051878755.1 Bacteroides sp. | reverse complement strand
CGTTTCCCCAAGAACCTGCTCGCCGCCCTCTTCGGCATCGACAAAAGAGCCTACTTTGAGGCAGCCGAAGGAGCAGAACAGGCACCCAAAGTGGAGTTCTAACCCTGTTTTTCCGGCTAATATTACTAAAAGTAGGGTAGTTTTGATAAATAGTTCTATTTTTCTTTGCTGCATATAGAGTTTTTTCCTACCTTTACGGCTTGTTGGCGACATGCGTCGTCACCCCGAGAGCTGAAAAAAGAAAAAAACATATATAAATGAATCACACATGGAATTATTTACCCATAACACCCGAACAGGAAGAGGTAAGCCAACATCTGGCTCAGGAGCTGGGGATTAACCCCATCCTGTGCCGCCTCTTGGCCGAGCGTGGGATTAAGAGCGCAGCTGCCGCGAAGAAGTTCTTCAGGCCGCAGCTGCCTGATCTTCATGACCCTTTCCTGATGAAAGACATGGACGTAGCGGTCGATCGTCTGAATCGGGCCATGGGAAGGAAAGAACGTATCTTGATCTACGGCGACTACGACGTAGATGGCACCACGGCTGTGGCCCTGGTCTATAAGTTTATTCAGCAGTTCTACTCGAACATCGACTACTACATCCCCGATCGCTACAACGAGGGATATGGCGTCACCACCAAGGGGGTGGATTATGCCGCCAGTACCGGTGTGGGGCTGGTGATTGTGCTCGACTGCGGCATCAAGGCGGTGGAGGAGATAGCCTATGCCAAGAGCAAAGGCATCGACTTCATCATCTGCGACCACCACGTGCCCGACGACGTGCTGCCCGAGGCCGTGGCCATCCTCAACGCTAAGCGCGAGGACAACACCTATCCCTACGAGCACCTCTCCGGCTGCGGCGTAGGCTTCAAGTTCATGCAGGCCTTCGCCCTCAACAACGGCATCGAGTTTCATCACCTCATCCCCCTGCTCGACCTGGTGGCCGTGAGCATCGCCTCAGACATCGTGCCCATCATGGGGGAGAACCGCATCCTGGCCTTCCATGGGCTCAAGCAGCTTAACAGCAACCCCAGCGTTGGGCTGAAGGCCATCATCGACGTCTGTGGCTTGGCCGACAAGGAGATTACCGTGGGCGACATCGTCTTCAAGATTGGCCCTCGCATCAACGCCTCCGGCCGCATACAGAACGGTAAGGAGGCGGTCGATCTGCTGACCGAGAAGGACTTCTCCCTCGCCCTGGAGAAGGCGGGGCAAATCAATCAGTACAACGAGACCCGCAAGGACCTCGACAAGAGCATGACCGAAGAGGCCAACCACATCGTCGATGGGTTGGAGGGACTCGACCATCGCCGCTCCATCGTCCTCTACAACGAGGCGTGGCACAAGGGGGTGATCGGTATCGTGGCTTCGCGCCTGACGGAGGTCTATTACCGTCCCGCCGTGGTCTTGACCCGTACGGGCGACCTGGCTACCGGCTCGGCCCGCTCCGTCTCCGGCTTCGATGTCTATAAGGCCATCGAGCATTGCCGCGACCTGCTGGAGAACTTCGGCGGTCACACCTATGCCGCCGGCCTCTCCATGAAGGCCGAGCATGTGGAGGAGTTCACTCGTCGCTTCGAGGCCTACGTCTCCGAGCATATCCTGCCCGAGCAGACCAGCGCCGTTATCGACATCAACGCCGAGATAGATTTCAAGGACATCACCAACCGCTTCTTCCTCGACCTGAAGAAGTTCAACCCCTTCGGCCCCGAGAATGTGAAGCCCATCTTCTGCACGCACCATGTCTATGACTACGGTACGAGCAAGGTGGTGGGCCGCGAGCAGGAGCACATCAAGTTGGAGCTGGTGGACAACAAGTCGAACAACGTGATGAACGGCATCGCCTTCGGGCAGAGCTCACACGTGCGCTTCATCAAGAGCAAGCAGTCGTTCGACATCTGCTATACCATCGAGGAGAATACCCATAAGCGGGGAGAGGTGCAGCTGCAAATCGAGGACATCAAGCCCAACGGCTGAGCGCCGGCAGGGTAAAGCGCTATCATGAACCATCTTGAGATACTGAAGCACTACTGGGGCTATGACTCCTTCCGGGGCATCCAGGAGGAGATTATCCAGAGCATCTCCAGGGGAGAGGACACGCTGGGGCTGATGCCCACCGGCGGGGGTAAGTCGATTACCTTCCAGGTGCCTGCCCTGGCCATGGAGGGCCTCTGCCTGGTCATCACGCCCCTCATCGCCCTCATGAAGGACCAGGTGCTCAACCTCCAGAAGCGGGGATTGCGCGCCTTGTGCATCCATGCCGGCATGGAGCGCGAGGAGGTGCTCCGCACACTCGACAACTGCATCTTTGGTCACTACAAGTTCCTCTACGTCTCGCCCGAGCGGCTAGGCACGGAGCTGTTTCAGCGCAAGCTGCGCAAGATGCACATCAGCTTCATCACCGTGGATGAGAGCCATTGCATCTCCCAGTGGGGGTACGACTTCCGCCCCGCCTACCTGCGCATAGCCGAAATCCGTGAGCTGCTGCCTGGCGTGCCCGTGCTGGCCCTCACGGCCACCGCCACGCCCGAGGTGGTGAAGGACATCCAGCTGCGCCTGGGCTTCCGGCGCGAAAATGTCTTCCGCATGAGCTTCGAGCGGAAGAACCTGGCCTATATCGTCCGCCGTGCCCTCAACAAGGAGAGTGAGCTGCTGCATATCCTGGAGCGTATTCCAGGGAGCGCCATCGTCTATGTGCGCAACCGCCGCCTCTGTCAGGAGTTGGCCAAGCTACTCCAGGCGAACGGCCTCTCCGCCGACTTCTACCATGCCGGACTGGATGACGTGACGCGCGACCTGCGCCAGCGCCTCTGGTCGAACGGAGAGACCCGGGTGATGGTGGCCACCAACGCCTTTGGCATGGGCATCGACAAGCCCGACGTACGCTTGGTGATTCATTACGACCTGCCCGACTCCATCGAGGCCTACTTCCAGGAAGCAGGACGTGCCGGGCGCGACGGTCAGCCGGCCACCGCCGTCATGCTCTACTATCCCTCCGACCGCACCACCGTGCTGAAGCGGCTCAGCGTCTCCTTCCCCGAGAAAGAGTACATTCGCGACGTTTATGAGAAGTTGCAGTACTACTTCCAGATGGCGATGGGCGACGGTCTGGGCTGTGTGCGCGAGTTCGACATCGAGGACTTCTGCATCAAGTTCAAGCTCTTCCCCGTGAACGTGGATGGTGCCTTGCGTCTGCTCACGCTGGCCGGTTACCTGGAATATACCGAGGAGCGCGACAACGCCTCGCGCCTCCGTTTCATCCTGTTGCGCGACGAGCTCTACCGCCTGCGCGAGATGGATGCCGTGAGCGACAAGGTGGTGCAGGCCGTGCTCCGGCTCTACACCGGCCTCTTCAGCGACTACGTCTTCATCCGCGAGAGCGCCATCGCCACCTATTGCGGCCTCACGCCCGAGCAGGTCTATGAAGTCCTGATTCGCCTGAGCAAGCTACGCATCATCAGCTACATCCCTCATCGCCGTACACCTTATATAATATATACGCGCGAGCGCGTGGAGCGGGAGCGCATACAAATACCCCCTGCGGCCTATGAGGAGCGCAAGCAGCGCATGGAGAAGCGCATCGAGGCCCTGCTGGAGTATGCCAGTCAGCAACAGCTCTGTCGCAGCCGTTACCTGCTCCGCTACTTTGGCGAAGAGCAAGAGCGGAAGTGCGGCTGTTGTGACGTCTGTCTGGGCGAGCAGCAGGCGTTGGGCGAGGCCAATCAGGAGCAGGAGGTAGCCCGCTACATCCTCCAGCGCCTGAGTCAGCACCCCTGCCGCGCCGTAGAGCTAGGAGCAGGAACAACCCATTGGAGTCCCGACCTCCTAAACGAAGTCCTGGAAAAGCTAATCAACCAGCAGCGCGTTTGTCTCAAGGAGGGACTCCTGAGAGTAAAGAACTAAGTATTAATCACTAATCCCTAATCACTTATGAACCATTCCTTTCATTCAGATAACAACGAAACTGCCGAGTTGCAGAAAGCCTTGGCTTTCTATCAGCAGGCTAAGGACGAAGCGGAGCAAGGCAATCTGTTGATGTGCGTAGCCCACCTTACGCAGGCCATCATGCTCAAGGAAGACTATACCGAAGCCCGACAGTTGCGTGCGGAGGTGCTCACCAAGATGGGGCAGTTTGCCGAGGCTGCAGCCGACTATCAGTACCTGATTGATCTCAAGTCCATCAACGGCGTGTTCCAAAACAAACAATGATCATGCGTTACACCACCTACATCTTCGATTTCGACTACACCCTGGCCGACTCCTCACGCGGCATCGTGATGTGCTATCGCCATGTGCTCACCCGCGAAGGCTACCTCGACGTGACCGACGAGCAGATTAAGCGCACCATCGGCAAGACGCTCGAGGACTCCTTCTCCGAGATGACGGGCGTCACCGACCCGCAGCAGCTGGCCTCGATGAAGCAACAGTACGTGCAACATGCCAACACTTGCATGACGGCCAATACCCGCCTCTTCCCCGAGACTCGCGAGGTGCTCCAGCAGCTGAAGCAGCAGGGGGCACGCATCGCTATCCTCTCCACCAAGTACCGCTATCGCATCGAGGAGCTGGCTGCCCGCGACTTCCCCGCAGGCTTCTTCGACCTCATCGTGGGAGGCGAGGATGTCAAGCAGATGAAGCCCGACCCCGAAGGCCTCTTCCTGGCCATGGAGCGACTGGGCGTCACCCCCGCAGAGACGCTCTACCTGGGCGACAGCGTGGTTGATGCCCTGACCGCACAGGCCGCCTCCGTCCCCTTTGCCGGCATCCTCCATGGTGTCACCACGCGCCAGGAGCTGGCTGTCTATCCCCATACCGCCATCTACAACGACCTCTACGGTTTGCTGGAGCAGCCGTCGCAGCAGACTCCCGTGCTGTTGTCGGACTCTGGGCAGCGTGTGCCGCAGCAGGCCCCCAAGTGGGTCTCCTGGTGGAAGCTCCCCATCCTCTACTTCATTGGCTCAATGGCCTGGGACGAACTGACGGTGGAGTGGGGCGACTTCCCCCTCTTCGTGCTCATCTTTCTGCTCACGCTCTGGTGGACGCTGCACGACCGCCGTTTCCTCCCCTTGGCGCTCCATGAGCGGCTGATGCAGCAGCTGCACCCCTTGAAGCATCGGCTGCGGGGCTACTACCTCAAGATTCAGCGAGGCAAGGCCATACCGCTCAACACCTCTGCGACCACCGTCTGCAAGTGCTGCGGTGAGATTTTCCAGGGCAACTACTGTCCCCGTTGCGGACAGAGCGCCACCACCACCCGCTATCGCATGAGCAACGCGCTGAAGAACATCGCCGGAGGCTTCTTCAACATTGACAGCGGCTTCGGCCGCACGCTGATAGACCTCTTCTACCGTCCGGGCCACCTCATCCGCGAGTTCATCACCGGTCGCCGTGCCTTCTATTTCCGTCCCTTCCAGATGCTCTTCATCCTGGCTGCCCTCTACGTGATGGCCGTGCAGCTCGTGGACCCCGATGCACTCAGAAAGGAGAAGGGCAAGGCCATTACTCCCGAGCAGATGGCCGAGGTGAAGCAGATGACCGACTCCATCAAGCAGATGACCGATTCCGTCAAACAGGTGGTAACCTACAAGCTGGAGGAGGAGGGGGTCAATGTGGGGGATTGGTTTGATCTTGTTACCGATGAGATGATACCCTCTTCGGCGTGTGAGGAAAAACGCAGTTTGATTACGGGCGAAAACTCCATCGCCAATCGCATTAACCGCTTCATCGAATCCCACCCCTTCCTGCAGCGCGTGGTCAATCTGCTCAAGGGTTGGCTGCATGGCAACAAGGCCTTTCTGGTGCTCACCACGCTGCCCCTCTTCGCCTTGGCTACCCGCTTCGTGTTCCGCAAGCCGAAGTATCGTCCGCGGTTCAACGTCACCGAGCACCTCTTCGTGCAGGCTTTCATCGCCTGTCAGCTGCTCCTGCTCAGCATCGTGACGCTCCTGATTCAGGGACACGCCCAGGTCGATGACCTCTACGATGTCTCCTATTTCGGCATCTTCCTCATCTTCTGCTTCGACTACAAGCAGCTCTACGACATCAACTGGTGGCAGAGCTTCTGGCGCACCTGCAAGATGTTCCTGGCCGCTTTGTTCCTGATGCTGCTGGTGCTCTGCGTGATACTTGCCATTGGGGTAAGCATCCTGTTGATTTGATTTATTTTGAAAAAAAAGAGGCCAAAAGGCTTTGCTGGTCGGAAAAAAAGCAGTACTTTTGTGGCCGATTATTCCGCAACGGGTTCAACTAAGTGTATGCTAAGTGATTAGCTGCCACCCGCCGGAGCTAACTTATACAGATTTACAGTTAAATGTACGCAATTGTAGAAATTAACGGCCAGCAGTTTAAGGCAGAAGCTGGCAAGAAGCTGTTCGTTCACCACATCCAGAACGTGGAGGCAGGTGCAACAGTTGAGTTTGAAAAAGTTCTTTTGGTTGACAACGACGGCAACATCACCGTAGGTGCTCCCACCGTAGAGGGTGCAAAGGTGGTTTGCGAGGTGGCTTCAGCCTTGGTAAAGGGCGAGAAGGTGCTCGTGTTCCACAAGAAGAGAAGAAAAGGCTATCGCAAGCTCAACGGTCACCGTCAGCAGTTTACGGAGTTAACAATTAAAGAAGTAGTAGCTTAATCATTAAAAACAGTAAGAAGAAATGGCACATAAAAAAGGTGTCGGTAGTTCTAAGAACGGCCGCGAATCAGCAAGTAAGAGATTAGGCGTGAAGATTTTCGGTGGTGAGCTCTGCAAGGCAGGCAACATCATCGTTCGTCAGAGAGGCACAGAGTTCCATCCGGGTAAGAACATCGGTATGGGTAGCGACCACACTCTCTACGCCTTGGTAGATGGAACCGTAGTGTTCAAGACCGGTAGAGAAGACAAGCGCACCGTTTCGGTAGTGCCCGCAGCAGCCACCGCCGAAGCATAAGCGCAAGCTTAAAAAATATACTCTAACAAAAAAGCAGGAGGCATCACTCGTTTTCGGGTGATGCCTCCTCTTTTTTTATTCTGTTACCTTTAATTTATAATATTTTCACAAATAAGCCTCATAATAGATAAATAACTTAATATTAACAATATATAAGCTTTGTTGCTCTCCGAAAAACATGTGTAAAAAAAAATACCTATATTTGTCGTGGAATTTCGGGGTAAACCCCGTAAATTCCGTCTTAAAGTATTTATAATCAGGCCCTGTGTAGGGTAGATTAACTCATCGTGATGGCATGAAAAGTGAAACCATAGATGATGCGCAAAGCAACCCAGAGGGTGGGTCAATCCCTCCACACACCGGTTTTATCCCCGATGTTCCCCCCGAAATAGGGGTGTCCACCAAAAACACCCTCGCGGGAACGGACTATCTTACCGCTACCTTCCATAAGAAAGAAAAGCAGCATTGGTACGCCCTCCGTGCCACCTACGGGCGGGCCAAGCAGTCCTACGAATACCTCACCGAGCAGGGCATCGAGGCCTACCATCCCACCATTCGTGTCTATCGCATGATTGATGGCAAGCGCCGTAAGATAGAGGAATCCCGTTTGCCAAATATTTTCTTTGCCCGCAGCACAGAGAACATCCTTAAGACCTACGTTTACGACAACGTCAACCTGCCGCACCTCCGCTTCTACTACAGCCACTATGGCATTGGCGACGAGGCCCGCAAGGAGCCGCTCATCGTGCCCGACGTACAGATGGAGTCGCTCAAGATCATCTGTCGTAACGAAGACTCCGACTACCTCTTGCTTCCGCACAGCGACGAGCGCTTCGAGAAGGGCGACACCGTCATGGTGACGGGAGGCGACTTCAAGGGCGTTATCGGCAAGGTAGCCCGCTACTGCGGCCAGCTCCGCGTAGGTGTCATCATCGACGGCCTGCTCACCATAGCCACCGCCTACGTCCCCCGCGGCTATCTGAAGAAAATTGATCCATGAACAACGTTATTTCGAATCAATAATTTGCAGGATTAAAAAGAAGGGATTATCTTTGCCACAAAATCAAAAGATAGAAACAATGGATGCACTAACTATAACTGATTTCAAAAAGAACATCTCGATATCATTGAACAAAATAGATGCGGGAGAACAAGTCTATTTCCGTCGTGGTCAACGAGTATATACTATTGTACCCGTCCAGGAGGAGAATGAGATTACCCCTTCTTTAGCAAAAGTTATAGAAAAAGGGCGTAAAGATTATCGCGACGGGAAGTGCATAGAGTGCAAGAATCATGATGAACTCACACAGTTTCTGGATTCATTATGAGCTACATTGTAAACTTCACGCCTGAAGCAAAGAAAGCTTTAGCTAAAATCAAAAAGTCTAATCAGAATCTTTGGAAGAAAACCGATAAAATCCTTCATGAGTTGGTAGAAGACCCTAGAATAGGTACAGGACATCCTGAACCTTTAAAGGGGGGAAATATGATTACCTACTCAAGACGACTGTCTGCACACGATAGAATCTCTATGATATCTATGATAATACCCTAGTTGTATTAGTATTACAGCTAGAGGGACATTATGATGATAAATAGATAGCGAA
>JBJEKS010000281.1:0-1563 GCA_051878755.1 Bacteroides sp. | reverse complement strand
TCCGTAGCATTCCGCCCGTCTCGCTGGCTACCTCCGCCGGCGAGAGTCCTGTATGGTAGAAGGTCATCTGTCCATCCAGCAACTCTCTGACCAGGTAAGTCTTGCCTACTCTTCGTCTGCCCTGCACTACGACAAATTCCGGTCTTCCTGAATGGTATAAATCCAGGAGTTCCTGCTGTTCTTTCTCTCTTCCGATGATTTTCTGTGCCATAATTCTCCGCTTATTTTGCCGCAAATATAGGAAAAATGTCGATTGCGGCAAAATAAGCGGTCTTAATTTTGCCGCAATGGGTGTTTTTTACTCCTTTGCGGCAAAATAAGGGCGTGTGATGTTGAGTGGTCGCTAACATTTTATGAGGACAGCAGGTATTGTGCAAAGAACTTGTCGCTGAGCTGATATACCCCTTCGTCTGACGTGACAAAGTCGCGGTCGAGGAGGACTTTTATCGCGCCTTGTACACTGCTTGCCCCCATATTGTAACGGTTCAGAAAAGCCCTGCTCAGGATGGAGCTCACCTTGCCCTCACGGGCAATGGCCGTGAAGAGCTGCTTTTGCTTGGATGTCAGCTGATACAGGAGCGACTGGTAGGCAAAGCGATGTTGCCCGATGATACTGCCTACTACGCGTTCCACATCCTCCTTCGTAAACGTCGTGTGTGGCAGGAGGGCGCTGTAGAGCATGTTCAACACATATTGTATATACCACGTCACCCCGTCGTAGGCCTCGTAAAGGAAGCAGAAAGCTTCCGGTGAAATCTCCTTGCCGATGCGCGAGAGATGGCGGTTGGCAAACTCAAGATAGGCTTGGCGGTCGATAGGCTCTAGCCCCATGATGGCCGAACTGTTGTAGAAGGGGCGCGATGGGGAGGTGAACATCTGTGCCACCATGTGCCGCTTGGACTCGGAGAAGACGAAATGGGCATTGTGGCATTGCTGTATCCTCTTACGCAAGGCAGCTTCGATGGTCTTCTCAGGATAGTTGGCGATGGTCTGAAACTCGTCGATGGCCACCAGGCAGGGCTTCTCCGCCTGGCTGAGGTAAGCAAAGATTTCATCGAGCGTCACGTCGGGCCGCGTAATGTCTCCCAGGCACTCCCAAACCTTGCGCCCCTTGGGACGCAGTTCGGCGAGAATCCCCTTTCCGAACTCATAGACAAATTCATCGAGGTTCTTGGTCTCGTAGATGTCGATGTAGATGCAATGAAAAGCTTCGCGTAGGAGTGGCTAGTTGAAGCAGTTGAAGACAAGCCCCGACTTGCCGATGCGTCGGGGGGCCATCAGGGCCACGTTGCATCCGTTGGTGAGGTGACGTGTGAGCAGGGCGGTCTCTTGCTCCCGGTCACAGAAATACTCGGGTGATACGTACCCCTCGATGAGGAAAGGGTTCGTAGGTTGGTCTATCTTTTGCATCATTATGGATTTTGCGTTACGTTAAATCAATAATGTCGCAAAGGTAGGAGGAAAAGCGGAATTGTGCAAATTATTGCTGCTGTTTCCGCAGTTTTTTCACTGCTTTTTCCAGCGACTCGGTGGGCTCGATGATGTTGTAGTCGGCCCAGTAGT
>JBJEKS010000280.1:0-8573 GCA_051878755.1 Bacteroides sp. | reverse complement strand
TGGCCAGGAGAATCATGAAGGCCGCTGCAGTAATCATCACAATCTGGATGATGATGCTCATGGAGAGCGGCTTCAGAATAGGTGTGCCATCAGCCCCCAGCTGCCCCGTAGCGAACGACGGACGAATGTCGCACCCAGCAATCTGACAGACGGAGAACAACACAATGACACCCAATGCAGCCAGGAAGATATAGACCGATCGCTTGGCCTCGCGGGAGACCTCCACGTCGAGCAGCGTGGCCGTACTGCCATACATGTACCGATAGGTCTCAGGGTTGGCACAACGGGCCTGGAACTTGGGGTCCTTATCCAGGTCAACTCCTCGCCGGTAGCTCAAAGCAGAGGCTGAGAGCAAGCCACACAGCGTGGCTGGAATGGTGACGGCAATCACCTGCAGGTTGGTCACCTCAAAGCCGTTGGCTGAAGAGATGACCACGAACGAGGCCACGGCAGCGGCAATGGGCGAGCAGGTGATGCCCAGCTGCGAGGCTACGCTGGCCACGCCACAGGGCCGCTCGGGCCGGATGCCCTTCTTGAGCGCGATGTCGCAGATGATGGGCATCAGCGTATAGACCACATGCCCCGTGCCCACCATCACGGTGAGGAAGAAGGTGCAGAGGGGTGCCAGGAAGGTGATAGACCCTGGATTCCTGCGCAGCAGCCTCTCGGCCAACTGAATCATCCAGTCCATGCCGCCCGAGGCCTGGAGCATTCCCGCACAGGTCACGGCAGCCACGATGATGTAAATCACATCGGTAGGCGGTGTCCCTGGCTTCATCTGGAAGCCAAACGCCAGGATGGCCAGTCCAATCCCCGAGATAGCCCCCAGGGCCAGACTTCCATAACGCGACCCTACATAGAGAGCCAGCAACACCACAAGCAGCTGAACAGTAATCAGTAAATCCATAGTAATAGGAGTTTTAAAATCTGCGACAAATATACAAATAATAATGGGAAAACCCTATTTCTTTCCTCCAAAATTCATAAATCCTAACAACCAAGGCTATCGTACCTCTAAAGTAAGTCTAAGGTAACTCCGTTGCTACGCTAAAGTGAAGCCCATTTGAACTCGATTTGAAGTCGATGATTCTCTAATTTTTCATCGAGTTCAAATCGAGTTCAAATCGACTTCAAATCGAGTTCATCCCCTAGTTGCTTTAGCGTAAGTATAGAGGAACGGTAGAGCTGCTGTTTGAGTAGCTCCTCCATAAGCACAAAAGAAATATTTGGACAAAAGTGGCTAAGGCTCAGCGTTGCTTCTTATTGTAGCGCGCACGAGGTACTCTCATCGACGAGCCGGTGAAGTGGTAACCAGGTTGAGCTCGTCGATGAGGTGGGTGGCCTTGCTGTACTTCTCCATGATGAAGAGGATGTAGCGTATATCTACCCCGATGGTGCGCTGCAGGTGCGGCTCGTAGCTTAGGTCGCTGCTCATCGCCTCCCAGTTGCCATCGAAGGCCAGGCCCAGGAGCTGGCCACGACCGTTGAACATGGCGCTGCCGCTGTTGCCTCCCGTGATGTCGTTGTTGGAGAGGAAACAGAGGTGCATCTGTCCGTCGCGGTCGGCATAGCGGCCAAAGTCACTCTGCTGGAACAGCTCAAGCAGCTCGGGTTGAACCTCGTAGTCGGGGTTCCCCGGGTTGCTGCACACCTTCTCGAAGATGCCCAGGGGTGTGGTGAAGTAGTTGTAGGTGGCTCCATCGTAAGGGTCGTAACCGCCTATGGTACCGTAGCTCAGCCGCATGGTGCCGTTGGCATCGGGATAGTGACGTCCATGGGCATTCATCCGTCGCAGGGCATCATTGAGCCGGCGCTCATTGCGCGCAATCTGGGTGAGCGGCTCGTCGGAGAGGGATTTCAGATAGAAGACTTGAGTCAGCAGGTCAATGCAGAGGCCGATGGCTGGGTCTTGATAAATCTGATAGGTGGAGTCGTTGTGCAGGGCCAGGCGCAGGCCCTCCGTACTGGATAGCTTGGTGTGGTTGAAGAGGGTATCGACAAAGGCCTCCACGTCACCTTGGTAGAGCGTGTCGATGGCATGATAGAACTCAGGCAGGAATTCCGCATCGACCTTCTCGCGGTAAGCCTTGAAGAGGGCCTTCGTCACACGGCGGTCCAGCGGTTCATAGTAATCGCTATACTTGCGCGCTAGCTTCGTCAGACTCTTCACCACCTCCTCTTCCGCAGCCTCGGTATCGAGGTTGAGCACGTCGAAGGCCAGTTGGATGAGTTCCGACCCATTGAAGAAGCACTCCACCAGGTAGGCAAAGGCCCGGCTGCTGGGGAGGGTCTGGCTGTAGTTCAGCTCCAGGTCGGTGAGGAGGTGGAGCAGCTTTTCCCGTTCGGCAGGTTGGCTGTTAATCCAGCGGCGGAGCTGCTCTTCGCGCGCCCGTTTCTTCTCCAGCACATGCAGCTTGCGGATGCTGCGCACGGTGCCGATACTGTTTTTCCAGTAGTTGGAGCTTTCGTCATACTTGGCGGCATACATGATGCGGAGCGTGTTGTCGCGGTTCATGGCCTCCTTCCAGAGCTTCTGCTTGATGCCGCGAATCTCCGTCTGTGCCTGATGCTGGCTCTTCATGGCCTGCTCGATGCCGTACGAGGAGAGGTAGCGGTTGGTCGTGCCTGGATAGCCGATGGTCATGCAGAAGCTGCCCGGCTGATAGCCCTCCAGGGAGATGGGGGCCACCACCTCGGGGTGGTAGGGCACATTGGATGGGGAATAGGGCGCGGGCTGGTTGAGGCTGTCGGCGTAGATGCGGAAGACGCAGAAGTCACCCGTATGGCGTGGCCACTCCCAGTTGTCGTTGTCCCAGCCAAACTTGCCCACCGACGAGGGGGGCGCAAAGACCAACCGCACGTCGGGAAAGTCGCGATAGACCGAGAGCCAGTATTCGTTGCCGTCGTAGCAGGCATCCACTACGCCCACAAAGGTGGAGTCGAAAGCGCTGATTTCCTCGCTGATGGCCAGTGAGATGCTGTCGATGGCTTGCGACCGCTCCCGTTCGCTCATCTCCTCCGTCACCACCGAGAGAACCTTCTTAGTGACGTTCACCTGGTTGTAGAGGAAACGCACGTAGAGGTCAGGGTTGGGGAGCTCCTCCTCTTTCGAACGGGCCACGAAGCCATCCCGGATGTAGTCGTGCTCGCTGCTGGAGTGGAGCTGCACCGACTCAAAGCCGCAGTGGTGGTTGGTCAGCACGAGTCCTTCACTGCTCACCACCACGCCCGAGCAGAAGCCGCCAAAGCTCACCACGGCATCCTTCAGCGAGAGTCCCTTGTCGTTATAGAGCTGACGCTGCTTCAGCAGGAGTCCCTCCCGCTTCATCTCCTTGAGCGTACGTTTATCCAGGTTGCCCAGTAGCCACATGCCTTCATCGGCACGCAGCACAGGCGATATCATCAAGCCTCCGATGCAGAGCATGAGGCAGAGGGTTACGGTCCAAAAGCGTTTCATGATAGGATAGTCAAAGGATTAATGGGTCTCTACGATCAGGCGCAGGCGGTCGGTGCCCAGGCGGGCCTTGAGCCATTGGGTCATCTTCTCCCGTTCGGCAGGCTTAGGCTGCTTGCTGAGCTGCACGATGGCAAAGGTGAGCGTATCGGCTTGCAGGCTATCCACCTGCTGCTCGATGGCGTGGGAGAGGGCGATGCTCTTCACCTCGGGATAGAGCACCTTCAGCTCAGGGGCCAGGGTTACACTCAAGGCATCAAACCTATGGTACTTCTCCAGGTCGCTTGTCAGCATGGCAATCTGCTGTTTCTGTTCCTGCAGACGCTCCTCGCTCTTCTTGTAGAAGTCCTCCATCACCATGGCGCGCAGGCTGCTGATGTCCAGCGTTTCGTTGTTGGTGCCTTGCATCACGGTGAGCTTCGTATCTCCCAGGTTGTACTCCTTCATCTTGGCACGTGCCAGGGAGAGCGAGGCCTCGGGCACCTCCTGACCGATAAGCACGATACGGATTTCGTTGCCGTCGGCGTTGCGCAGGATTTTCTTGTCGAGCACCTGAGTGCCTTCAAACATCAATTGCTCGTTGACGAAACGGTTGGCTGCCCCGTCGAACACCATGTCGCGGATGATGCCTATCGTGAGGTAGATGGCCGGACAGAGGGTGAGAATCACGATGAAGACGATGTAGCGGCGCACCTTCAGTTCGCGGTTCTTATCCACAAAGGCTTTGCGCTGGAAGTGCATCACCCGCACGCCGGTGAAGGTAGCCAGGCTGATGAAGACGGAGTTGATGAAGTAGAGGTAGAAGGCACCGAAGAAATAGACTGCATTGCCTGTGGCCAGGCCGTAGCCCGCCGTGCAGAGGGGTGGCATCAAGGCGGTGGCGATGGCCACGCCGGGTATCACGTTGCCCTTCTCCTTGGTGCTGAGGGCCACCACGCCGGCCAGGCCGCCGAGCAGGGCGATGAATACGTCGTAAATCGTGGGCGAGGTGCGGGCCAGAAGCTCCGACTGCCCTTCGGCCACAGGGCTGATCAGGAAGAAGATGGTGGCCGTGGTGACGCTGAAGAGTGTCGTGATGAGGTAGCTCTTCAGTGAGCGCTTCATCAGCTCAAAGTCGTTGAGTCCCACCGAAAGGCCCACGCCCATGATAGGTCCCATGAGGGGCGAAATCAACATCGCACCGATGATGACGGCCGTGCTGTTGACGTTCAGTCCGAGCGAGGCCATGAAGATGGCTAGAATCAGAATCCAGAGGTTGGCCCCCTTGAACTCCACCCCCTTGCGGATGGAATCCACCGTGGCCAGTTCGTTGTCTTTATCTTTGCGCAAATCCAGGTAATCCTTTATGAACTTCTTGATGGAGAAGGGATTGCGCGGTGTAGGTTGTTGATTGTCCATAGTGTTATCGTTTGAAGATGAAACGTTCTTTTCTGATGATCCATCCCAGGAAGAACAAAAGCAGCAGGGAGCGGAAGGCCAGGCGTAGCCAGAGGTTATCGACCGCTACCAGATAGCCCACTGCCCATAGCGCAGCGGCCAGCAGCACATAGCTGAAGATGGACTTCAGGTCGTAGGGGATGGGGTATCTCTTCTGCCCGATGAAGTAGGAGAGCAGCATGGCCGTGCCATAGCCTGCAAATCCTGCCCAGGCGCAGCCCATGTAGCTGTATCGCGGGATAAGGAGCAGGTTGAGCAGCACCAGCACGCTGCATCCGGCCAGCGAGAACCAGGCTCCCCACTTGGTCTGGTCGGTCAGCTTGTACCAGAAGGAGAGGTTGAAGTAGATGCCCATGAAGATTTCTGCCGCCATCACGATGGGTACCACACGCAGTCCGGGCCAGTAGTCGCGCCCGATGATGAACTTCAGGATGTCCATGTAGAAGAGCACGGCCAGGTAGGCCAGCAGGGTGAAGATGATAAAGAACTTCATCGCCTGGGCATACATCTGCAGGTTGTCCTTGTCGCGGCTCTTGCCGAACACGAACGGCTCGTAGGCAAAGCGGAAGGCCTGGGTCAGCATGGCCATGACCATGGCAATCTTGCTGGCTGCTCCATAGATACCCAGCTCCACCGAGGCCTGCGACGGGTCGGGATAGACAAAGGGGAAGATAATCTTGTCGGCCACCTGATTGAGGATGCCCGCTATGCCGAGCAGCAGCAGCGGGAAGCTGTAGGAGAGCATCCTGCGCAGCAGGGCGCGGTCAAGCCCATAGCGGCAGGGGCGCAGCTCGGGCAGCAGGCAGAGCATCACCACGGAGGTGCAAATCAGGTTGATGAGGAAGGCGCAGCCCACCTCCTTGCCCTCCATGGCCACATAGTAAATCAGGTTGAGGCTGATATTGAGCACGATGAAGAGTAGCTTCAAGGCGGCAAACCGCAGCGGCCGCTTCTGGTAGCGCAGGTAGGCAAAGGGGATGCACTGGATGGCATCCATCGCCACCACAATCATCATCATGCCCACATACCAGGGGTGTTCACCATACTCCAGCCATCCGGCGATGGGCTGCAGGCAGAGCAGGCCTATCAGCAGGAAGGTGAGTGAGAAGCTTCCCACGCCAAGCAGGGTGGTGGAATAGACCTTCTGCGGGTTCTCGCCCTCCTTGTTGGCAAAGCGGAAGAAACCTGTCTCCATGCCGCAGGTCAGGATGACGAGTATCAGCGCCACCCAGGCATAGATGTTGGTCACTACGCCATAGCCTCCCGACTGTGCCGAGAGGGCTGTGGTATAAACCGGTACGAGCAGGTAGTTGAGGAACCTGCCCACAATGCTGCTCAATCCGTAGATTGCCGTCTCCTTTGCCAAACTTTTTAATCCAGCCATTTTTTAGTTACAAGTTACGAGCTACAAGTATTCTTTAGTTATAAGCTACTAGATAATGGAATTTTTTCCATCGAAGTCAACGGGGTGGCTTTCCTGACAGGCAGCTAGCTCTTTCTCGGTCATGCGCTGGTAGGTAGAGTAGCCGTAGATATAGCGCATCGTACCGCCTCCGGTACTGCGTTGGCCAAGGTAAACCAGCACTTTCATCAGGTCGCCCCGCAGATAGATTATCTGACGGAGATCGAACTGCTTGGATGAGTCGATGGACCAAAGGGTGTTATCCTCCTCTTCGTAGGCATAATTGTGGGTCTTGTAACCTCTGGCAGGAAGGGCATCGACAAAGAAGTAAGCTTTCATCGAAGTGGCACTTTCGAAGTAGAAATCTGTAGGACTTGAGCCAATCATATCTTCGTAATACTCCTTGCCGGAGGGGTTGCCATTGGTGTCTATCTCGTAGGTGCTGAGGTGTTTCCATCCGCTCCCAACGACTTGCTGATTGAACTCTTTTTGGCTCAACGGGGTTACGGAAGCTGCCGTGCAGTTGCCGTTGCGGTCGAACACGAAGGCGGGACCATCGTCATCGCCACAGGCGCTCAAGGTGATGAGTGCGAAAAGGATGAGCAGGCAGCTGCTCCAGTTTTTCAAGAATTTGTCGTTCATCGTCATTGTTCTTCTCTTTTTGGTGTAAATAATCAATCTTCGCTAAACAGGGTACGCTCCTGATAGATGCTGCGTCCCAGATGCTTGTAGGCCAATTCGGTCACCTCGCGTCCACGGGGGGTGCGCTTCATGAAGCCCTCCTTGATGAGGAACGGTTCATAGACCTCCTCAATCGTACCCGCGTCTTCGCCCAGGGCGGTGGCGATGGTGCTGATGCCCACGGGACCGCCCTTGAACTTGTCAATCAGGGTGAGCAGAATCTTGTTGTCAATCTGATCCAGTCCGTAGCGGTCGATGTTGAGGGCTTCGAGGGCAAAGCGGGCAATCGAGGTGTCGATTTTTCCACTGCCCTTCACCTGGGCAAAGTCGCGTACGCGGCGTAGCAGGGCGTTGGCGATACGGGGCGTACCTCGGCTGCGTCCGGCAATCTCTTGGGCAGCCTCAGTTGAGCAAGGCACGCCAAGGATGGAGGCTGAGCGGCGGATAATCTCGGCCAGCACCTCGGTATCGTAGTACTCCAGGTGGAGGTTGATGCCGAAACGGGCACGCAGGGGTGCGGTCAGCAATCCGCTACGCGTGGTGGCTCCCACCAACGTAAAGGGGTTGAGGTCTATCTGGATGCTCCGTGCCGACGGACCTTTATCAATCATGATGTCGATGCGGTAGTCCTCCATGGCTGAATAGAGGTATTCCTCCACCACGGGACTCAGACGGTGAATCTCGTCGATAAAGAGCACATCATTAGGCTCCAACGAGGTCAGGATACCTGCCAGGTCACCCGGTTTGTCGAGCACGGGGCCACTGGTAATCTTGAATCCCACGCCCAGTTCGTTGGCAATGATGTTCGACAGGGTGGTCTTTCCCAGACCGGGAGGGCCGTGAAGCAGCACGTGGTCGAGTGCTTCGCCACGCAGGCGGGCTGCCTTGACAAAGATGCGCAGGTTATCGACCACCTTGTCCTGTCCGTTGAAATCCTCGAAGGCCAAGGGGCGTAAGGCATTTTCAAAGTCGCGTTCGCCCTTCGAAAGCTGCTGCTGATTACGTATGTCAAAATCTTCCATATACTATTTATTGTAAGAACAACCTAATCCCTAATCCCTCATCCCTAATCACAGCGTCTTTATCTGATACCCCTCTTCGATAAAAAACTCGATGGCTCGTGGCAGGGCATACTGTAGGTTGCCGTTTTGCCACGCCTTGAGGGAGTCGTGGAAGGTGATGATGGAGCCATTGCGCGTGTAGCGCAGCACGTTGGCCAACACTTGCGGGCCTCGCAGCTTCTTGCTGTAGTCGCGCGTCACGAGGTCCCACATCACGATGCGGTAGCGCCGCTTCAGCGTGATGTACTGTGCCCAGCCCATGTGTCCGTGGGGTGGGCGGAAGAGCAGGGGTCGCAGTTGGCTCTCGCTGCACGACAGGGTGCTCATCTTCATCTGCTCCTTCATCAGGTCGTAGGCCTTCTCCGTATTCTCCAGGTAGCTGTACGACGTGAAGTACTTGCGGCTGAATCCTCGGATATGGTTAAACGTATGGTTTCCGATGCGATGTCCCCTCAGTACCACCTCGCGAAACATTTCGGGATGCTTACTGATGTTGTCGCCCACCATGAAGAAGGTGGCCTTCACGCCGTAGCGGTCC
>JBJEKS010000279.1:0-1598 GCA_051878755.1 Bacteroides sp. | reverse complement strand
GAGCTCTATCAAGTTGAAGGAGTTCCCAAAGGTATCTCGATTGTAGATTTCTGTCAGCGCAACGGGATTGTCTATAAACATTTCGAGCGATGGTTCAAGAAACGTTATTCTCAAAACGACACTTCGGTTCACAGGGTGCGATTGGTTGATACGGCTCCATCTGCCAATCAGCCTTTGTCCGACGGTCATCCATCGGTCCTGTCGTCCAGTTCCCCGGGAGAGGAACAAGAAGATGCCACAGTCAGGTTGTTTGTCACCATCCGTACCAGCCAAGGCCTATCCATCCAGCAGAACAATTTAACCTACCGCCAGCTATTGTCTTTGGTAGAGAAGCTGGAGGTGCTATGTTAGGGATAAAGGGAACTACCAGGTTGTGGTACGTGAGCAGCATAACGAATATGCGGTTTGGAAAATACCGTTTGTTCTCTGAGGTTGAAGCCTTGGGCCGCAATCCCTACAACGGGGACTGCTATCTCTTCATGTCCAAAAACCGTCATACGATGAAACTGATTCGCTATAAAGACCACAAACGTCATCTTTATGACATCACTCATGACAATGCCAAGTTCATGAAGCTTGTCATAGAGAATGATGAAATCCTCTATGAACTGCAATACAAGTACTTTGTAGCCCTGCTTGAATGTCCTGTAACAGATATGATTTCTATTTAATACTAATTAACTGCAGGTCAATTATTTATATTGATAATCATGCGATTTTCCCAATTATTTTTCGTACCTTTATTGCATGAAGAAGCACGCTCAGACAGTAGAGGAAATGGTAATGAGGTCGCATTATCTCAATGCCTTGGATATGGAATCCAAGGCAGAAACCCCTCTGTCTGACATGGAACGCCAAGATTTTATAAACACCATCAATGACCTGCGCTCGACCATTGAGAGCCTCCGCCTGACCGTTTCCACCTTGCAGCGCACGATAGAAAGCCTGCATGATGGCGAGAAACGCTATAAGAAACAGGCTTCAGCGTATGAGGAGGAGATTGCTGAACTCCGCCAGCAATGTGAATATCTGGAATCGCTCAACAAGCGTCATTGCAAGAACCGTTTCAGCGGCAAGACACTGAGCCGGAAGAACCGCACGGAGAATAAGAAGAAAGGCCGTGACGAGAAGGGGCAGGACTATGTGGATTCTTCCTCTCATGATGATTCTGATGTACCGAACCAAGGCGGTGCCGGCACAGCCAGCTCCTGCGGTAGTATTTCCTCGGCATTGGACCAGGCTAAAGTCAAGTCAGAAGGGCTTAATGAGGCGAGAGGTTCCCGTGGCAGCTACGAGAAGATGGATGCGGCAGAGACGATAGTCTTGCAGTCGACAGTTGACGGTGCTCCGGCTGGCTGGAAGTTCTTGCGATTTAAGGACGTGGATGAGTACACCAAAGTGAGCTACGTAAGAAAGACCACTTTCAAGGTAGCGGTGTTTGTTGACGAATATGGTGCATATCATGAATATTATTCTCCGAAGGATCCGGAGGATGAGAGGAGGCCTTATGTGAATGTGCTGCCAGGCACGCATTGCACCCCGGACTTGTTTTCAGAAATTACGAGTGACTACATCCAGCTGCATATCCCCATATACCG
>JBJEKS010000278.1:0-8856 GCA_051878755.1 Bacteroides sp. | reverse complement strand
TCTGACTGGTATAGCGTAACTATCGGCATAATATTAACCATATTGTCAGCAATGCTGGCTAATAAAATTTTAAAGTAATATGAACGCACTATCGTTGTTATATACTATTGGGGCTATCATTATAGGAGGATTGTATGCGTGGACTTTTACAAAGTCCGGAAAAAAATGGCTTGAAAGCTTATAATCTCAGCAGCCAATAAATAGCACTAAAAGGAAAAAGGCAGCTACTAATTTCGTAACTGCCTGATTTCCAACTAGAGCGGCAAGCGGGACTCGAACCCGTGACCCTCAGCTTGGGAAGCTGATGCTCTACCAACTGAGCTACTGCCGCATAAAGGGTCATACCTTAAGAATGCGCCGCAAAGGTAATGCAATTCGGACGCAATACCAAATATTTCCTCAACTTTTTTTCATGCATCACTCTTTTTCCGCCCTGCGATGATACTGATTCATATCCTATAATACAGATAGATAATGAATTAAGGGACTAGTAGTAGAACTCGGTCTCGTAGGTGGCGGTATTGCCGCAGCCATCGGTAGCCGTAAAGCGGAGGTGGTGCTTCTTGCCCTTGGCGAAGCGCTGGGCATCAAACGTGCAGACGATGCGGCCACTCACCAGGTTGGGCTTGCCAAACAGCGCATAGGCACCGTCCAGCTCACCACGGTAACGGCTAACGCCCGTAGCGTCATCCTTCACCACAAACTCCATCCGCCCCGTACGGCTCCAGGTATTGCGGCCCACGGGCGTGATGACGGGTGGCACGGTGTCAACCGCCACGGTGTAGGTACCCAACTCACGGATGCTGGCCACCATCTCGGGTCCCATGCTACCGCGGCAACCCGCTTCAGCATGAAGACCTCCGTCGTAGCGCCCACCCACGCTGTAGCGACCTCCTGTGCGCGTCACGGCAGCAACGTAGTACTTCGTGCTGTCCACCTCCTGAAGCGGCTTGCGCAGCGCGATACGGAGCTCACAGCCGGCGTGCAGCGGGACGGACTCATCATGCAGCTGGTAGGTGTAGGCCACATCGCCACTGTCCACACGGAGTGCTGTTTGCAGCGCCACATCGTCGTAGAGCATACCGCGGGGCACCACCAGCTGCAAGCCGGGCAGCTGCAGCACATTGGTCTCGTTGTAGCGGAAGAGGCGATCGCCAGCGGGAGCTGCTGGAATGTCAGTACGCTTGCCGTGGACGGTGAAGCGCACCTGCGAGCTGTTGCCCAGCGCATCGCTCAGCGTATAGACAAAGCGGTAAGGACGCTCCTCGTCAATCAGCACCCAGCCGCGATGGGCATCGGCAGCGTGGAGCAGGCGGAGACGGTTGCCGGGGTCGATGACCGACTTCATGTAGGGCCCGTCAGTCCAGGAGTTGATGTAGCGCTGCTCCTGCTGCGAGAAGCGGTCCACCACGCTGCGGAACACCTCACGGTCGTCCACGGTGAGCACCACGGTATGCACGCCGAAGCGGTTGTGTATGCCGTCCATGTAGTCGTAGGCCCTGATGCCGGCACCTATCCAGCCCCAGGCAGTAAGGGTCTGCTTGGGGTGTACGGGGAAGCGCTTGGCCCGCGTTCCGCCCATCACGGTGCCTCCACCCTGCTTCGGGAAGAGGAGGATGCCATCGGCACGCGGTGCGGTGTGGTCGTTGACCCGACTGGCAAAATAGGGCAACGGGTCGATGTAGTCGCCCGTGGCCGTCTCGAAGAGGTCGAGGTGGAGGTGTGGGCCAAAGGAGTAGCCGGTGTTACCGCTCAGGGCCATCACCTCGCCCGCCTTCACAGGGTACTCACCGGGAGCGGCTTCCAGCTCCACCTCCCAGCTCTCGCTGCTGTACTGCAGCTCCTCTACCCTACGCGCCGCCTCGCCCACAAAGGCGTTGAGGTGGCGATAGATCGCGGAGAGGCCGTTTTCATAGACCACGTCGAGCACGTAGCCCGAGCCGTGGGTCACGCGCAGACGCTGGATGTAGCCGTCGGCCTGTGCACGGACGGGCTTATTGACCGTGCCCTGCGTCTTGAAGTCAAGGCCACCATGGAAGTGGTTGGAGCGGAGTTCGCCAAAGTTGCCCGACAGGGCGATGGGAAAGTCAAATGGAGGTACAAGCTGCTGAGCTGAAGCCTTAACCTGAGCATCAGCTGAAGTGACCTGAGCTGCAGCCGGGGCACCCAGCAAGCCAACCAGCAGGAGTATAGGGTTTATCTTCTTAAATATCCTAGTTATATTCATCATATCACAGTAACATCTGTTTTCGCCGGCGAAGATACGACTTTTCCTGCAAACAGCGCCCCCAAACGGGGAGAAAAAAACGTCCCACCGGCAATCACTTGTCAGTGGGACCAACTAATCTCTATTGAAAACCCTTTTTACCTATTTAATTACCATGTAACATATATATACCATGTAGAAATACACTCTATTCTAAATCCATCTTTCTCATTTCCACTTCTTCACGCTCTTCTTATCAGCGGGCGTGGCCTCAATCAGGCTGAGGGCAAAGCCACCGCTGCGCGCCTCGCGCACACTGAGTTTCGTCTTGCTGGTCACCAACCCCTTCTTAATCTGATAAGCGGTGGGATTATCCTTGTAGTCGGCATCCTTGGCGTCGGCGTAGAGGGTGGCGACGTAGAGCTTACCGGGCTCCAGGAAGTCGAGGGCGAACTGTGCGGTGCGGGCGTTCTCGTCGGTAATGCCGCCTACAAACCAGTTGTTAGTGCCCTTGGCCTGACGGGCTGTGGTGATGTAATCACCCGGCTCAGCCTCGATGTACTTGCTCTGCTCCCAATCCACGGCTACATCCTTGATGAACTGGAAGGCATCCATGTGCTTCTCGTAGTTCTCGGGCAGGTCGGCAGCCATCTGCAGGGGGCTGTAGAGCGTCACGAAGAGAGCCATCTGCTTGCAGAGCGTGGTCTGCACCTGTCCGTGAGGCAGGTCACCCATGAACTCCAGCTTAGTGTCGAAAATACCAGGCGTATAGTCCATCGGACCGCCAATCAGACGGTTGAAGGGGAGCAGCGTGGTGTGGAACGGCTTGCTGCCTCCGAAGGCCTCATACTCCGTGCCACGGGCCGACTCGTTGCCCAGCATGTTGGGCCAGGTGCGGCAGAGGCCAGTGGGGCGCACAGCCTCGTGACCATTCACGCAGATTTTGTATTCGGCTGCCTTGGTGACGCAGTAGTTGTAGTGGTTGTTCATCCACTGACCGTAGTGGTACTCACCGCGGGGGATGATGTTGCCCACGTAGCCGCTCTTCACGGCGTTGTAGCCATTATCTACCATGAACTGGTAGGCCTTGTCGAGATGGCGCTCGTAGTTGCGCACAGAGGCTGAGGTCTCGTGGTGCATCATCAGGCGCACGCCCTTGCTCTGGGCATAGCTGTTGAGCATCTTCACGTCGAAGTCGGGATAGGGAGTGACGAAATCGAAGACATAATCCTTCGACTGGCCGAACCAGTCTTCCCAGCCTTCGTTCCATCCCTCCACGAGCACCTGGTCAAAGCCATGCTCGGCGGCAAAGTCGATGTAGCGCTTCACCTTTTCGTTGTTGGCGCTGTGCTTGCCGTTGGGCTTGGTCATGGCGTAGTTGGTCTCGCCCAGCTTCACCGAGGGGAGGTCGTCGGTATAGGCCCATGTGCCCTTGCCGGCAATCATCTCCCACCATACGCCGATGTACTTCACAGGCTTAATCCAGGAGGGGTCCTCGATGGCGCAGGGTTCGTTGAGGTTGAGCGTGATGCGTGAGGCCAGGATGTCGCGAGCGTCGTCGCTCACGATGACGGTACGCCAGGGCGACTTGCAGGGAGACTGCATATAGCCCTTGTCGCCACGGGCATCGGGCGTAAGCCACGACTCGAAGACGAGGTTCTTGTCATCCAGGTTGAGGTGCATGCAGGCATAGTCAAGCAGCGCGGCCTCGTGCAGGTTGATGTAGAGGCCGTCGGCCGTCTTCATCTGCAGGGAGGTCTGCACGCCCGTAGGCGAGAACTGCGTCTGCGAGGAGTTCTCGGTGATGGCACCGTCCATCAGACCGCGAATCTCCGTGAGCTTCGACTCGGTATAATCGTACTCCTGCGTGTCGTAGTCGCCAGGAATCCAGAAGGCTGTGTGGTCTCCGGCCATGGCAAACTGCGTGTGCTCCTCCTTGATGACGAAGTAGTTGAGATTCTTCTGCAAGGGGAATTCATAGCGGAAGCCGAGTCCGTCGTCGAAGAGGCGGAAGCGAATCATGATGTTGCGGTCGTTGGCCTCCTGGCGGAGGGTGACAAGCAGTTCGTTATAATGGTTGCGAATCTGACTCTCCTCGCCCCATACGGGCTGCCAGGTCTCATCAAACGTGGATTGCTCCTGGGCCACCTGCTTGAATCCATCCATCAGCGAGGGGGCGTTCTTGAGCTCCAGTCCCAGCTTCGAGGGCTTGATGACAGGCTTACCTTTATAAGTCAGTTCATACACGGGTTCACCCTTCTCCGAAAGGGAAAAGTTCATTTCCAACTGTCCGTTGGGAGAGGTCAGTTTTTCGGCTTTAAGGGTACCTGCTGCCACAAGTGCAAGAACCAGGCAGGCGCCTTTCAGCCACATGCTCATGATGTTTCTCATACGCTTTATTGTGTTTTTATTAGTTATCGCACGACAAAGATAGAGATTTTATCCATTCCCCCACCCTGTTTTATGAGATAAAATGCAAGAAAGTGCAGAGCAAACGATTGCACTTCAAGGACAAAAGCACATCATAAAAAAAAGAAGCATCACCCCGAAGGAAGAGTGATGCCAGAAGGTTTTAATAAAAAAGAAGGTTGAGCCTCTTGTCGGATTCGAACCAACGACCCCGAGATTACAAATCACGTGCTCTGGCCAACTGAGCTAAAGAGGCGGGTGGGTAAGCTTACTATATCGCGCCGCTACAACCAACTACCTTTGCTGCGATCAAGCCCTGGAGGATTCGAAGGGAGCTGGCCGTATAGGACTTACCCGTGTTGCTTTCTGTTTTGCGGGTGCAAAGGTACGGCTTTTTCCGGAATATGCAAACTTTTTCCTCGATTTTTTTCAAATTCAAAATAAAACGGCCCCTGTTCTGCAGTTTCAAAGGGTCAATGTTTTGCAGTTCGCGCGGTTTGCATTAACTTTGCACCGCATTATTATATAGCCGCTTTATTATAATTGGACTATAATATATAAAAGGAATAGTAGATATAGAAAGGAAAGTATTGGAATGAATAACGATAAACTGATGGAGCGCGCGGTGATGACGCGCTACGCCACCTTCTGCGGCACGCTGATGGGCCTCTTCTGGTTGGCCAAGTTCACGCTGATTCCCCTGGGCATCGTCATGCCCCTGCTGATGATGCTCTTCCTGGCGCTAACTGTTTTCGTCCCCTTCATTGGCTACGCCATGGCACGCAACTACCGCAACCACTACCGTGCAGGAGTCATCAGCTTCGGTGAGGCGTGGCTCTTCCTCTTCCTCACCTTCCTCTACGCCTCGCTGCTCACCGCCATGGGCTACTACATCTATTTCCGCTTCATCGACGGCGGATTCATCCTCAACTCGCTGGAGGAGATGGTGAACGAGTTTGTCAGCTCGCTGCCTCAGCTGCAACGGGAGCAAATGAGCACGCAGATGAGGGAGCTGATCAATGCGCAGCGCAGCCTCACGCCTATCACGATTGCCCTGCAACAGATGTCGCAGAACCTGATGATGGGGGCTATCATGGCGCTCCTCATAGCTCCCTTCGTGAAGCGAACTAAATAGATTACTTTCATTCAGATAAAACATTATCATTCAGATAAAATAAAGAACATGGATATTTCGATTGTTATTCCTCTCTATAACGAGGCTGAGTCGCTGCCTGAGCTGTTCGACTGGATAGAGCGGGTCACTGCAGCTCATGGCCTGAGCCACGAGGTCATCTTCGTGAACGACGGCAGCACAGACAGCTCCTGGCAAGTGATTTGCGACCTGCAGAGCAAGGCTCCCCAGGTGGTTCACGGCATCAAGTTCCGCCGCAACTACGGCAAGTCGCCCGCGCTGTTCTGCGGATTTGAGCAAGCACAGGGCGACGTGGTCATCACCATGGACGCTGACCTGCAGGACAGTCCCGACGAAATCCCCGAGCTCTACCGCATGATTCGCGAAGAGGGCTACGACCTGGTGTCCGGCTGGAAGCAGAAACGCTACGACCCGCTCTCGAAGACCATCCCCACGAAGCTCTTCAACTCCACGGCACGCCGCGTGTCGGGCATCCACAACCTGCACGACTTCAACTGCGGACTGAAGGCATATCGCCGCGAGGTGGTGAAGAACATCGAGGTGTATGGCGAGATGCACCGCTACATCCCCTACCTGGCCAAGAATGCCGGGTTCAAGCGGATTGGCGAGAAGGTGGTCCACCACCAGGCACGTAAGTACGGTACAACCAAGTTCGGTCTGAACCGCTTCGTCAATGGCTACCTCGACCTCATCTCCCTCTGGTTCCTCAGCACCTTCGGCGTGAAGCCGATGCACTTCTTCGGCCTGCTGGGCTCGCTGATATTCATCCTGGGCTTCATCGCGGTGATTATCGTAGGCTTTGGCAAGCTCTACTCCATGCACGCCGGCATGCCCTACCGACTGGTGACCGAATCACCCTATTTCTACCTGGCACTCACCTCGATGATCATCGGCACACAACTCTTCGTGGCCGGATTCCTGGGTGAACTCATCTCGCGCAACGCCCCCGAACGTAACCGCTACCAGGTGGAGGAGAAGATTTAGTGGTTAGTGATTAGTGTTTAGTGATTAGTGATTATTCTAATATCCCGATATGAAGATTAAAACTTTTTTGGCCCTGGCGGCAGCAGGGTGCTGCCTGATGATGGCGTGCGACGAGGAGGAGGACTGCTCGCTCAACGCACGGCCCATGATGAACTGTAACATCTTTGCCGTCAACGAGGAAACAGGCCTCTACGAACAAGCGGCCATCAACGAGCTGACGATTACGGCTTTCGGCACAGACTCGGTCATCGTCAACCGCGAATCCAACGTCAAGAGCCTCTCCCTGCCCCTCTGCTATACGGCCGACTCAACCCACCTGGTGCTGCACTACAGCGACGGACAGCAAGACCAGGTCATCATCCGCCACAGCAATACGCCCTACTTCCTCTCAATGGATTGCGGCTACCAGATGAAGCAGCAGATAGAGAGCGTGAGCTACACCCGCACCGTGCTCGACTCTATCGCCCTAACTTACAACGAAGCAGGTATTTATGGAAGAGAAAATCTCAAAATCTATTATTAACCGAATGCTGGCAGGCAGACTGCAGGCTGTCAATATGCTTGCTGTCAGACTGCAGGCTGTCAAGCTGCTTGCTGCCCTGCTGATGCTCACGCCTTGGCTGGCTCTTCCGCAGCAAGCCGACGCACAGACCACCTACGGCCAGACGCCACGGGGCAACCGCGAGCAGACCAAGAAGCAGAAAAAGAAGGAGAAGAAACCTACCGAGGTGGACTACCCGCTCTACAACGGCTTCTCCGTAGGGATGGACCTCTGGGGATTGGGTGGCAAGGTGTTCGGCAGCGACTTCGTCAGCACAGAGGTGGCCGTTGACGTGGACCTGAAGCACCGCTACTTCCCCGTTGCCGAGATTGGCTACGGCAGCACCGACACCTGGAGCGACAAGGGTATCCACTACAAGAGCAGTGCTCCCTACCTGCGCATCGGCATGGACTACAACATGCTCTTCCGCAAGGCACACGGCCACCAGCTGCGCCTGGGCCTGCGCTACGCCACAAGTAGTTTCGACTACGACGTCCAGTCGCTTGGCGTGAGTGACCCCATCTACGGCGGCACGCCCGGCAACCCCAACATCTCCGACGACGTGTGGGGAAGCACTGTCCCCTTCGACCACCGTGGCATGAAGGGCAGCATGCAATGGATGGAGCTCTGCGTGGGCATACGGGCCAACGTGTGGGGCAACCTGGCCATGGGCTGGGCCATGCGCTTCAAGTTTAAGCTGTCGGGCAGCAGCGACACCTATGGCGACCCGTGGTACGTACCCGGCTTCGGACAGTACGCCTCCAACACGCTAGGCATCACCTACACCCTGGTCTATCAGTTTGGCGGCAAGACGAAACCACAGATAAAGAGCAAGAAGAAATAATTAAAGTATTCATTTATCATATTAACATAAAACGCAAGATATGAGCACGATTGAAATTTGGCTTTTAGCTGTAGCGCTGGCAATGGACTGCTTTGCGGTATCTATAGCTACGGGCATCACGCTCAAGCAGACAAGCTGGCGTACGATGCTCAACATGGCCTTCTTCTTCGGCCTCTTCCAGGCTGTGATGCCACTTATCGGCTGGATGGGTACGACCCTCTTCAGTCACCTCTTTGAGCAGATTGACCACTGGATAGCCTTCGGCATCCTCTGCTTCCTGGGCGGACGGATGGTGTTGGAGTCATTCAAAGAGGAGGAGGAACGTCGTGCGTCCGACCCGACCCGCCTGTTGGTGGTCCTCACCCTGGCCGTGGCTACAAGCATCGACGCACTGGCCGTAGGCGTATCGTTTGCCTGCCTGGGCATGGACAGTTGGCTGGACATCCTCTACCCGGTGCTGATTATCGGCCTGGTGTCGTTTGTGCTCTCCATCGTGGGCCTGCTGCTAGGCATCTGCTTCGGCAACGGCCTGGCACGCCGCCTGAAAGCCGAACGCTGGGGAGGCATCATCCTCATCCTCATAGGCTGCAAAATTCTGGCGGAACACTTGCTAAACTAATCACTAATCACTATAAAGAGATGATTGATAAGAAAAAAAGACAACGTAACTTCATGGCAGTGGGACTTTTGCTGCTGCTCTCCATCTGGATTATTCACCG
>JBJEKS010000277.1:0-8999 GCA_051878755.1 Bacteroides sp. | reverse complement strand
TTGGTGATTCGCTTGGGGCTCGAACCCAAGACCCCAACATTAAAAGTGTTGTGCTCTACCTGCTGAGCTAGCGAATCAAACCTCTGTTTGTGCCGTTAAGCGGGTGCAAAGATAGGGACTTTTCTTTAATCTGCAAGCGGAAAAGCCAAAAAAATGCATTATTTTGCCTCTATTTGTTTCTTTACTGGGCTTTCTCCCTCCTCAGGAGGCGAATTCTGCTCTTTTCTGACGATGTAGCGCTGGTAATAGGAGAGCATCAACGTGGTCAAGGGGAGAGCGATAATCATACCCACCATCCCCATCAGCGAACCCCAGATGGAGAGCGAAAGGAGGATGATGGCGGGGTTGAGGCCTGTGATGCGGCCCATGATGCGCGGCACGAGGAAGCCATCCTGTATCACCTGTACGACCACGAAGACCATCAGCGCCGAGCCCAGTATAAGCCAGAAGTTACCTCCTGTATCGGCCGTCTTGAGAATGGCCAGCAGCAGGGTGGGGATGAAGCCGATAATCTGCAGGTAGGGCACCAGATTGAGTAGGCCGATGAGCATGCCCAGGCCGATAGCCAGTGGGAAGTCGATGAGGAGGAAGCCGATGCTGAAGAGTACACCCACGCAGAAGGCCACGAAAGCTTGCCCGCGAAAGTAGCGGTTCATGCCCTCCTTGATGTCGGTAAGCAGGCCGACCGTGAAGGTGCGGTACTTGGGTGGGAGCAGCCGTACCCAACCTTGCGATATACTTTCGTAGTCGAGCAGGATGAAGACCACGTAGAGCAGCATGATGAAGAGGGTGAAGACGCTGAAGAGCAGGTTGACCGACTCGGAGAGCAGTGCCCACGCCTTAGGGAGTGCCTCGCGCAGGGCACTCATGCTGCTCTCCTCCGTCAGTAGGGCGCTGAGCCAGCTGTAATCCAGATGGTCGCGTACAAACTCCGAGAGTAGCTCGGGCACGTTACCCTGATAGCTTCCCCGGCTGAAGTAGTCGATAAGCAGCTGGTTGACCCGACCAATCTCCTCCACCATGGGCGGCACAATCAGCAGGAAGCCTCCTGTGCCGATGCCAACCACCAGCAGGATGGCCACTACGATGGAGAGAATGCGGCTCTTCAGGCGGAGCCGGTACTGGATGAAGTGTACCAGGGGATAAATCATGTAGGCGATGAGCCACGCTACAAAGAAGGGCAACAGGACTCCGCTCAGCCGGTTGATGAGCCAAAGCACTCCCACCGCCAGCAAGATGCCTATCACACCGCGGATAAAGCTGTCGAAGGTTATCTTTTTCCTCTCCATGGCTGTAGGTTATCGGTTATCGCGTTGTTCATCTTCTTCGAGTGCCTCCAGGTAGCAGGCACGGCAGAGGGGTTCATACTCCTGTGTTTCGCCCAGCATCACCTGCTTGTCATTCTTCACCGTACGGTGGGAGAAGGAGGCCAGTGAGCCGCACTTCACGCAGATGGCATGTACCTTCGATACCTCATCGGCAATGGCGCACAAGGCCGGCATCGGGCCGAAAGGCTTTCCACGGAAGTCCATGTCGAGTCCTGCCACGATGACCCGTATGCCATTGTTGGCCAACTCGTTGCATACCTCCACAAGCCCTTCGTCGAAGAACTGCGCCTCGTCGATGCCCACCACGTCAATCTCTGAGGTGAAGAGCAACATGCTGGCTGAGGCATCAATCGGTGTAGAGGCAATGGCGTGGCTGTCGTGTGACACTACGTCGCCTTCCGAATACCTTGTATCGATGGCCGGCTTGAATATCTCCACCCGCTGCCGGGCAAACTTGGCCCGCTTCAGTCGGCGAATCAACTCCTCCGTCTTGCCTGAGAACATCGAGCCGCAAATCACCTCGATACGTCCCCGTCGGCGGGTCTCCTGGTTGTGGTCTTCTGAGAATAACACCATGATTCTATCTTATTTTATATATTGTATGGCACAAAAGTAATCATTTTGTGGACTGAGCAACTCTTTTTTCATGAATAATTTCTAATTTTGCGCCGTCAAAAGGCCTTCGGGCCCTGAAATGAGCGAATTATTATGGGAAAACTCTACATCGTACCTACTCCCGTAGGCAATCTGGAAGACATGACGCTGCGTGCCATACGCATCCTCAAGGAGGCTGACCTGGTGCTGGCTGAAGATACGCGCACCTCGGGCAATCTCCTTAAGCATTTTGAAATAAAGAATTCTTTGCAGGCTCACCACAAGTTTAATGAACATAAATCGCTGGAAAGCGTTATTAATAGACTGAAAGCAGGTGAGACGGTGGCGCTCGTATCAGATGCTGGTACGCCGGGTATCTCCGACCCTGGCTTCCTGGTGGCTCGCGAGTGTGCCCGCCAGGGTATCGAGGTGGAGTGTCTGCCTGGGGCCACAGCTTTTGTGCCGGCTCTGGTTGCTTCGGGCCTGCCGTGCGACCGTTTCTGCTTCGAGGGCTTCTTGCCGCAGAAGAAGGGACGTCTCACCCGCCTCAAGGCGCTGGCGGAAGAGACGCGTACCATGGTCTTCTACGAGTCGCCCTACCGGGTGCTGAAGTGCCTCACGCAGTTTGTGGAGATTTTCGGTCCTGAGCGCCAAGCCAGCGTCTCCCGCGAAATCTCGAAGCTGCACGAGGAGACAGTGCGTGGCTCCTTGGCCGAACTGGTAGCCCACTTCACCGAGCACGAACCGCGTGGCGAGTTTGTCCTTGTGGTGGGAGGCAAGGAGGAGTGAGTAGTGATTAGTGATTAACTTGGTTCTATACTTAAAAACTTGATATACGATGAAGAATTTTGTGATTTTTGTGGCAACTGTAGTTGCCTTGACCTCATGCGACATGATTGGTGGTGGTACTAGCCGTGACCAGTTGAAGGCAGAAAATGATTCGTTGACGCTGCTGCTCTCTCAGCGCAACGCCGAGCTGGATGAGATGCTGGGTACTTTCAACGACATCTCTGAAGGCTTCCGTCTGATTAATGCTGCCGAGAATAGGGTGGATTTGAATCGTAACGCCGTGGGCGAAGGCTCGATGAGCGCAAAGGAGAAGATTGCTGACGACATTGAGTTCATCCGCAAGCAGATGGAGGACAACCGCGAGCAGATTGAGAAACTGGAGAAGATGCTGAAGCAGAGCAACAACAATTCGGCCCAGCTGAAGCGCACCGTGGAACAGCTGAGGAAGGAGCTGGATAGCAAGGCCCAACGTATCGAGGAGCTGCAGGCTGAACTGATAGCAAAGAACATCCGTATCCAGGAACTGGATGATGCCGTGAGTGAGCTGACTGCCAACCGTCAGCAGCTCGAGTCGGAGAATGCAGCCAAGGCTGCCACCATTGCCTCGCAGGATAAGGACCTCAATACGGCCTGGTTTGTCTTCGGTACGGAGAGTGAGCTCAAGGCGCAAAACATCCTCAAGAAAGCGTTCCTGGGTAAGGCTCAGGTCATGAAGGAGGACAACATCAACCTGGACTACTTCACCAAGATTGATATCCGCACCACCAATCAGATTCGTCTCTACAGCAAGAGCGCCAAGGTACTTACCAACCATCCCAACGCTTCCTATGCTTTGGAGCAGGACGACAAGGGCGAGTACACGCTCAAGATAACCAACGCCAAGGATTTCTGGAGCGTAAGCAAATACCTTGTAATTCAGGTCAAGTAGTATGGAGACATTATTACCTTTCGCTCTGCTTTGTTTCACCTCTTTCTTTACCCTGACCAATCCCTTGGGTACCATGCCCGTGTTCCTTACCATGACCAACGGGCTGACGGAGCATGAGCGTCGTTCGGTGCTTAAGCGAGCCACGATAGTGGCATTCACCACCATCATGGTGTTCACCTTTGCGGGGCAGTTCATTTTCATGTTCTTCGGACTCTCTACGAACGGCTTCCGAATTGCCGGTGGCTTCATCATTTTCAAGATAGGCTTCGACATGCTGCAGGCGCGCTACACGCCGGTCAAGCTGAAGGATGAGGAGATTAAGACCTACGCTGCCGATATCTCGGTCACGCCGCTCGGCATCCCTATCCTCTGCGGCCCGGGAGCCATTGCCAACTCCATCGTGTTGATGCAGGATGCTACCTCACTGGAGATGGAGGCTATCGTCATCGGTTCCATAGCCGTGATCTACCTCATTACCTATTATATATTGAGGGCCTCCACGCGAATCGTCAAGATTCTGGGTGACACGGGCAACAACGTGATGATGCGTCTGATGGGCTTGATTCTGATGGTGATTGCCGTAGAATGCTTTGTGGGTGGTGCCAAACCTATCCTCATCGAGATTTTCAGGGGCTGATTTCTATGGTATGTATAAAATTAAAAAGAGGGTGTGTCGGTTACTTTTGACACACCCTCAGTGGCTACTAATAGATGATATAGCATAATTTCATGACCTGCTACCACACTATAGCTCTGTCTCGCCTTCGATGAAGTTCTCCAGGAAGAGGTGCTCTCCGTCGAAGACGGCGTAGGTGAAGCTGTTGATCCAGTCGCCCAGTATCATCATGCGCGTCTGAGAGGTGAGTAGCAGGTCGAGCTCGATGTGGCGATGACCGTAGATGAAGAAGTTCACGTCGGGGTGGCTCTTCATGTATTGCTTTGTGTAGATGACGAGTGGTTCCTCTTGCTCACCCATGTAGTCGGGTTCGCGGCCATCCACGCGCTTCAGGCGGCTGTGCTTTGCCCAACTCAGGCCCAGCTCCACGCTCCAGCGGGGATGGATGGCGGAGAAGAGGGTTTGCAGCGTCTGGCTGTGGAACATGGCGCGGAGAAACTTGAACTTGCGGTCGGGGTCACCAAGGCCGTCGCCGTGAGCCAGGTAGAAGGTCTTGCCGTAAATCTCCGTGGTGAGCGGCTGGCGGTGGAGGATGACACCGCACTCCTTCTCCAGGTAGTCGCCGCACCAGATGTCGTGGTTGCCTGTGAAGAAGTGTACCTCTACGCCGAGGTCGGTCAGCTCCGAGAGCTTGCCCAGGAAGCGGGTGTAGCCTTTGGGTACCACGAGGCGGAACTCATACCAGAAGTCGAACATGTCGCCCAACAGATAGACGGCGGCCGCCTTCTGCTTGATGCTGTCCAGGAAGTTGACCAGTCGCCGTTCCTGGGTGCGGCTGTGCTCAATGGCGCGTGAGCCAAGGTGGGCATCGGAGAGGAAATAGACGTTCTTCATACGCTGTAAAGGGTTGGGTAGGTGAGTGGTAGGTTGTCAGAGGAATCCGAGTTCGAGTTTAGCCTCGTCGGTCATCATGTCCTTGTCCCATTCGGGCTCAAACACCAGGTTGATGGTGGCGTTGTGCACCCCCTCGATGGATTCAATCTTCTGCCGCACATCCTCCATGATGAAGTCGGCCGCGGGGCAGTTGGGGGCGGTCAGGGTCATGTCGATAGTGACGTCGCCGCTGTCGGCTACGTCAATCTTGTAAATCAGCCCTAAGTCATAGACGTTGACCGGTATCTCGGGGTCATAGACCGTCTTGAGCATGGCTACGATTTTCTCTTCTATTTCGTACGTTGTCATAGGCGCGATATGCTCTGTTTATTTTTGTGCTGCAAAACTACATCTTTCTGCTGAAACTACCAAATTTCTTTCGTTAGGAATAGAGGAACACCTTACAGCAACCCTTCATCGTTGAAGCTGAAGTAGGCGCCGTCGCACACGATGACGTGGTCGGTCAGGTGGATGTTCATGAAGCGCCCGGCCTCCTTGATGCGGTCGGTGATGCGCCGGTCCTCCTGCGAGGGGCGTGCGTTGCCCGAAGGGTGGTTATGAACCACGGCTATCTGTGTGGCGCGTGCCAACAGGGCTTCACGCAGGATGGTGCGCACGTCGGCTGTGGTTTGGTCGATGCCTCCGCTGCTGATGCGCTCCTTGCCGATGACGCGGTTGGAGCGGTTCATCAGCAGGACCCAGAACTCCTCGGTGGGCAGGTCGCACAGCAAGGGGTGGAACAGCTCGTAGATATCCACGGACGAGGTGATGAGTGGACGCTCCATCCGCTCCTGCAGCTTGCGTCGGCGTCCCAGCTCCAGGGCGGCCATCACGCTGACGCTCTTGGCCGGCCCCATCCCCTTGAAGCGGGAATACTCCTCCACCTCCCATTTGCTGAGCTGGCTCAGGTCGCCTGCGCACGTAGAGAGCATCCGTTGCGCCAGGGTCACCGCACTCTCCTCCTGGTTGCCGCTCCCGATGAGGATGGCAATCAGCTCCGCATCACTCAGGGCCTTGGCCCCTTTGGCTATCATCTTCTCGCGTGGCCGGTCGTCCTCGGCCAGCTGGCGTATGGTCAGTTTCTCCATGCCTTTCTTCCTATACCTTATTAAATATACCTTTATTTATAAAAGTTCTTTTTGAAAGCTTCCACCTCTTCGCTTCTCCCCATCACGCAGCGGCTCCACCAGGCGCGCAGGAATCCTGTGCCATACCCCAGGAGCTGCACGTAGGCAGCGGCTATGCTCAGCAAGCCAATCTTGAGGCTGCCGTTGGCTCGGGTGGAGTCGGCACCCACCATCAGCGCGTAGAGCAGCAGAGGCTGCAGGCTCCAGGGACACCACAGTGCACAAATCAGGCAGCAGAGCGTGCCAAGCGTGAAGAGCATGGGCAGCAGATGAACCAACTTCATCGACCCCGGGTGGCGCTTGTGGAGGTTGATGCGCGCCATGCCCGAGCAATGCACCTGCTTGAAGAACTTCTTCAGGTCGGTGCGCCGCTTGTGCCACACCCACGCCTCCGGGAAGAGGCGGCAGCGGTAGCCGCCCTTGAACAGGCGGATGCTCAGGTCGATGTCCTCGCCGAAGCGCATGGGCGAAAAGCCGCCCAGCGCCTCATAGACCTCGCGGCGCATCCCCATGTTGAAGCTGCGGGGGTAGAACTTGTCGAGCTTCTTCTTGCCGCCACGGATGCCTCCTGTGGTGAAGAAGGAGGTCATGCTGTAGTTGATGGCCTTCTGCAGCGGGGTGAAGGAGGGGTGGGCACGGTCGGGTCCGCCAAAGGCATCAGCAGGCTCACGTCCCAGTTCCTGGTCCACAGCCTCCAGATAACCTGCAGGGAGCAGGCAGTCGGAGTCGAGGATTATCAGGTAGTCACCTGTAGCACGGGCAGCCCCATAGTTACGCGCCGGGCCAGGACCACCGTTGGGCTTCACGAAGTAGCGTACGGGCAGTCGGTCGGCATAGCGACGGGCCACCTCCTCGCAGGGCACGGTGGAGCCATCCTCCACAATAATCACCTCGTGGGGCCTGATGCGCTGGGTCATCAGGCTGCCGAGTAGTTCCTCCACCTCGTCAGGGCGGTTATAGACCGGTATGATGAACGAATATTCCATGCTTTTTCTGTGATATATGCTTTCTGGAATGCAAAAGTAGCATTTTTTTTACTTTCGTTGGCCATATATGTTGGATTTCTCCCTATGTTTTTCTATTTTTGTCGAGTTTTAGTAGTAATATGAATACTTTATAAACCTTACTAACATGAGAAGAATTATCTACATGCTGTTTCTGACAGCTTTTCTCTGTTCTTCCTGTCAGCAGACAGAACACCAACCGAAGTACAAAGATGCCTCGCAGCCCGTGGAGGTGCGGGTGAAGGACCTGCTCAGTCGCATGAGCCTGGAGGAGAAGATTGCCCAGATGCGCCATATCCATGCTTACTCTATTCTGACCGATGGGAAGGTTGATGAGGCCAAACTGGACAAAATGATTGAGGGCAAGTGCTATGGCTTCATCGAGGCATTCACCTTGCCTGGCAGGGAATGTCTGGAGCTGATGAATGCCGTGCAAACCTACATGCGCGAGAAGACCCGTCTGGGCATTCCTCTGTTCACAGTGACGGAGTCGCTTCATGGCTCCGTACACGATGGCTCCACCATCTTCCCCCAGGCTATTGCACTGGCCAGTACCTTCAATCCCGACTTGGCATATCAGATGACTTCGGCCATCTCAGCTGAGTTGTCTGCACAGGGCATCACCCAATCGCTTACACCAGTCATCGATGTCTGTCGCGACCTGCGTTGGGGGCGTGTGGAGGAGTGCTTTGGCGAGGACCCTTTCCTGATTTCGCGTATGGGCGTAGCACAAGTAAAGGGCTATCTGGACCATGGCATCTCACCCATGGTGAAGCACTTTGGTGCACACGGCACTCCCCAGGGTGGACTTAACCTAGCCTCGGTAGCATGTGGTCAGCGTGAGCTGCGTTCCATTTACCTCAAGACGTTTGAGACTGTGGTTAAGGAGGCTCACCCTTGGGCTGTCATGTCATCCTACAATTCGTGGAACAACGAACCCAACTCCGGTTCTCACTACCTGATGACCGAGCTGCTTCGCGACGAGTGGGGCTTTAAAGGGTACGTCTATTCGGATTGGGGCTCCATCGGTATGTTGGATTATTTCCACCACACGGCACACAACGGGGCTGAGGCGGCCATACAGGCCTTGACGGCCGGACTTGATGCCGAAGCATCGGACGATTGCTACGAGGAGTTGCAACAACTGGTGGAACGGGGTGAACTGGACGTGAAGTACATCGACCAGGCTGTGAGTCGTATTCTGACGGCTAAGTTTAATATGGGTCTCTTCGAGTATGCTTTGCCGGAAGAGAGTACCTACGACCAGCATGTGCATACGCCGGCACATATCGCCTTGGCGCGTCAGATTGCTGAGGAGTCTATCGTCCTGCTGCAGAACGAGAACCAGACGTTGCCCCTGCAGGCCGACCGCCTGAAGTCCATCGCGGTGATAGGTCCCAATGCGGACCAGGTGCAGTTTGGCGATTATACCTGGAGCCGCGACAACAGGGACGGCATCACCCTGCTCCAGGCGCTGAAGGAGCAGGTGGGCAACCGCATCACCTTGAACTATGCCAAGGGCTGTGACCTCGTGACCGACAACCGCAGAGGCTTTGCTGAGGCTGTGCAGGCTGCCCGCAAGAGCGATGTCAGCATCGTGGTGGTAGGCTCGGCCAGTGCCTCCTTGGCGCGTGACTACAGCAACGCCACCTGCGGTGAGGGCTTCGACCTGAGCGACCT
>JBJEKS010000276.1:0-1642 GCA_051878755.1 Bacteroides sp. | reverse complement strand
GAGGTAGCCACCCTGCAGCCGGAGTACGACTTCACCTTGACCGAAGGGACCCGCTTTCCCGTCACGCTCAGCTTCCCGCCTCAGCAGGCCCGATTCGTCCGCCTCACCCTGCTCAGCGGAGGACCCGTCCCGCAAGGTTGGTTTGATGAAGGCAAACTACCCGAATTGGCAATGGATGAGATAGAGATTTTTTAAATGTATTATCCAAAGAAGAATGAAAAGAACAAACCTGTTATGCCTCCTGGCACTGCTGTTGGGCCTCAACCTAATGGCCCAGCAGCCTGCGCTGCGCTTTGCGGAGGGCAAGTTCCGCATCGCCCAGTTTACCGATATCCACTGGATGCCCGGCTCGCCCAAGTGCGACACCACCGCTGCCACCATCCGCGCCGTGCTGCGTGCGGAGCGTCCGCAGCTGGCCGTGCTGAGTGGTGATGTAGTCACTGGCGACCCTGCCACCGAGGGTTGGAAGCGCATCATCACCCTCTTTGAGGAGGAGCAGATGCCCTTTGCCGTGACCATGGGCAACCACGACGCCGAGTACCTGACCAAAGACTCCATCTATACGCTGCTGCTGAAGAGTCCCTGGTTTGTAGGCGAGAAGGGGCCGAAGGAGATTGGCGGACTGGGCAACTGCGTGGTTCCCATACTGGGCGCGAAGGGTCAGGCCGACATACAAGAAGCAGACCGTCAACCCCAGGCGCTACTCTACCTAATTGACTCCAACGACTACCAGCCCCGCAAGTTGCTGGGCCACTACGACTGGGTACACTTCGACCAGATAGCCTGGTACCGCAACGAGAGCCGGCGCTACACAGCGCTCAACGGAGGCCAACCGCTGCCTGCCGTAGCCTTCTTCCATATTCCCCTGACTGAATACGATGCCGTGGCCCGGCATGAGGAGTGCTACGGTCGTTTCCTGGAGGGAGCTGTAGCCTCGCCCGACATCAACAGCGGCCTCTTTGCCTCCATGGTGGATAAGCAGGAGGTGATGGCCACCTTCTGCGGTCACGACCACGACAACGACTTCATCGGCCTTCACCTCGGCATGGCCCTGGGATATGGCCGTGTGACGGGTGCCGAAGCCTACGGCGAGCTGAAGCGCGGAGCCCGCATCATCGAGCTCTACGAAGGCCAGCGCCGCTTCGACAGCTGGATTACCACCCCCGAGGGACGTGAAGAGGCGTGGTACTACCCCTCGGCGCTCAACGGTGTGGAGGAGCGCACCATGACCTACCTGCCTGCCCTGGCGCACCCGACAAAAAAGCTGAAGCCCGGCGTAGCCTATACCTATTACGAAGGGAAATGCAAGAAGGTGGAGCAGATAGCCGCCTGTAGGGTGGTAAAGCGTGGCGTGATGCCCGTGCCCTCCATTGCCGAGGCAGCCGCAGAGGATCACTTTGCCTACGAATTCCGTGCGCTGATTGACATCCCCCAGCGTGGAGTCTATCGCTTCTACACCTACAGCGATGACGGCAGCGTGCTGCTGATTGACGGTACGAAGGTGGTGGACAACGACGGCGGCCACAGCGCCCGCCGCGCAGAGGGCAAGGTGGCACTCGAAGCCGGTCTTCACGAACTGACGATCCACTACTTCGAGGACTACATGGGCCAGGCGCTCGAGGTGGGCTACTCCTCACGCGAC